>JANMMF010000355.1:0-9003 GCA_031372985.1 Gemmatimonadota bacterium
GGCGCCGCCGACCGAGTCGGAATCGAACATCACGCGCGCGTTCGAAGCCGGATGGGGCGGAGTAGTGACGAAGACCATCGGACTTCATCCGGTCGTCAACGTCTACGGCGCGAAAGCGAAGTTCATGCGCACCACTCCCGAGGACGGGAACGTCTCGATGAAGAAACGACCGGGGGCCGCTCTGCATTCGTCTTGGAACTGGGAGCTGATCTCCGACAAGACGCTCGAGTGGTGGGCGCCGCGCATCCGACGGATCAAGGAAGCGTTCCCGAACAAGGTGCTGATCGCATCTATCATGGCCGGCTCGGGGAACGACAAGGAGCTCCGACACTGGCAGGAGCTGGCCGAAACGGCGCAGGGCGAAGGTGCGGACGGCCTCGAGCTCAACTTCTCATGCCCGCACATGGATCGCCGCGACATGGGATCCAACATCGGAAAGGATCAGGGCCTTTGCTCGGTAGTGACCGAGGCGGTGAAGGAAGTCGCGAAAGTGCCAGTGTGGTGCAAGCTCACTCCCGCGACCGCGGACATCGTCGTCGAGGCGGCCGCGTGCTTCCGTGGCGGAGCGGACGCGATCGTGTCGTCGAACACGTTCCCGTCCATTCCATTGATCGATCCCGAGACTCTCGAGTTCGAGATCAATGTCGACGGGCTCGTCTCGAGCGGCGGCCTCGGTGGGCCGGCGATCCTCCCGCTGGCGCTGGCCAAGATGGCGCAGCTGACGAAAGCGTTCCCGGACAAGAGCTTCTCCGGCATCGGAGGCGTGTCCGACTTCAATCAGGCTGCATCCTACTTCCTGCTCGGTTGCGGGACGGTGCAGGTGTGCACATCGGCGATGCTCGATCAAGCGGTCGGTCCGAACGTCATCAAGCGACTGCTCTCGGGACTCGACAAGTTCCTGGAGGAGCACGCGAAGGATGGCTGGAAGAGCGTCGAAGATTTCCGAGGCATTCGGCGCGACAGGATCGTGCTTCAGTCGGAGATTCGTCGTCCCGAATCCGCCGACTATCACTCCGGGTACGAGAATGTCGAAGGGTACGCGGCGCCGCAGGCTGAAGAAGTTGCACACGTTGCACGGGCTTAGCGCGTGACGATCACTCAGACTTCACCTCAGCCCGCTCGCACTGGGGACGGGAACAAAGCGGCATCGCGCGGGCGCGTGGAAATGCCGCCCTGCGACCATACGCCCAAGCCGTATACCGGACCGTCCCGCCAGGAGGTCATCGCCATGCGCCGGAAGTACACCAATCCGGCGATCTTTACTCTCTACGGCGAGCCGCTCCTCATCGTCGAGGGACACATGCAGTGGCTGTTCGACGAGACTGGGAAGCGCTATCTCGACATGTTCGCGGGGATCGTCACGGTCTCCTGCGGACACTGCCACCCGAAGATCGTGGCGGCAATCGAGAAGCAGACGGAAACCCTGCAGCACGCGACCACGATCTATCTGCATCCGAACTTTCCGCTCCTGGCGAAGAAGCTCGCGTCGAAGATGCCGAAAGGACTCGACGTCACCTACTTCGTGAACACCGGCAGCGAAGCCAATGATCTCGCCGTCACGATGGCGCGGCTCTTCACCGGCAACACCGATGTGATCGCGCTGCGCAACGGATATCATGGCGGATCGCCGAGCGCGATGGGGCTGACGTCGCACAACACGTGGAAGTATCCGCTCCCGGGTGCGCTCGGCGTGCACCACACTGTCTCTCCCGATCCGTACCGGAGCCCTTACTCCGGAACGCCCGAGGAGATCGCGACCAAGAGCGCGGAAGACATCCTCGGAATCATCCGCTACTCGACGCCGGGGAAAATCGCGGCATTCATAGCGGAGTCGATCCAGGGCGTGGGCGGGGCGACGTACGGGGCGCGGAATTATCTGAAGGAGGCGTACAAGATCACGCGCGACAGCGGCGGACTCTGCATCGCGGACGAAGTCCAGACCGGGTTCGGCAGAACGGGCGATCACTACTGGGGCTTCGAGAACTTCGACGTCGTACCGGATTTCGTAACCATGGCGAAGGGAATTGGCAACGGTGTTCCCCTCGCGGCGGTCACGACGCGGATGGAGATCGCCCAGGCGCTGACGCAGCGGATTCACTTCAATACCTTCGGCGGCAACCCGGTTTGCATGGCGGCCGGCCTCGCCGTCCTCGACGTCATCGACGAAGACGGGCTGCAGGAGAATTCCCGGGTAGTCGGCAAGCGGCTGAAGGACGGTTTCAACCAACTGGCGAGGAGTCATCAGCTGATTGGCGACGTGCGCGGCATGGGTCTCATGCTCGGCGTCGAGCTCGTCCGGGACCGCAAGACGAAAGAGCCGGCGAAGAAGGAGACGCTGGCGCTGCTCGAGGCGGCACGCGAGATGGGAGTGCTCGTCGGCAAGGGTGGGCTCGATGGCAACGTGCTTCGCGTCAAGCCGCCCATGTGCATCACAGCTGATGACGCGGACTTTACGCTCGACGTGCTGGATCGGGCACTCGGGTCGGTCAAGAGTTGATGGCAACAAAATTCGACACTATCGTAAAGGGTGGGAATGTCGTCACGCCGGCGGGCACGTTTATCGGTGACGTGGGAATCAATGGCGGCAAGATCTCGGCGCTCGGCCTCAATCTCGAAGCCGAAAATGGTACAAAGATCATCGACGCGAGTGGGCACTACGTGATTCCGGGCGTTCTCGACGTGCACGTGCACCTCGAGCTGCCCTTCATGGGAGCTGTCTCAGCCGATGATTACCGGACAGGGACCAGAGCCGGCGCCCGCGGTGGCGTGACGACGCTGATCGACTTCGCAATTCCGTACGCTGGCGAGTCCCTCAATGATGCGGCCGACAACTGGATGAAGAAGGCCGAAGGGAAGGCGCTGATCGACTACACCTTTCACATCTGCATCACGCGCTGGAACGATCACAAGGATCAGATCAAGGGAATGGTGGATCGCGGCTTCACCACCTTCAAGGAGTTCATGATCTATGAATCCGAGGGGTGGCAGTCCGACGACAGGGCGATGTTCGGGACGCTGGAGAAGATGAAGGAATACGGAACTATGCTGCTCGTGCACGCCGAGTCGGCGCGGGTGCTCGACGAGCTGATCGCTCGCCATCACACGCCGGAGCTGATGAAGAAGTACGGGGCGCGCCTCCATCCGATGACGCGCCCGAATTTCATCGAGGCCGAGGCGATTCAGCGCGCGGTGCAGTGGAGCGAGGCAACCGGCGGACAGCTGTACATCGTGCACATGTCTACGGGCGAAGGCGCGGACATCATCCGGGCGGCTCAGGCGCGCGGGGTACCGGTGCTGGCCGAGACTTGCGTGCAGTATCTCGTGCTCGACGACTCGGTGTTCGAGCGGGAGGACGGGCATCTATACGCGTGCTGTCCCCAGCTCAAGAAGCCGAAGGATGTCGAGCGCCTGTGGAAAGGACTCAAGACGGGAGAAGTCTCGGTCGTATCCACCGACACCTGCACCTTCAACCGCGAGCAGAAAGCGATGTGGAACGGCGACTGGACCAAGATTCCGATGGGGATGCCGGGTCTGGAGACGCTGATGCCGCTCACCTACACGCACGGCGTGCTGGGTGGGAAGATCACTCTCGAGGAGATGAGTACCAAGCTGTCGACCAACCCGGCGAAGATCATGGGACTGTATCCGCGCAAAGGCGCGATCCAGGTTGGCGCCGACGCCGATATCGCGATCATCCACCCGAAGAAGACGCACAAGGTCGATCCCAAGTCGATGGAGACGAATGCGGACTGGTCGCCGTACGACGGGTGGGATCTCGCCGGCTTTTCGCGCACGACGCTGTCGCGCGGCGAAGTGATCGTTGACGACTACCGCGTAGTCGGAAAGGAAGGGCGCGGTCAGTGGCTTCCGCGCACGACCGCCGGCCTCGCACCGTGACCGCGGCCGCTACGGGGGCGAGCTACACCTCCGACTCGACCCGCGGCGTCGACGACATTCGAAACAGTCCGCTCTGGAATCCGGACCTGGCGCCGACGGATCCGTCGCGCCGGACCTGGTCCACCTACCACATCGCCGCGCTCTGGATAGGGATGAGCGTCGTGATCACCACATATACTCTCGCCTCCGGGTTGATGGAGCAGGGCATGACGTGGTGGCAGGCGATGGCGGTGATCCTGCTCGGCAATGTGATCGTGCTCATTCCGATGATTCTGAACGCGCACGCCGGTACGAAGTACGGAATTTCTTTTCCGGTGTTATGCCGGGCGAGCTTCGGTGTTCGCGGCGCGAACGTGGCGGCAATGCTGCGCGCGATTGTCGCGTGCGGATGGTTCGGCATTCAGACCTGGATCGGAGCGCTCGCGCTCGACGCATTAATGAAGGCGGCGTGGCCAGGGTGGGCGCAGATTCCGGGGAGCATTGCGATAGCCTTTGCGGTCTTCTGGGGAACTCAGGTCCTGATCATTCTCAAGGGAACTGAAGGAATCAAGGTTCTGGAGGCTTGGTCCGCTCCGTTGCTCCTTGGCGGCGGCGCGTTGCTGTTGTGGTGGGCGATCCGCAACGGCGGGGGGCTCTCGAATATTCTCAACGAGTCGCAGAGGCTCCAGAAAGGGCAAGGTCAGTTCTGGTCGCTCTTTCCGGCCGCGCTCACTGCCAACGTCGGCTATTGGGCGACGCTCAGTCTCAACATTCCGGATTTCACGCGGTACGCGAAGAGCCAGCGTTCCCAGGCACTCGGCCAGGCGCTGGGCCTTCCGACGACGATGACTGCATTCGCGTTCATCGGAGTAGCGGTGACGAGCGCGACGATCGTCATCTTCGGGAGGGCGATCTGGGATCCCATCGAGCTGGTGAGCCGGATCGGGCGCGCGCCGGTAATCATCTTCGCCGCACTGGTGGTGCTCGCCGCCCAGCTCACGACGAACATGGCGGCGAACGTCGTCTCGCCGTCGAACGACTTTTCGAACCTGAGTCCGCGCCGCATCAGCTACGTCACCGGCGGCTTGATCACCGCCGTGCTCGGCATCGTGATGATGCCGTGGAAGCTCTATTCGGACGCCGCGGCCTACATCTTCACCTGGCTGCTCGGATACTCGAGTCTCATGGGTGCGCTGGGTGGGATCCTGATCGCCGACTACTGGGTCCTAAGGAAGCAGCAGCTCGACGTCGACGATCTGTTCAGACTGCGCGGCCGTTACACTTACGTAAAAGGAATCAACCCGAGAGCAATCATCGCTCTCGTGCTGTCGATCGCGCCGGTCGTACCGGGCTTCATTCGCGCGGTTTCTACGCCGGGAGGAGCGATCGCCAACCCGAATGTCTTCGACAGAATTTATTCGTATGCCTGGTTCGTCACGTTTGCCCTGAGTTTCATCATTTACTGGCTGCTGATGCGGCGCCAACCGATCACGCTCAGTCCTTCAAAGTCATAGGGAGATAGCTGGATGCCTCGTGTCGTCAAATGCGGTCTGATCCAGGCTAGCCATGCGGGCCCGACGGACGCGCCCCTCGACAAAATCCGCGAAGCCAATATCGAGAAGCATCTCAAGTTCCTCGATCAGGCGGGTAAGGAGGGCGTGCAGATCATCTGCATGCAGGAGATCTTCACCGGCCCCTACTTCTGCGCCGAGCAGAATACGAAGTGGTACGACGCGACCGAGAAGATTCCTGATGGGCCGACTACTCGGCTGATGCAGGAGGTCGCGAAGAAGCATTCAATGGTGATCATCTCCCCGATATATGAGGAGGATGGTACGGGTATCTACTACAACACCGCCGCTGTCATCGACGCAGATGGGACTTACCTGGGGAAGTACAGGAAGAGCCACATCCCCCATACCGCCCCGGGTTTTTGGGAGAAGTTCTATTTCAAGCCGGGTAATCTCGGATACCCGGTGTTCAAGACTCAGTACGCTGACATCGGGGTCTACATCTGCTACGACAGACATTTTCCCGAAGGTGCGCGCGCGCTCGGTCTCAACGGCGCGGAGATAGTCTTCAACCCGTCGGCGACGGTGGCGGGCTTGTCCGAGTATTTATGGAAGCTCGAGCAGCCGGCCCACGCGGTGGCGAACGCGTTCTTTGTTGGCGCGATCAACCGCGTGGGGTTCGAGAAGCCGTGGAACATCGGCGAGTTCTACGGTCAGAGCTACTTCTGCGATCCGCGCGGACAGATCGTGGCGCAGGCGTCGCGCGACCGCGATGAGCTCATCACCGCGGAGCTGGACCTGGACAAGATCCGCGAGGTCCGCAATGTCTGGCAGTTCTACCGGGATCGAAGGCCGGAGACATACAATGGGCTGTGCAGGCTGTAACATGCCTATCGGATACCCTAAAGGCCTTTGGGCTACAGACGAAGCGTGACCACTTCGGATTTCGAGATCGACAAGGACATACGCCGCGCGTCAACGCTGCCGGCGCGCGTGTACTCGGATCCCGAGTACTTCGACCTGCAGAAGGACCGCGTCTTCGCTCGCAGCTGGCAGTGGGTGGGCGATGCCGCTCGTGTGAAGGCGCCGGGGCGGGTTCTTCCGTTCACGCTGCTCGAAGGGTGTCTCAACGAGCCGCTGGTTCTCACATCGGACGACGAAGGGACGGTGCGGTGCTTGTCCAACGTGTGCACGCACCGCGGGGCGATCGTCGTCGAGGGGGAAGGGCACGCGCGGTCGCTGCGCTGCAGGTATCACGGTCGCAAGTACGGACTCGACGGCAAGTTCGTCTCGATGCCGGAGTTCGACACGACTGTGGGATTCCCCTCGGAGAAGGACAATCTGCCGAAACTGTCCCTCGAGCGGCTCGGCCCACTTCTCTTCAGCGGCCTTGCTCCGGAGATGCCGTTCGAGGAATGGATCGCTCCGGTGCGCGAGCGGGTGTCGTTCATGCCGCTCGACGAGTTCGTGCGAGACAACGCGACGTCGCAGGACTATCTCATCAACGCCAATTGGGCGCTTTACTGCGACAACTATCTCGAAGAGTTCCACATCCCGTACGTCCACGCGGGATTGGCGGAGAAGCTCGATTACTCCGGCTACAGGACGGAGCGATTCCGTTACGGAAACCTTCAGCTGGGAATCGCCAAGGCGGGGGAGCCCGCGTTCGACTTTCCGAAGGGACATCCCAATGCGGGCGAGCGCGTCGGCGCCTTCTACTTCTGGTTGTTCCCCAACATCATGTTCAACTTCTATCCGTGGGGACTCTCGCTCAACGTCGTGACTCCGTTGAGCGCCGGACGCACCAAGGTCGCGTTTCACTCCTACGTCTGGAATTCGTCGATGCGCGACAGTGGAATGGGTGCTGGCCTCCACCGCGTCGAGATGGAAGATGAAGAGGTGGTCGAGTCGGTACAGCGAGGAGTGCGGTCGCGGCTCTACGATCGCGGACGCTACTCTGAGCGGCGCGAGGTCGGCACGCACCACTTCCACGAGCTCCTTGCGGACTTCATGTCCAGACCGCCCGCAACCAATCGGTCTTCGCCACTGACGCCTCGCGGGTGACGAAGGACGAAGGACTCATAAGGGCGGTAGGGGTCAGCGGCCTCACCGCTGGCATGATCAACTACGTGATAGGCGCTGGGATCTTCGTACTCCCGGCAGTAGTGGCGGCGCGGGTAGGTGGTGCCGCTCCGGTTGTCTACCTGATTTGCGCAATCGCGATGGGGACAATCGTCCTGTGCTTCGCTGATGCCGGGAGCAGGGTCTCGCTTTCGGGCGGCACTTATGCGTATGCCGAGGTCGCTTTCGGTCCCTTCATAGGATTCGTCGTCGCGATGTCGCTGTGGTTCTCGGCGGTCCTCGCTTGTGCCGCCGTAGCCAACATATTCGTGGACACGCTCGCGCAAATATCTCTGCGATTCGGGGAGCCCGTCATCCGGAATGGAACGCTCATCCTCATCTTTGCCGCATTCGCGTGGATCAATATCCGCGGAGTGAAAATGGGGAGCAGGGTGGTGCAGACGGTAACAGCTGCGAAGCTAGCCCCCCTGCTGATCCTGGTTGGCGTGGGGCTGTTTGCCATCAACGTGCGAAACCTCGCATGGCCGGGAATGCCGCCGGCTGGCGAAGTGGCGCGCACCGCCGTAATCCTCACCTTTGCTTTCATCGGCATCGAGTCGGCACTGACGCCGAGCGGTGAGGTGCGTGAACCGGCGCGAACGATTCCGCGGGCGCTCTTCGCTGCTCTCGTCCTCGTGACGCTCATTTATTTGGGCATTCAGATCGTCGCCCAGGGGGTGCTGGGAGTCGAGCTCGCCACGAATACGAGGGCGCCTCTCGCCGAGACCGCGAAGCGTGTACTCGGCAGCAGCGGCCAGATGCTGGTGATTTTGGGCACCGCGATCTCGACCTTGGGCTACGTAGCGGGCGACGTACTTGCGGCGCCACGAGGCATTTACGCTCTCGGGCGGGATCGTCTCCTTCCCGCGGCGATCGGATCCGTCCACCCGCGATATCGAACCCCGCACGTCGCCATTCTCATCCATGCGGCGCTTTGCCTCGGCTTCGCTCTGAGCGGAACCTTTGAAAAGCTCATTGTCCTCGCGGTAATCGCGACTCTCATCGTGTATCTCATCTGTTGCCTTGCGGTCATACAGCTTCAGCGGCGCGACGTCCGCGACGGAGGGGCAGTTCCGTTCAAGGTTCCCGGCGGCCCAGTGATTCCCCTAATCGCCTCCGCAATCGTGGTGTGGCTGATGACCGCCTCGACAAGGCAGGAGGTTCTGGCCATGGGAGCGATGCTCGTAGTCGAGACCGTTCTCTTCCTGTTGGTGCGCGCCCGTCGCGTAGCTAACTCCGCAACGCCTGAGGTGGCCTGACCCCATAATGGAAGAATCCCGGTCCCATTGACTTAGACTCGTTTCGGAATAAGTTTACAAGGCTATGGCGGAACGCGGTTTAACGCGCCCGCAGAACACCAAAAATTAATCGCCGATTCTGCTACTTCGGCGCGCCTTGAGTCCCCACCTGCGAACGAGTTGCGGGTGCACCCGGCGGCAGCGGATGGATACCGGTCCCGTTCAGGGGCGCATGGTCCACCCGCGTTTTTGTTGAA
>JANMMF010000361.1:0-3590 GCA_031372985.1 Gemmatimonadota bacterium
TGCTTCAGTTCCCCTTCTCGCTCTTCCCCTCGTCAGGAGATACTCCAATGATCCGCCGCCGCCTCTTCACCATGCTCGCCATCGTCGCTTCCGTCGTCCTCACCGCCTGCTCGGACATGACCGCTCCGAAGAACGACGTAGGATGCCCACTCACGAACGGCTCATCGACCTGCAAGTAAAGAAAGAAAGGCGCGGGCTGCCCGGAGGAACTACTGGGCAGCCACCGCCGCTTTGCGCAGCTCGGAGATGGACGCGACCACTGGAGCGATTTCTTCCAACGTCCACTGCGTAGGCGCCACAAAAGGTCCAGCCGGCCGGGGCGTTGAGCGAACAGCGCTGAGCGCCGTCTGTGCCTGGAAAACGACCTGGTGAACCTGGTTCGCCTGGGCAAACGAGACGGCCTCACGAAGGATATCCTCCGCCGCATCTAGTCGGCCGAAGCGGATCATGCCTTGGCCGAGGAACAGGAGGTAATGTGAGTGGACCCAGAATCCGAGCGGAGCACGCGCAAGTTCCTTCGCGTAAGCGTCGAATGCATCTTCAATCCCGTCCAGACTCGCGAGCTCCATCAAGTTCAGCGTAGCCGTCCAACGCACGAATTTCGTCTGGGCGGTAGCGGCCAGAATCATGTGGGCGTCGCGTGCGGAATCCCGCACTCCAAGTTCAGAAAAGAGCACGGCGATATCCTCCAGCACCATGTCTCGATCCGCTGGCTTGCTGGTAAGGTGAAGCGCTTCGTGCGCGAGCTTGAGTCCCTCAGCATGCTCGCCCCGACGCTGCGCGATAGCCGCTCTACTGTGCAAAGCTTTCCCTTGGATCTCGGGAAGGCCCTGGTCGCGGGACTGCACTATTACGTCGTCGAGGATCTGCTCTGCCTGCGGCAGGTTGCCCTTGGCAAGGTAGGTGTTCGCGATACCGACCTGCACCGTCAGAACGCCGGGCTTGTCGCCGAGCGTATCAGCGATGTACGCGGCCTGGGAGTACGCGCGGGCTGACGTGTCCCAATCGCCATTGCGACGGGCAGCGCCGCCGATTGCGACGTTTGCCTCCACTGACAGCCGTGCGTTCTTCTCCGGGCGTACCAGCCTCACAACCGTGGCAAAGACATCGGTGGCAAGCCCCCAGCTCGCCTCGTAGTCCAGCGAGCGGCCGTATGCGAGCAACGAACCACAAACGGTGTCGTCGATCGCGCCGCGCACCGCAGCTTCGTCAAGAACCGTCGTCAGGACACCGCGAATAGGGTCGCCTTCGCTTACGGCGTCAATCGCGGTCCGGACGGCATGGAGCTGGGCCCACCCGGGCAGATTGGCGGGCGATCCGGCGTCGGCATAGGTGTCCACGAGTCGCAAGACCGAGAGTCCCGCGAACGCGGAACGCCAGGAGTCGCTGTCCTCCTTCATGGAGCCAAGCATATCGAAATAGACCTGATGACGGATCATGGTGCCCTGATTCGGGGGGATTTCGTGACTCAAAAATGCCACTATTGAACTGACTTTGAAATGCCTGTTTCGTATCACCGGAGGGGCTATTTCATGTCACCTCCAAAGAGTTAACCGCGCGTAGGAGTGGTTAACGTCGGGGTGGCAACCTGTCCCTCAGGATTCGCTCGGAGGGCCCTATAGACCAATCGGCGAGGCTAAACCACCAGGCATCGGGTCGCATTTGGGTTGTCCGGATACGTCTGTGAATGCCAATGATCTTCCGGGGTTCGTACAGCCAGATGGCCGGCGCGTCATCGTTTATTACGGCGTAGGCCATGCTGAATCGCTCGCGTGCCTGCGTAGGGCTGGCCGAAAGGGCGCTATCGAGAAGGGCGTCAAACCTTGGATTGCTGTAGTACCCATAGTTGACGCCATTCTTTCCGATGCCCGAGCTGCCCCACGCGTCTCTCATTCCGTCCTGACTCGAGGCCATGACCCACGCTCCCAGCGAAGCGTCGAATGCGCCTCGGGTTTCTCTGTCCCCGGCTGTGGATCCCTCGAGCTGTTCCAGCTCCATCCGAATTCCAATTCGGCGAAGCTGCTCCTGAATTAGTGGACCCATCCTGATCCTATTCAGGCTGGACGCGGGAATGATGAGATTGAAGGCAAGTTCCTTCCCGTTTTTCGCTCTCATCCCGTCGGCACGGTGGATCCATCCCAGCGAATCGAGCAGCTGGCTCGCGCGGACGGAATCGAATGGGAGCTGCGAGCCCCGCGGATCGGTAGTTGAATAAGCGCGCACGACAGGACCGACCGGCACGAGCGCAAATGTGTCGAGCACGCTTCGAACGAGCGTCGCACGGTTGACGGACATGGTGATCGCGCGGCGAAGATTGCGATCGCCGAAGAGGGGGTGGGGTCGGTTCCTGTTCGCCGGGTCCCGCAGATTGAAACGAAGGAATCCGTAATCCATTCCCGGCAGGGTGAGCGTTTTGAGAGTTGGCCGGCGCGCGAGCTGCCGCAAATTCTCGGGACGTAGCGCATCGAAGAGATCGGCCTCCCCCCCGAGCAGTCGCGTCACTGCCGTCGTGAAGTCCGGCGAGACGCTCCAGATCACCCGATCAAGCTTTGCCCGCCCGCGATAGTTGGAAGTATCAGCGACGATCTCCACCGAAGCGCCTCTGTCCCACCTGCGAAGGCGGAAGCGTCCGGATCCTATGGGCGGCGGGGCGGCTTCGCGCAATGAGTCGACTGGAATCTTCTCGAGCTGGTGCGCCGGAAGAATTAGCAGCTGCGCCGCCGCGTCCAGGAATCGCGTCGGCAACTTCTCGCGAAACCAGAAAACCGGAGTGAGCGAATCGGTCACCGTCACGGAGTCGATGTTCGCCAGCTCCGTGTTGAATCTGCCACCGAGTGCGGGGTTCTTGTTGAGTGCGAAGGTGAACTGGACGTCACGGGCGGTGACATCCTTTCCATCGTGCCACTTGGCGAGTGGATTGATGTGAAAGGCGAGAATCAACGAATCAGCCGACCAGCGCCACCCATCCGCGAGGCCGCGGCGAAATCCCTTTTCATCATGGGCATTAAGATCCGGTCCGACGTCAGCGAGATAGTCGTAGATCTGTTCAGTTATCTGCTTTGCCTGGACGGTGACTACCAAAGGAGGAAAAAGAGTCCCTGGGTCCGTGGTCGTCGCTATGACGAGTGTGCCGCCGTTGTCACCACCACCAGCCGGCGATCGCTCCGTGCACGCTGTGGCCAGCGCAGCCAAAGACAGCACAACAAGCTTCCTCATGGCAAGGAAGGTAGCGCCGCCGTTTGCGCGTGGAAGGCATTAACTGACCAAATGATATAGAATCGACAGTCGGATGATATAAAACCGACATTGACCATCTTGACTAACTATGGAAATCTCCATGTTACATGGGAGAAGCGGCAGCAGATCATATGGGAGAAGCGGTAACGAAGCGCATGGATGCAATGCCCACCTTTCAGGTGGCCCATCTGCGACGCGACGGACAGGACGTGATCATCGTCCCTGTCGACCGGTCATTCGGGAAGCGATCGCCAGCGGAGCAGGCACGCATCCAGGAAGCATTCCAGCGGAGCGCTGCATCGGTCGACATGCCCGGCGTAGTCGTACCGGTGTGGGAAGATGCTTCGGGCAGA
>JANMMF010000363.1:0-2352 GCA_031372985.1 Gemmatimonadota bacterium
GATACGAAGTTGACATTGGCGCCTTCAGCCAGCGCCGGGTGGTTCCGTAGCTCGGGACCCCTTCCCGTCACATCGGCAGACTCGATATCCGCGATCTCAACGACGACGTGCGGGACACCGGCGCAAGCGTAGCCAAGGCGCACCTCGCCCGGGTTTTGGCCCAGGTCACTCGCGTTGGGCCTGACCTCCCTCACCGGCTCGAGGTCGACCTCCGGTAGTCCGTCCCTGATCCTTGCCTTGAGCGCGCCGGCGGCGGTGTGAAGGACAAAGCCGCCCGCTTGCGCGAGGCCGAGCTCGACCGCGAGGCGGGTACTACACAGGCTCGCATTCCCGCAAAGGGCCGCCTCGGACCCGTCACTATTGTAGTACCGCATGCGGACGTCGCCATCCCCCGCCGGCTCCACGAAGACGACCCCGTCAGCGCCAACGCCCGTACCGCGAGCTGAGAGAGATCTGATCGCTTCCGTGTTCTCAAGGTCGCGCGCGGATCCGCGCGTGGTGTCGAACACCACGAAATCGTTGCCCGACCCAGTCATCTTGTAGAAGCGCTGCCCCTCGAGTCGAGACCCCATCAGACCCTCCCGGTCAGACTCCACCACCGCAGACGCCAGACCATCCATATCGCCTCGCGGACGATCTTTTTGGACATCTTGCTCACGCCCTCGGTTCGGTCCACGAAGATTATCGGGATCTCGAATAGTCGGAAGCCGCTCTTCCAGGCCCGGAACGACATCTCGATCTGGAACGCGTAACCGTTTGATTTAACAGCCGTTAGATCGATCGATTCAAGTACGTTCCGACGGAAGCACTTGAACCCCCCGGTCGTGTCGAAGATTGGAAGGCCAGTGACGAAGCGCGCGTAGATGTTGGCTCCGTAGCTTAGAAAGAGTCTGCTCATCGGCCAGTTCACGACGTTCACGTGCCCATCCTGGTACCGGGAACCCAGCACCACATCCGCCTCTTTGATTGCTTCCAGAAATTCGGGGAGACGCTCGGGGTTATGCGAGAAATCCGCGTCCATCTCGAAGACAAGGTCGTACTTTCGCTCGAGCGCCCAACGGAAGCCGGCTATGTAGGCGGTGCCGAGCCCGAGCTTTTCCGCGCGATGGATTACATGGACCTTGGGGTTGGTTGCAACGATCGCGTCGACGATCGCCCCCGTCCCATCGGGAGATCCGTCATCCACGACAAGGATCTCAATCGACGAGTCCTGAGCGAGGACCGCGGGGATCAGCCGCGCGATGTTGAAGCGCTCGTTGTAGGTCGGAACGATTACCAGAGCTCTATCAGCCAAGGCGTCTCCGGTCGCGCCAGATCCCCGCGCCGAGCATTAGCATGCCGAGGGCGAGGGCAATCCACGTGATCAGCTTGCCCCGCTGATAGCTGGGGCTCGTGAAATTCAGCTCGACGCTTCGGGCACCCTGTGGGAGCTCGACTCCAATGAGGGAGTAATCCGCGCGTCCTAACCGTGCGGCCTTTCCATCGACGGTCGCCTTCCACCCCGGGTAATAGTTCTCGGAGACAACGAGCGAGGATCCCTTCGGCGCCGGGGCGCTCAGATCGATCGAGACTTTGCCTGCCTCGTAGTGACGGACAGAAGTCGTGATCGCCAACGGCGGCGGCAGCGTCTGCACTCCTCGAGACACGGCGACATTCGCCGACGAATCGAACAAGGCTGCCCGCCTCACGTCAAATCGTGGGTTAAGCACGGTCGCCAGCACCTGGTCGTCAGGTGCCTTCACGGCGACCGGTGTCACCCAGGAGTACAGATTCTCGGCGTTGAGCCGGTAGAGGTAAACGGTATCGCCGGATGCATTTCTAACGGGTCCCTTGACCAGTGTCGTGTTCCCGATGAACGGGAGCTCAGGGATGTTCGTCAGAAAGTATCGCGTGTTGGTGAGCCGCAGCACGTTGGGCGAAAAGATGCGGTTGTCATCTGAGTTGGTTCCGACGAGATCGTTGTAGCGACCAAGCTGATTCCCGTGATATCCAAGGACCTGCCGTATCCGGTGAGTCATCAACGCATCCCCAGTGAGAAATACGTCGCGCTCGGGTGTTGGCTGTACCGGAAAGGCAATCACGCGAACCGGTTGTGGCTCGCTCTTGAGAGTTTCGATGATCGGATCACTGGCATAGATCACTTTTGCGGGCGGCATGAACATCCAGTAGAGCCGCTCGATGGTCCACAAGTCCAGGGCCATGACCGCGGCCAGTCCCCACGCCGCCGCCCTGCCCGAGACTTTTCCACGAAGCACGGCCAGACCGAGCGCGACGATGACGGCAACAAAGAAGAATGATCGCCACGCCCCAACGATCAAATCCCCCTTGTTGGCCAGCACTCGATCGAACAAT
>JANMMF010000375.1:0-4453 GCA_031372985.1 Gemmatimonadota bacterium
CAGCCGTGTGCGCGACCTGTTCGAGCAGGGCAAGGCACACGCTCCGTGCATCATCTTCATCGACGAGATCGACGCCGTTGGCCGCCATCGTGGCGCAGGCCTTGGCGGCGGGCACGACGAGCGCGAGCAGACGCTCAATCAGCTGCTGGTGGAGATGGACGGCTTCGAGTCGAACGAGGGAGTCATCCTGATCGCGGCGACCAACCGCCCCGACGTTCTCGACCCCGCGCTCATGCGTCCCGGCCGCTTCGACAGGCAGATCGTCGTCGATTTGCCGGACCTGCGCGGCCGTGAGGGAATTCTCCGTGTCCACATCCGGAACAAGCCGATGGCTGAGGATGTGGACGTGACGACGCTCGCGCGCGGAACTCCGGGAATGGCGGGAGCGGATCTGGCGAACCTGGTGAACGAAGGGGCTTTGCTCGCTGCCCGGCGGAACCACGAGAAAGTCTACATGGCCGACCTCGAGGACGCGAAGGACAAGGTGATGATGGGCGCCGAGCGGAAGTCGATGGTCATGAAGGACGAGGAGCGGAAGCTCACCGCCTATCACGAGGGTGGGCACGCCATCTGCGCGGTCAAGGTGAAGGGCAACGATCCGCTGCACAAAGTCACGATCGTTCCGCGCGGACGCACTCTCGGAGTTGCGTGGACGCTGCCGGAGGACGATCGCGTGTCGGTCACGAGGGAGCAGCTCGAGGCGAATCTCGTCAAGGCGTATGGTGGTCGTGTCGCTGAGGAGCTGGTGTTCGGGCGCGATCGCGTCACTACCGGTGCCGCGAGCGATATCCAGCAGGCAACCGGTCTCGCGCGCCGCTACGTATCCCAGTGGGGACTCTCCGACGAGATCGGGCCGATCCTTGTTGGTGACAACGAGCAGGAGCTGTTCCTTGGCCGTGAGATACAGACGCGTCGGGAGGTTTCCGAACGTACTGCGCAGCTCGTCGATTCCGAGGTAACGCGCGTGATCAAGGAGGCGTATGCGCGCGCGACCGTGGTGCTTCAGGAGAACATCGACCTGCTGCACACTGTGGCGGCGGCCTTGCTTGACCGGGAGACCTTGACGGGCGATGAGGTAGCGGCGCTCGCGCGCGGAGAGAAGCTGCCGCCGCGTCCGGTGAGCCCGCCCCCGTCGGCGCCTGCTCTCGCTACGCCGGTGATGCATCCCAAGCCGTCGAAGCCACCCCTCTTCGGAGGTCCGGAGGTAGCGCCGGCGTGAGTTTCGCCTGGCCGTCAAAGTCCCAGCGGCCGATGATCTTTGGAATTCTCAATGTTACCCCCGACAGCTTCAGCGACGGGGGTAACTTCGTTTCTACCGAGGACGCGATCGCGCAAGCCGATCGGATGGTTTCGGAGGGCGCGGATGCGATCGACGTTGGCGGCGAATCGACCCGCCCCGGCGCGCAGCCGGTTCCCGTGCGGGAGGAGCTCAAGCGCGTTCTTCCGGCGATACGCGCGATTCGCTCGAGATGGAGCAACGTCGCAATCTCCATCGATACGGTGAAGGCCGAAGTCGCGCGCGCCGCACTCGACGAGGGAGCTTCCATCGTCAACGACGTCTCGGGAATGTCGCTGGATCCGGAGATGCCGCGTGTCTGCGCGGAAGCGGGCTGCAGCGTGGTGTTGATGCATTCGCGCGGAACTGTCGCCGACATGGCGACCTACGACAACGCCGTCTACGGATCTGACCCGGTTGGCGAGATCGTTTCGGAGCTCGAGGAAAGCGTACAAACCGCGCAGCGAGCGGGGATCCATCCCGGGCGGATCGCGCTGGACCCGGGAATCGGTTTCTCCAAGCAGACAGCCCATTCGCTCGCCGCCCTCGTCGAGCTACCCCGCATCGTGGCCCTGGGGTATCCGGTATTCGTTGGGGCGTCCCGCAAGCGCGTGATCGCCGAGATCATTCGCTACACCGCCGGCGCGGGGAGCACGGCCGGCGGCACCACGCTCGCGCCGCAGATGATCTCCAACGACGATCGCGACATGGCAACCGTGGGCGTCAACGTGGTCGCACTTTTCGCCGGAGCAAGGATCTTTCGAGTGCATCGCGTCCGCGCGAACCGGCTGGCACTCGATGCCGCATGGGCTCTTACTCCCGAAGAATCTGAGCTTCTCGCGGATTAGAGCTACTTCAACTTGGTTGATTGTTCCATTCAAGCTGTCGGGTGAAGTAATTTTGATGACCTTCCCATCAATGGGGCGTTCCAGATAAGACGATTTCCCTCGCCGGGCTGGACCACCACCGTCCTCCTGCTGTTCGTGTACATGCTCACCCTCGCTCCGGGCGTAACGCTCTGGGATTCGGGTGAGTTTCTCGCTGCCATCCGCTCGTTCGGCGTTCCGCATCCACCCGGTACTCCGCTCTACGTCCTGATCGGCAAAGTCTGGAGCCTGATCTTCGCTTCAGCGTTCGGTTTCGCGCGGTCGATCAATCTTCTGTCGGCAGTGTGTACCGCGTTTGGCTGCGGAATCCTCACGAGCCTGTTCGCCAAGTGGACCGGCGATGGCTTCGCCGCGACCGCCGCGGGACTGACAGCAGGACTGATGTCGACGGTATGGCTGAGCGCGACGGAGACCGAAGTGTACGCGGTCGCACTTCTGTTCGGCTGCATGATGCTGTGGGCCGCGGATCGAGCGGGTGAAGACTCCGACGCTCGCTACGCGTTGCTCACCGCGTACATGGCGGGACTGGCGTGGACGCTGCATCTGAGCGCGTTGCTGGTGCTGCCCAGCGCGATCCTGCTCGTCTTCAGCACACGAGACGGATATTTCGCCGTTCCGGTAGGACGGCGGTACGCCGATGGAAGGCGGCAGGCACATTCATTTGCGAAGCTGCTGCGCGCGTCGATCTTCGTGGCGCTGATCGGAATGACGTGCGTCGCGTTCATGCTCATTCGAGCGCGGCACGATCCTGCGATCAATCAGGGAAACCCGTCGACGTACGCCGCACTCTTCGACGTGATTCTTCGGCGACAATACGACGTGCCTTCGCTCTGGCCGCGCCAGGCGCCTCTCTATCTTCAGTTCGGCAACCTGATCGAGTACGCCGACTGGCAGTTCGCCAAAGGCCTCGCTCCGGACGCGCCACCGAGCTGGTGGCGGACGCCGATCACCGTGCTCTACGCGCTGCTGGGCGTGTTGGGATTCATGGCGCACCGCTCGGCCGACCGACGCAGCTGGCGAGCGATGGCGGTACTGTTTCTCGTCTCGTCGATTGGCGTAGTTCTCTATCTCAATCTGAAAGCGGGGCCGTCGTTCGGAGAGGGACTTCTGCCGCCAAACGCTTTGCACGAGGCGAGAGAGAGGGACTATTTCTTTTTCTTTGCGTTCATTTGTTGGGGGCTGTGGGCGGGCTTTGGCGCGATCCGTCTCTTTCGCGTCCTCCCCGTACCGTTGAATCTGGTGGCGATGCTGCTTCCTTTCGCGCCGGCGCTCCTCAACTGGACGGCGGTAGACCGGCGGACTGATGCGGTCGAGGAGCGCGCGCGCGTCGATGCCTCGGACATGTTGGCCAGAGTGCCTCCGTCAGGAGTTTTCCTCGCCCTCGGAGACAACGACACGTATCCGCTCTGGTACCTGCAACAAGGAGAGGGAACGCGCAAGGATGTCACCGTCGTCGCGGTTCCGCTTCTCGGCGCGAAATGGTATCGCGAGGAGCTGGCGCGACGCTACAAGCTGCTTGATTCGGCAACGGTCGAGCGCTGGCCCGGTCGCGACAGTGCCGTCGCGGTGCTGACGAAGCGCGCTTACGATCAGAATCGCCCGGTCTTCAAGTCGCCGTTCTTTTCGATCGACACCACCGGCCGCGGAAAAAAACAGCCGGTCCCGTGATGCGGCTGGCCGCACCGGGATGTTCCGTTAGACTGCGACCTCAAGTCAAAAAGAAACCCCGCCATCTCTGGCGGGGCTCTTTACCCTTCCCCTTCAGCGGCGGAAACGGCTAGTACCGGTAGTGCTCCGACTTGTACGGCCCCTCGAGCGGAACGCCGAGGTAGTCCGCCTGGTCCTTCGACAGCTTCGTCAACTTGACTCCGAGCTTGTCGAGGTGCAGCCGCGCAACTTTTTCGTCCAGATGCTTGGGAAGCGTATAGACCCTGCACTCATAGGCGTCGCAGTTGGTGTGCAGCTCGATCTGCGCCATCACCTGGTTGGTGAAGCTCGCCGACATCACAAAGCTCGGGTGCCCGGTCGCGCAGCCAAGATTCAGCAAGCGGCCTTCGGCGAGAATCATGACGCTGTGGCCATCGGGAAAAACGTACTCGTCATACTGAGGTTTGATTTGAACTCGTTTGATCCCGCGAAGCTTCTTCAAGCCGGCCATGTCGATCTCGTTGTCGAAGTGCCCGATATTCCCGACGATCGCCTTGTCCTTCATCTGCGCCATGTGCTCGGCCGTGATGATGTTCATGTTGCCGGTCGCCGTGACGAAGATGTCGGCGGTCTTGACGACATC
>JANMMF010000393.1:0-2194 GCA_031372985.1 Gemmatimonadota bacterium
GGTGAACACGACTTTCTTCACGGCGACGGGCGCGAAGGACGCCGTTCTTACGTCCCGGCGCGGGACGTACAACAGCCGCACCAGCAACATGGTTGCCCGCAAGGATGTCGTAGTGGTGTCTGAAGATGGTCGGCGCCTCACCACTCCCGAGCTGATTTACAACCAGCAGAGAAACGAGATCTCCAGCGACAGTGCTTTTGTCATGACGGAACCGAATCGCCGGCTCGAGGGGATCGGGTTCCGCTCTGATCCGAACATGAACAACATCCGGATACTGAAGGGAGCAAGCGGATTCGCCAAGGGAGTTACTACTCAGCCGACCTCAGCCCCGACACAACCAGCTCCGACGCCTGTCCCTCCACCTGTCGTTCCGAAACGTTGAGACTCGTGAAACTCGCTATCTCGCTGGCCTTGTCGCTTGCTGGGGCTGCCATGGCAGAAGCGCAAGATATTCCTAGCAGTTGCGACCTGGAATTCCCACCGGGCACTAACACGGTCGCCAACATCCAAAGGGACGCCGCCGGACAACAGGTGACCTTCTTGGGCCGCGGCATCGTGGCGCGGTGCATTGGTCAAGGCAACAGACTCACCGCGGACAGCGCTGAGTATTACCAGAGTCAGGGAAGGCTTTTTCTTGTCGGCAACGTGCGCTACACGGAACCGCGCGCCACGGTCGACTCCCGCACGATGACATACTACCAGAACGACGACCACCTTCACGCTGAGGGCAATGTCGTGGCGGTGATGTCCAACGGCAGCACTCTTCGCGGCCCGAGCGTGGACTATTATCGCAGCACCCCTCAGCGTCCGCTGGCCCGAATGTTCGCGGTAGGCCGGCCGACGGTCACTCTGGTCCAGAAGGACACGACCGGACGCGGTCGGCCACCCGACACCGCCCACGTAGTGGCCAATCAGATCACAATGGACGGCGACAGCCTGGTCTACGCATCAGGCCGGGTTCAAATCACCCGGCCCGACCTGTTAGCCACCGGCGATTCTGCCTTCATGGACAGCGGGCGCGAGTTCGCTCGCCTCATGCGCGAGCCGCGGGTGAAGGGGCTTGGCAGCCGCACATTCACCCTAACGGGTGGCGTCATCGACATCTACTCGAGGAACCGGCTGCTCGAGCGCGTCGTCGCTACCCCAAATGGGCATGCGCTCAGCCAGGACCTCGAGCTCGTCGCGGATACCGTCGATCTTCGGGTACAGAATAACCAGCTGCAACGCGTGATCGCGTGGGGGAAGGGACGCGCTCGGGCCGTATCCCCCGAGCGTGAGATCGTCGCCGACTCGATCGACGCAATAATGCCCGGCCAACGAGTCCGGGAGGTCCGCGCATTGCGTAACGCCTACGCCGAAAGCAACCCGGATTCAGGTGTCGTGTCGGAGCAGAGAGACTGGATGAGGGGTGACACCATCATCGCTCGCTTCGACACCCTGGTGGCAACGGACACGGCAAGTCGACCCCGGATCCGCGAGATAACTGCCGAAGGGAATGCGAGGTCCTTCTACCAGATGAAGAATTCGAAGGGGCCTCAGACTCAACCCACCGTCAACTACGTGCGGGGCAGAATCATCGATATCATCTTCGAGGATCGGCGAGTCAGCACGGTCACCGTTACCGACAAGGCTACCGGAGTCTTGATCGAGCCGGCCGAGGCGGCAGCCGCAACACCGGGCGCCACTCCCGCTCAGCCGCGGCCACGGCTTCCGGCGACGCCGCCGGGCATTCGACGATGAGCGACGGCAACCACCTTCCCGAAAGCGTCCGGGCGTTACTCGGAGGTCCGTCCCAGAACGACCGTCTCGACGGGTTCGCGCTCGACGCCATCGTCCGGGCAGCGGACGACACCGGAGCCGCCCGGATTCGCGATGTGGCTGCCAACTATCGGAACGACTACCTGCGCGTGCTCAGGGCAAAAGGTGCCGACGCCGAGCGCGAAGCGGCGAGGCTTGGCCAGGATGAAGTTCGCGCATATCTGGTGACCTCGAGCCTTCCTCGCCTGGCGGAGGCGGGAGTCATTCTGCCTCTCGACGGAGACGTCGAGACGGACGCAGCAACTGTTCGAATCTCGCCAAACCTCTGGAAGGACATCGCCCCACATCGCAGCGTCTTCGCGGAAGCGATGCGCGAGACCGGCGAACACTCGCGGCTCGCCCTGTCCACGCCTCCGCGGCCGGCGCTCATCGGTGG
>JANMMF010000054.1:0-3960 GCA_031372985.1 Gemmatimonadota bacterium
GTGCAAAAGCTCTCGAGCGAGACCGGGCTTGCAATCGCTCCGGAAAGACTCGTCTCGGATCTATCCGTGGGTGAGGCCCAGCGCGTCGAGATCCTGAAAGTCCTGTTTCGCGGGGCGAGAATTCTCGTCCTCGACGAGCCCACCGCGGTTTTGTCGCCGCCCGAAGTCCGCGAGCTGTGGGCGGTGCTGCGCAGGCTCCGCGACAACGGCGACACAATCGTTCTGATCACGCATCGCCTCGATGAGGTCGTGGAGCTGTCGGACACGATAACCGTCATGCGCGCGGGACGAACCGTTGACCGTATCAAGACAGCAGGGACGACACCGGCGGAGATAGCAAGGCTCATGGTAGGCCGCGAGGTCTCGCTTTCAGCGGGGAAGAGAGTGCAGCCGCTCGCCCGACCGAGCGACGCCGGTCCGGATCAGGGGCTGGAGGTCAGAAGCCTTGCCATCACCGGCTCGCACGGTGTCCGGGTAGTCGATGGTGTCAGCTTCAGGGTGAAACCTGGTGAGATTCTTGGAATCGCCGGTGTCGAAGGGAACGGTCAGACCGAGCTTATCGAAGCGCTCGCCGGTCTCAGGACGGTCGCCGGCGGTGAGATTCTGATCGATGGCGTCGACATCACGCGGCGGCCGGTAACCGTGCGACACGATGCCGGGCTGTCACACATCCCCGAGGACAGGCACCGGCGCGGGCTCATCCTCGAGTACACGGTCGCCGACAACCTCATCCTGGGACTCCAGAAGTATTTCGCGAAGAGGGGCGTCATCGACGACGATCGCGTTATAGAGAACGCGGTCAAGGGGATATCCGCCTTCGATATCAGACCCGCCAATCCGGTTCTCCCAGCGCGGGCACTTTCCGGCGGAAATCAGCAAAAGGTCGTGGTAGCCCGGGAAATGGGGCGTAGCTTCTCCGTTCTCCTTGCATCGCAGCCGACGCGGGGCGTCGATGTCGGCGCGATCGAGTTCATTCACCAACAGCTGCTCGATGCGCGGGCGCGCGGAAAAGCGATTCTGCTCGTGAGCGCGGAGCTCAACGAAGTGCTGGCGCTGTCGGATCGGATCGCAGTGATGTACCGCGGGAAATTCGCGGTGGTGATGCCTGCCGCCGAAGCGAGCGAAGACGTTCTCGGCGAGTACATGATCGGCACGAAGAAAGGCAACGCCGCTTGAGCGCGTCGTCACTGGCGGGAGACGTCAAGCCGAAGTTCGCCGCGGTGCCGTGGCGTGAGCGCGCGGAAGAGGCGCTCTTCCCTCCCGCGGTCGCGCTTCTCGTCGCGCTGATCTGCGGCGACCTCTTGATCCTGAGCTACGGGCAGTCACCGGCGGCGGTGTATCGGCTGCTGCTCGAAGGGACGTGGGGCAATGCCTACGGCTTCGGCCAGGTTTTATACAAGGCGACCACTCTCACGTTCACGGGTCTGGCGGTCTCATTTGGCCTGCGTGCCGGGTTGTTCAATATCGGTAGTGAGAGTCAGCTGGCGGCCGGAGGGTTCGCGGCTGCGCTCACGGGGCTCGCGCTTCCAGTCGGCACTCCGCTGGTACTCGCCCTTCCGCTTTGCATGATCGCGGCGGGGCTTGCCGGTGGCGCTGTTGGATCGGTCCCCGCTTATCTCAAGACCAGGTTCGGCGCGCACGAAGTGATCGTCACGATCATGCTCAACTTCATCGTGCTGGCGCTGCTCAACTGGTTCATTGCGGGGCATCTGCACGTCCCGGAGACATTGCATACGCCGGAGATTCACGCGGGAGCATTGCCGCGGCTGGCGGATATGTTCCCGCGATTCCACGGGTCCGCGGCAAATCTCTCGCTCGTGGTAGCTCTTCTTGCCGCGGGCTCCGTCTGGTTCTATCTGTTTCGCGCGCGCGGCGGGTACGATCTGCGCGCGGTCGGACTTCAGCCCGACGCCGCGGAGTACGGCGGCATCAGCGTCGGCCGCGTCTGGCTTCGCGCGCTCACCCTCTCGGGAGTGATCGCCGGAATCGGCGGCATCAACTACGTACTCGGCTACAAGCACTATTACGAGGATGGCTTCGCCGGTGGCGCGGGTTTCATGGGAATCGCCGTGGCGCTCGTGGGCCGCAACCATCCGTTCGGCGTTCTCGTCGCGGCCTTTTTCTTTGCGACGCTGTCGCAGGGTGGTCTCGCGATCCACGCCTTTGTTCCTAAGCAGATGATGGACGTGCTGCAAGGCGTGGTCATCCTCGCAGTCGCAGTGTCGGTGCCCGAGGTTCGACGCATTCTACGCAGTGCACGAAAAAGGGCCGACGCATGAATCCGGTCTCCTTCCTGACGCAGATGATCCGCATCGCCATTCCGTATCTCTTTGCGGCGAGCGGCGGAGTCGTGGCGGAACGCGCGGGAATCGTGAGCCTTACTCTCGAGGGCTTCATGCTGAGCGGCGCCTTCGCCGCCGTCCTCGGCGTCAACTACACCGGGAATCCGTGGGTCGGCGTTCTCACCGGAATTTTTGGCGGATTGGTCTTCGCGCTCATTCATGGCGTTGCGACAATCCGCTATCGCGCTGACCAGATAGTAGTCGGCGTGGCGATCAATCTGATGGCGATCGGCGTCACACGGTTTTTTCTCAAGCTGTTCTTCGACAGCTCGTCGAATTCGCCGAGAGTTGCGGGCTTCGGTGGCAATATCACGGCGGCGGGTTTCGACAACCCCCTGCTGTGGCTCGGCCTCCTCGTTCCGGTGGCAGTAGCCTTCATGATCTACCGGACACCGTTTGGGCTGCGTGTTCGGGCGGCCGGAGAGCATCCCGAGGCGGCCGAGAGCGTCGGCGTGAGCGTCAAGCGCGTGCGTTACATCGCGGTGGCGATCTCCGGAGTGCTTGCCGGTCTGGGCGGCGTGTACCTCGCGCTCGATCAGCACCAGTTCACCGACCAAATGACCGCCGGCCGTGGATTTATTGCGCTATCTGCCGTGATCTTTGGACGGTGGGATCCAATTCGGGCCGCGCTCGCCTGTCTGCTTTTTGCGGCGGCCGAGACGCTGCAGATACAGCTGCAGGGAAGTCATGCGATCGCTTCGCAGTTCATCGAGATGATTCCCTACGTGCTGACCATCGTCGCCCTGGCCGGCGTCGTCGGGAGAGCCGTTCCTCCAGCGGCTCTGGGAAAGGCGAAGGACTAGGTGGCGTCCCCTCTGCGCGAAAAAGAGTCGACCGTGGGCGGGCGCATGTCCAGGGTCGCGAGCGGCAAGTTGTTCGTGCTGATCATCACGAACTTCGTGGACATGGTGGGATTGCTGATGATCATCCCGCTGATGCCGTTCTACGCGCGCGATATGGGAGGCGGTGGGCTTGTAGTCGCGATTCTCATGAGCGCGTTCACCGCGGCGCAGCTGCTCAGCGCCCCGATCTGGGGTCGCTTCTCGGATCGATACGGACGCCGACCCGCTCTGCTCGTCGGACTCACCGCTGCCTGCATCGCTTACGTCGTTTTCGCGTTCGCGAGTTCGATCTGGCTGCTGTTGCTTTCGCGCATCGTGCAGGGCGCGGGTGGCGGGACCGTCGGGGTCATTCAGGCCTACGTCGCTGATTCCGTGGAGCCGGACAACCGCGCCAAGGCACTGGGGTGGTTGTCAGCCGCGACGAATGTCGGCGTCGCGATCGGACCGGCGATTGGTGGGGCCGCGCTGGCTTTTGGCAGAAGTGGGCCTGGTCTCGCTGCGGCGGCGTTGTGTCTCGTGAACATTTTCTTCGCCTGGCGATTTCTGCCCGAGTCACGCGACATGACCGAGGTGCATGACAAGAAGCCTCGCGCATCCCGGACAGTTATCGCGCACGTGTTCACTCACGCCGGCGAGCCGGCGCCCAGGCTCATCTGGATTTACGCGATCGCGATGGGCGCCTTTTCCGGATTGATGGCGATTCTCGCGCTCTTTCTCGCCGACAAATTTGGAGTCGGGAAGGATCAGATCTGGGTGTTCTACACCTACGTCGGCGT
>JANMMF010000130.1:0-6647 GCA_031372985.1 Gemmatimonadota bacterium
GTCTTGAGGTGCTCGATCCATTCCTTGGTGAAGTCAGCCATGGGGCGGGGCTCCGGTAGCGATTGGTAGAAAGTGGTCGGGCAAGCCATAAATGCGCCAGCGAAAAATACGCGTTACGCGGGCATTCGATGGACAGTCGATTTGACGGGCGCCCCCGTCGGACAATCTGACGGGTGCAATTGAGCCACCGTTTCCGCCAGGAAGGAGCAGATCGACAGAATGGATTCGCCGAAAGAGGCAGAGCTCGAGGCGCGGCTGGCGAGAGTCGAAGAGTCGATCGCCGGGCTCCAGCGCTCGATGGACGCGCTCCTGGCCGAGCGTTCGGATGCGCCAGCCGGCGGCTGGGCGTACCGGAACACCCGCAACGCGGGGCGAGATCCTATCGCCGATCAGGCGCGCCAGGGTCGAGGGGCGGGGAGCACACCGGCGCCCGGACGCAGGAACGTCGCGGATGAGATCGGGGCGAACCTTTCCTCCTGGTTCGAATCACGAAGCCCGGAATGGTGGCTGAGCCGGGTCGGAATCGGCCTCATGGTCCTGGCTGTTCTGATTCTATACCGCTACGCGATCGATAGGGGCTGGATCACGCCACCTGTCCGCGTGCTCGCCGGAACCCTTTTGAGTGGTGTTCTGTTTTGGGCCGCGCTTCGCACACCTTCGCGACTCAACCCGGCGGAGCACCGCCATTTGGGCTTCCGCGAGCTGCTTTTCGGAGGTGCTCTCGCGATCCTGTACGTGACGGCCTACGCTGCGGCGGTCTGGTATCAGCTGATCTCGATTCCTTCGGCGCGGCTCCTGTATTTCTTGCTGGCCATCCTTTCTACTCTGATCGCTCTGCAGGAGCGCCGAGAGATATTTGCGTTCGTCGCCGTCGCGACGGGCTTCGCAACTCCGTTCATCCTGACCGCACCCGTCGGTTCGATGACGGAGCTCTCGCTCTACCTGGCGCTGATGACGGCGATGGGGCTCACGATCTATCTGATGCGCGGCTGGCCGTCGATCGTGTGGATCACCTTTGTGGCGTTCTGGCTGGGCATCGCCGGCGCGGCGAACTACGGCGGAGAGCTGAGCCCGGCGCACCGATCGCTCGCGCTCACTGCTGTCCTCATTCTTGGCACCGCTGTGTTCATTCGAGCCCCAGTGCTCAGACGGCAGCTGCTGCTACTCGGTTCGGAGCGTTACACGCCTTTTCCGCTAAGCGCTGGATTAATGCGGCTGATGGACGGGCTCGATTCGTTCGCGGCGGCAGTGGGAGGCGGAAAGAGTGCGCCGGACAGCCTGGTGCTGTGGGTGTTGCCTCTCCTCAGTCCGATCCTGGCCGTCGATTTTCTGAAGGATATCTGGCCCACGACAGCGACTGAAATCTGGGGTGTCGGATTGCTTCTGCTCGGAGCGGGCGCATACGCGCTTGCGCGCCGCGGCGGGGAGGCGGATCCGGAACGCTTTCATGTCGAGTCCACGGCGGCCGTTCTATGGACGGTGTTGGGTCTCACGCGCGTTGCTTCGACACCCGAAGGGATCCCGCTCGCCGCATTCGTCGCGACGTTCGTTCTGATGTCGTCGGTCCGCGCTCATGCCGGCCCTCGCGCGGTAGCGAAGGCAACGATCGCGTTCGCATTGATGTCGATCGCGGGTCACGAGCTGGGATTTGCGGATGTGGGTCTCCTTCATTTGCGCTGGGTGCTGTCCGGAATTGCCACCGTTGGGTGCGCGGGCTTGATCGCACAGACGCTGATCGAGGAGCCCGCCGAGAAAATGCAGGGAATAGTGCTGGCGATCGCGGCGTACCTGACCGCGTTGCTGATAATGTGGCGCGCGCTCGAGCCGGTCTGGCCACCACTCGTGACGACGAGCTACGCCGTCCTTGGTGCGGTTCTGCTGGTCCTGAGCCGGCGTCCGGGAAGCAATCCGCTGCTCCGGCACCTCGGCGGCGCGACGATGCTGGTCGTGGTCGCGAGACTGCTGCTCGTCGATCTGTCGAGTGTGGAGACCATCTGGCGGGTTCTGCTCTTTCTTCTCTGCGGGGCCCTGTTTCTCTACACGGGATACAGGATGCAGCCGCGTCCAGCTGTTGAGGCGGACAAGTAGGGACGGCGACGGGCATGGGTAGTTACCCTGGCCCGGCCCGCCCGTCATAAGGGCACTGGATTTCTACTTTCAAGGAGCTTTATGAGTGCAAAGAAGGTGTTTCAATGTGTTGCCGTGGTCGCCGCGCTTGCTGTGAGCGCAGCATCGGCTGACGCCCAGAGGTCTAACGCCCGCAACACACAGATCCGGGATGGATTCTGGATCAGCGGCGGGCTCGGTTACGGATCGCTTGGCTGCGATCAATGTGGATCGCGTGAAGGCAGCGTCAGTGGTGACCTATCGCTTGGTGGCACTATCTCCCCGAGATTTCTGCTCGGCGTCGGAAGCGCTGCGTGGTCGAAGACCCAGCAGGGCGCGAGGCTGACAGTCGGAACGCTGGACGCGCGCGTTCGATTCTACCCGTCCACGACTGGCGGGTTTTTCGTTACCGGCGGCATCGGCTTCGGTTCCGTCAGGGGCAACTTTGGAGGATTGAGCGCTACCGAGACTGGAGTCGGGACGATTCTTGGCCTCGGATGGGACATTCGCGTTGCCAGGAATACGAGCATCACGCCGTACTGGAATGGCTTCGCGATGAAGAACAACAATACCAATGCGAACGTTGGACAAGCTGGGGTCGCTGTAACGCTTCACTAAGCGATTTGCTCGGCAGTTTCAAGAAGCAAGAAGGCCCGTGTCTGAACACGGGCCTTCTTGTCGTTTCTGCGCCAATCGTGACGTGAATGCGTCAACTGTCGACGGAGGGTGAGGGACTCGAACCCCCAAGCCCTTGCGGGCGCCAGTTTTCAAGACTGGTGCAATAGCCGTTCTGCCAACCCTCCATTCTCAAGATAGACGCGCCAAACTCCTCCGGCAACGCACTATCTCGACATACTCGCCACCACATCTTCGAGCTGCGTGGCGCGAGCGATCCTCTCCACTTGTGCGCGAATTCGCGCCGCTTCATCGGCGCGCCCAGTCTGCGCGAGCGCGGAGCTCAAAAGCAGCCCCGTGCGCACGTAGAGGAATGGGATTCCGGCAGACGGCCGGTCCACCCAAAGCTCTCGCTTTGCAATTGACGCGGGACCCTTGAACGCGGTTTCCCACAGCACCCTGGTCGTCTCGAGGTCGAACCAGCCCTCGCCTTGTACCGAGATGATTCCGTTGCCCGGCTTTGGGGCCTGGGGCACGAGCTTCAGGGCGAGCCCGGTCGTCACCGTGTAAGGACTGAACCCCAGCTCCTCTGCGTAGCCACCGGTCGTACGTCCGAAAAAGAAAGGACGTTCCGGAAACCCGTCGCGAATCATGTACAACACGAACAGATCCGCTCGCTCCAGACCGGAGAAATCTCCGAACGAGCGCGGCTGGATCGTGAGAGTGATGTCCGTTCCCTCCTTTCTGAATATCTGTGGCTCGCTCAGCTGGATCACCGATGGCACTGCATCGGCTTGCTCCATCGTCAGCTTGAGTGGCGGACCGGTTGGTTTTTTCCACTGCTTGCCGCGATAGATGGCCGGCCCGCGGAGGGAGTCGTACTCGTACACCGGTCGTCGCAGGAGCTGGCGCGTGTACCAATCGGTGTTGAGCAACGACAGACAAGCGACGATCACATCGCGACGGATGCCTTCGACCTCCTGCGCGTACCAGAGCGGAAAGGTGTCGTTGTCGCCGGCAGTGACGAGAATACCGTACGGCTCGACGGAGTTGAGCATGTCCGAGGCGAAGTCCGACGTGTCGGTCTGTCCCGCGCGCGAAGCAGCTTGCCAATTGCCGAACAAGGGTACCAGCGCGATTGCGAGCACCGGACTCGCGAGAAGCCAGCTCCTCTTCCGCGGCAAGTCGAGCGTCTCACTTCCGATCTGCATCTTCTCCGATCCAAGCAGCTGCGCCACCGACTCCCACACGAACACCAGACCGAGCGCCGCCCACACGCTCCACGCCGAAAAGCTCCACAGGTAGAAGTAGTCGCGGTCGCGCACCTCGCGCGCGACCGTGTCCTCCAGCCCGGGCGACTGGGACGACCCGTACTTGAAGTTCATGTAGTAGATCAGCGCGATCGTCACCATCACCATCAACGGCCCGAAGTACGAAAACGACCTTCGGTCGCGCTTCCAGTGAACGTACCCGCCGAGTCCGCCGAGCAGGAGGAACAGTGTCGCCAGCATTTTCTGGAGCGCGGCGTGACTGTCGAATGGATCGCGCAGCCACTGCCACCGGAAATACAGCCACCACATCCCGACCTGGGCCTCGAACGGCGCCTGCCTCTGGCTCAACGCGGGCTTGCTGTACTGCCCGCGATTGAAGTTGTACATGAAGCGATCGTAGGTCGCCTTGCTGAACGTGCAGCCCACGCCGATCCTCGTCGCGCATCCCGTCGGCTCACCCTCGTTGATGGCCGGGAAGTGCGCGGCGCGAAGGGGCTGTGTAAGAAAGGGCGTCATGCCGAGAAGGAGAGCACCCACCGCCGCGAGAAGAAACTTCCAGCGGAGGAGCGTCGTCGGCCGCCGTATGACGACCGCGGCGGCGACTGCGGGCAAAGCAAGGAAGCCCGCCATGTGGTTTGCGTAGCCGAGGCCGCTCAGATAAGCGATCAGGATCAGCAGCCGATCGGCTCTTGGCCCGTCCGGATCGTCGCACCAGCGCACGATCAGCCATGACACGAGCGCCAATCCCAACAGCGACACGGTGTACACCTTTTCGTTGACGACTGATTGCGACCAGACGGTGAATGCCGTCGCGCCGATCAGCGCCGCAAGCGATCCGCCCACGATTCTCTGCCAGCGCTCCGGCAGCCACCCAACCAGGACGCGCTCGGTGATGAGAAACCACATCCCGGCCGCAACGGCGCTGCAGAGCGCGGCGAGAATGTTGATCCGCATCGCCACGTTGGGTGCGATGGGCAGTATCGCGAAGAAGCGGCCGAGCAAAACGAAGAATGGATTGCCCGGCGGGTGCGGGAGGCCCATCGTGTACGCGGCGGCGATGTACTCGCTCGTGTCCCACATTGCGGTGGATGGCGCAAGCGTGAGCAGGTACAGGAGGAAGACCAGCGCCGACACGATCGCGGCGGCGCGATAGGAAGGACGGTAGTCCAGCTCGTCGCGGGTTTCCGTGATTGCAGCCACCGCTAATGCCTGAACTGGCGCTTGCCCGTGAACACCATCGCGATGTTGTATTCGTCTGCCGCCTTGATCACTTCCTCGTCGCGAACGGATCCGCCCGGCTGAACGATCGCCGCGACGCCGGCCTCAGCGGCCTGCTCTACTCCGTCGCGGAATGGGAAAAAGGCATCGGACCCCATCACCGACCCTTTCGTGTCGTGGCCCGCGAGCCCTGCCTTATGGACCGAGAGAAAGGCCGCGTCTACTCGCGACATCTGCCCGGCGCCAATTCCGATCGTCGCCCCGTCGCGCGCGAGGACGATCGCGTTCGACTTGACGCTGCCCACCGCTCGCCACGCGAACTTGAGATCGCGGAGCTCGGCCTCGGTCGGCTGCCGTTTGGTCACCACGCGCCACTGTTCGTCTCCACCGTCCCGCGCGGCGCGCTCCTGTGCCAGAAATCCACCGCGCACCCGCTTGTAGTCGTGGGCGTGCGGACGCCAATCCGCACGCCCTTCCAGCACACGGAGATTTTTCTTGCGGCCGAGCGCCTCCAGGGCGCCCGCGCTGAAACTCGGAGCTACAATGCATTCCACGAAGAGGCTTGAGACAACCTCGGCGGTCTCCTCATCCACGGGGACGGTGAACGAGATCACAGAGCCGAACGCGGATACTGGGTCGCAAGCCAACGCCTTCCTGTAGGCATCGAGCGCGTCCGTGCCCGTTGCCATGCCGCAGGGCGTCGTGTGCTTGACAATGGCGCAGGCGATCTCACCCTCGAACGGATCCGTGGCGAACAGTGCGCCCTCGAGGTCGAGCAGGTTATTGAACGAAAGCTCCTTGCCTCCCTTCTGCTCGAGCGCCGCAATGCCGCTCTTCTTTCGCTCGACGTAGAATGCCGCGCGCTGCCCCGGATTCTCACCGTATCTGAGCATCGTTGCGCGCTCGAGCGGGATTGCAATTCGCTCCGGAAATACTTCCGAGCGCTCGCACCCGAACCAGTAGGCGATCGCCGCATCGTAGGCGGCGGTGCGCGCGAAGACCTTTTCCGCGAGAAGCCGGCGCAGGTCGAGATCGTCGTCGCCTGCCTCCAACGCTGCCAGCACGCGCCCGTAATCCGCGGGGTCGACGATCACCGTGATCGAAGCAAAGTTCTTCGCTGCGGACCGAAGCATCGAGGGTCCCCCGATGTCGATCTGTTCGATGATCTCTTCAGGCTTGGCCCCGGGCGTCGACGCCGCCTCCTCGAATGGATAGAGATTCACCGCCACCAGATCGATCGGCTCGATGGTGTGTGCGGCCAAAGCGTTCATGTGCTCCGGCAGGTCGCGGCGCGCGAGCAGGGCTCCGTGGACCGCCGGGTGAAGCGTCTTCACACGGCCGTCCAGCATCTCCGGAAAACCGGTGACGTCGCTGATGTCCCTGACGGTTATACCGGCCGCTCGCAGCGCCTTGGCTGTACCACCGGTGGAAACAAGC
>JANMMF010000161.1:0-35815 GCA_031372985.1 Gemmatimonadota bacterium
GGTGTGGTGCTGTAGAAGTCCGCGGATCACGGTTCCGACCGTCAGTCCCGTACCGAGTGCGGGATCACGCTGGTCTCCGATCCAGCGCACAAGCTCGTCGGCCTGGAGAGCATCGACGGCCTGTTCGAGCTCCTTCTGCGCCGAGGCGAGATCGTCCTTCGCCAGCTTCCAGGCGTCCTCCCCGCCACGGGACGGCTGCACTGGCCAGTCTTCGGGAGGATTCCTGGCATCCGCGCCTCGCACGCGGGATGCGACTTCGCGGGTCCAGACCGCCATGTGCAGCACCAACTCCCAGATGGTGTGAGCGTCGGGGATGGGCCGTCGTGCCGCCGCGTCGGCGTCGATTCCTTTGAGGAGGGCGGTGATGGACAATCCGTGCCACGGATCCCCGTCATATACCTGGCGCAGGTCCTGTCGCAGCGCCTCGAAATCGGTCTTGGGGCGACTCACATTGTTCTCCGTTGCCGTCGTTCGGCGTCTGAATCCCTTGCGCGATGCGACCGGCCTTCGGTTCGCTCGGCGCGCATCGAGCGAATGATCTCTTCAAGAAGCTGGGCTCCACGCACCAGCTCCGCCAGCTCGGTCGCACCCAGGCGTCGGACCGCTGTCGCCAGCCTTTCGACCCGACGCGCTCGCCCTGCAGCAAGAACGTTTCGTCCTTTGCTTGTAGCCCGGATCTGCGTCAGCCGCCTGTCGTGCGGGTCATCGAGTCGCTGGACAAGACCATCCTTCTCCAAGCCAGTCACGATGCGTGTCATCGTCGGCGGCTTCACCTGCTCGGCCGCGGCGAGCTGCCCCAGGGTGAGCGGCCCGCCGAAGACCACGACGGAGAGGGCAGACAGGCGCGGAGCCGACAACCCGGAGGCATCGTCTTCCTTCCGCAGCTGGCGAAGGAGATGAATCGCGGTGGAGTGGAGCTTGTCGGCGAGCGCGTTGGCTCGCTCCTCAGACCGCCGCGATGTCACTCATCAGGCCGACGACGTTGCCCTGTCCATCGCTCAAGGACGAGATCCAGATCTCGCGACCGTTCATGCGGGTGATGACGCGCGGCTCCTCCAGACTCTTCGCGCCGGAAGACTTGATCTTCGCATGGGTGCTTTTGATGTCGCTGACGTCGTAGAAGAGCACCGCGTGCTGCTCTTCGCCGTCCTTACCCTGGCCATCGGGTCCGGCGAGCATCAATTGCGTGCCGCCGCAATCGAAGAATGAAAGCGCCGGAGGCGCATCGAATAGATGCCGCAGTCCCAGCGTGTCGCGATAGAACCGCGTCGCTTCGCCGATATCGCGGACGGGAAGCGCGATCTGCCTGATCTTCGAGAGAGCCACCCTGCCGTCGGTCGCCATGAGAGCCTCGCTGCTTGAGTGATCGTTAGCTGTGCTAACGATACCTCGGCTGACATCTCGGCGCAAGGTTTTGGGGGCGTACACCGACAAGCTAGTCCGGCGGGGCAACTACCTTCTTCTTGTCCTTCTTCGAGTCCGACTTGAATTCCTTCTCGACCATCTCGCCAAGGTCGCGCAGCGTCTCCACGTCCTCGTCGCTGAACTCGCGCGGCGCCTTGTCCATGATGCACAGCGTTCCGACGTTGTGTCCGCCCGGGCCCTTCACCGGCTGCGCCGCGTAGAAGCGGACGTGCGGATCATCGAGCACGATCGGGTTCTGGGCGAACCTCGGGTCCAGCACGGCATCTTCGACGACGAACACCTCGTCCGACGTGATCGCGTGACCGCAGAACGAGAGGTCGCGCGAGCTGTCGGGGATCGGCAGTCCCTGCCTCGACTTGAACCATTGACGGTCGCCCTCGACGAACGAGATCCCGGCGAAGGGCACATTGAAGACGCGCTGCGCCATTCGCGTGATCTTGTCCCAGCGCTCCTCGGGCAGGGAGTCGATCGCGGCGCTCAGCCGGAATTCAATGAGGCGCTCCGCCTCATCCTGCGGAATGAGCGGGCGCATCACCTCTTCCGTCTCCGCCCACAAGCCACGACTCCTCATCACCGACGTCACGCGCGAGCGGAATTTGCCCGGATCAATGGGTTCGTGAAGCACGTCATCCACGCCCTGCGACAGGAGATCGTTGGTCTCCTGCTCCGAGCCCGCCGGAGCGATGACGATGATCGGTATGTCCACCAGGCCTATGACCGTCCGCGCCGCATGAACGACCTGCCGCCCGTCGAGGATCGGCAGCTTGAGGCCGACGACAAGCGCGTCGGGTGGGTCCTGAGCGAGTATGCCAAGGGCGGCGGCGCCGTCGTTGACGATCTGTACGGTGAAGCGAGCCTCGACCAGAATGTCGTTGAATCGTACGCGCTCCTCCTTGTCGCCGACGGCGAGCAGGATCCGCGACGGCTTGGCCACTCCGTCGGCATCGAGATCGGGTAGGTATTCCTGATTGACGCGCGGCGTGTTCCCGCGCGGCGTTTTGCGCCGCTCGAACTCCGTGTACGGAATCACTTCCTCCGCCGTCGTATCGCCCTCGGCGATGTGCCAGAGTGCATCGTTGTCGAAGGTATGCAGCGCGTTTGTCCGCAGCGCTGCCGCGCGAATCTCGTCCGCCATCTTCCCGATGGTGATCATGCCGCGCACCTCGGGCGTGATCTCCAGGAATTCGATCAGCGGTAGACGCCCGGTGAAGCCGGTGAAGCCGCACTCGGCGCAGCCAGTCGCCTTTACGTGCCTGGCTTTGCCGAACAGGCGCTGCTGCGCCGCCCGAATCATCGGATGGAGCTCCTCGATCGGAGCCTCGAAGCGGCAGTGGGGACAGATGCGGCGCACCAGCCGCTGCGCGGTGACACCGATCAAACCCGCCGCAACGCGGAACGGTTCGACGCCGATGTTCTGAAGACGTGGGATCGCGCCGATGGCGTCGTTGGTGTGGAGCGTCGACAGCACGAGGTGACCCGTCATCGCCGCCTGGAAGGCGATGGTTGCCGTCTCCTGATCGCGGATCTCTCCCACGAGCAGCACGTCCGGGTCCTGGCGCAGCACCGACCGCAGCACGCCGGCGAATGTCAGCCCCTGCTTCTCGTTCACCTGCACCTGGTTGACGCCGCTCAGGCGGTACTCGACCGGGTCTTCGACCGTCACGATGTTGACCGACTCGCCGCGGCGGGTGTTGAGGGCCGCATACAGTGTCGTCGTCTTGCCGGATCCCGTTGGACCGGTGACGAGGAGGATTCCCTGCTCGCGCATCAGCAGCGCCTTGAATCTGTCGAGCACCTCGGGCATGAAGCCGAGGGTCTGCATCGAGACCTGCACGGATTTCTCGTTGAGCAGACGCATCACGACTTTTTCACCGACACGCGTCGGAAGGATCGATACGCGGAGCGCAACTTCGTCGCCGCCGACGCGAACCTTTGCTCTCCCGTCCTGCGGCCGGAAGCGCTCGGCCACGTCGAGGTCGGACATGATCTTGATGCGGGACACCACTGGTCCAACGCCGATGAAGCGCGGAAGGACCATGATGTTCTTGAGCAGGCCGTCGATGCGGAAGCGAACGAGCGTCGAGGCTTCGTCGTGCTCGATGTGGATGTCCGAGGCGCGTAGCTTGATCGCGTTACCGATGATCGCGTCGACCAGCTTGATGACTGGCGCGTGGACGCGAGCCATCGCCGCTTCGTCCTGCTCCTGCTCCTTGATCTGCTCCACGCCTACTGCCTGATCCAGCTTCTCGATCAGCCCATAAATCATGGCGTCGGGGCGGAGGGTCTCGGAAACCAGTTTGTCGAGCACGCCGGGTGGGCAGAAGAGCGGCGTCACCTCTCGACTGGTCGCCCAGCTGACGCGCTGAATTGCTTCCTGGTCGAGAGGGTTGGCCATGGCGAGCCAGACCGTTTTGCTGTCGACTTTTACGGGCAGGACGTTGTGGTCCCGGCAAAGCTTCTCGGGAAGAAGCTGCATCGCGTTCTTGTCGATTTCGTTGGGATTGAGATCGACGTAATCGATTCTGAACGCCTCCTTGACCAGCTCCGCGATTTCCCTGAAGGATAGGACATCGCCATCGATCAACGCCTGTGCGACGTACGGCTTCTGCTGAAAACGCCAGCGTTTGATCAACTCCGGAGTGATCCCGGGCATGGTCCCAACCAGGGCGACCAGCCACTCATCCTTAAAGCGGAATTTTCGCTCGTTGCTCTGCGGGTCAGCAGGTGTCGTCATGGCTTCCAATGGGGCACTTCTACTGCTGCTCTCTATAGATGGCAGGGCGTCCTAAATGACTGTTTCTACCCCCCGAAGATAACACGCCAGGATGTGGTTCCCATTTGGTAAACATCCGACCATATTCACCGCACGCGGATGTTTACCAGGGACGCGGCTCGAAAGAAACCCACGCGCTCCCCTTGGGAACGCCTTCACCGGTCAGGCATGTCCGCCAAATCGAAACGCTCCTCAGCTCACGCTGTCCAAACCGGTTCCGCTCCTCCGCGCCGGGACGACGCCAGCATTCGGAACAAAATCCTCAGGCTTTTGCCCCCAAACGAGGTCGAGGCTGTGCTCGAAAGAGCCGAGATGGTGACGATCGAGACGGGCGAGATCGTCTGGGAGCCCGATCAGCCCATTCGCTTCGCGCATTTTCCGGAGAACTGCGTCATCTCGCTCGTGACCGACCTTCGGAATGGCGATAAGGTCGAGGCCATGACCGTAGGAAATGACGGATTCGCGGGCATGGCCATCTTCCATGGGCTGCCCTCGTCGAGACTGTTGGCGATTGGGCAGATCAGCGGCTACTCGCGTCGCGTCACTGCCGAGGATTTCCGGAAGCTGGCGACCGACTGCCTGGCGCTCGGTCGCCTGTTGCACCGCTACAGTCAATTCGTATTCGAGACGGTTTCGCAAGCGGCGGCGTGCAACCGTCTTCACGTCATCGAGCAGCGATGCGCGCGGTGGCTGCTCATGTCACACGACCGCGTCGGCCGCGACCGGTTCGACCTCACGCAGGAATTTCTGGCGGAGATGCTCGGAGTGAGACGGCCTGGCGTGACGGTCGCGATGGGGACGCTCGAAAAAGCCGGACTCATTGCGCACGGGCGCGGAAACATCACTGTGGTCAATCGGGCCGGGCTGGAGAAGGCGGCGTGCGAGTGCTACGCCACGATCAGGGAGAGGCGGGCGACGCTCTTCACATAGACATTGGGATCGACTTCAACTGCAACTGAACAGGCGGGAGGCGCTCGTAACTGACAACTGCAACTGAACAGTTGCCGTTGCGGTCAAACAGTCACCCCCACACCCTCGACCAACGGCATCACCAACTCAGCGAACCGCTCCATCTCTTCAGCCTGCGGACTGAACTGCAGGAGCAGCAGATCGACCCCGACCGACTCCAGCTCGCGAATCCGATCCGCGACTTGCTCCGCGGTTCCGACCAGCCCTGCTCTCAGTCCACGGTTCGAGACCGAATAGTCCTCGAGGCTCACCTGCTGGTCGAGTGCTGTGTGTGAGATCCAGTCCTGATAATTCTGGTATCCGGGCGAGCCGGCCTGGACGTTGGTGATGCGGGCGAGCTCTGCCTGCGCCTGGCTCTCGGTGTCGCGGACGATGGCGTACGCCGCGACTCCGTATTGCATTGGACCCAGCCCGAGCTTTTCACGGCGGACAGCCATGTCGGCGATCTTGGGAGCGATCCGATCCCGCGGATCTCCGTGCATTACGTACGCGTCGCACGCGCGTGAGATCAACTCCTTGGCCGCCGGGCTCTCGCCGCCGGCGTAGATGGTGGGGCGGGGAGTGCGTGTCGGCTTGGGCTCGAGGATCGTCTCCTCGACCTTGTAGTGGTTTCCGGCGTGGCTGAAGCGCGCTTGCTTCCACGTTCCGTCCACGATCCTTAGCCATTCGTCGGTGCGTGCGTAGCGGTCGTCGTGCTCCTCGAAGTGGATTCCGTAACGCCGTGCTTCGTCCTTCCACCACGACGAGACCACGTTCAGCGAGAGCCGGCCACCCGAGATGTGATCGATGTTGGCGGCCTGCTTCGCGAAAATCGCCGGCTCGTGGAAGGTCGGCCGCACCGCGACCATCAGCTCCAGCTTCTCGGTCACGGCTGCCAGCGCCGCCGCAGTGGACCACGCTTCCAGCGAGTCGGCGTCGATCCCCTTGATGTCGTTCATGAACAGCTCGGCGATGAGCGTGATGTCGTAGCCGATCTGCTCGCTGCGCTGCGCGAGGCGCTTTACGTAATCCCACGTCGCGCTCATTCCCTCGTCAGGGACGTTGCGCAGCCAGCCGCCGAAGACGGGAAGCCAGTAACCGTATCTCATTGTACGAAGCCCGCCGGGGCGAGCACTCTCGTTCTCTCAATCAGATAATCGACGAGGCGCTCAAATGGATCGAATCCGATGACGTTGGTCGGATCGGCTACGAAGTTGGAGAGCGCGTTGATGTCGTAGAAGTAGTGCTCCCCGTCCCGGTCGTCGACGAGATACTCTATTCCGCCGATGTCGAGCTCCACGTGTCTCGCGATCAGCTCCACCTGCCTGACGATCTCCGGCGGCGGAGTGAATTGCTCGACGCGCATTCCGTTTTTCGGCGCGTCGACCGCGCAGGCGCTCCGCGACAGCTGTTGGCCGTCCGTGGTCTGACAGACGTCGGCGGGGCAGAGGTTGAAGGAATTGTCGGCCGGATAGACGTTGATCGCGTAGAGGAACTTTCCGTCAAGGACCTCGACGCGCGTGATGTGCGCGTCGCGCAGCGGCGCGAGCTCCTGGACAAGCGCCACATGGTCTACCCCGAGATCGATCAGTCCCACGCTGGCGGCCGCGGCGAGCGACTCCGCATTGTCGAACCGCGTGATGCCCGCACCGCTCCCACCGATGTTCGCCTTGACTACGACGGGGAATCTCAGATCTCGCGCTGCTTCAGGAGCGAGCGCTGCATTGTTGATCACGCGCGCCCGTGGATAGGGGAGCCCGAGCTGTTCGAGCGCGTTGAGCTGGAGGGCCTTGGAGATCTCCATTTGATACGACGCGGGGCCGTTCACGAGCGGGACACTGATCCGCTCGAGGTGACGCAGCCAGCTCAGGGTGTGAAAGGTTACCTGCTGGTGTCCCCGCAGATACGCCGACGGGCTCGCCCGGTTGAACACCAGCGAATACGGCGATTGGGTCTCAGAGGGATCGTACGAATGCGCCGACGCGTCTACCCGCGCGTACGGAATCTCCCGGCGTTCCAGCTCGGCGAATAGCGGCTTGAACCAGTCGGGGTGCTCGTAGTAGATCGCGATCGGTCCATCTGGTGTTGCTGGCATTGCATCTCCGTGCTGATCGGGCTGAAAGAATAAAGGCCGCATCTCGCCCGAGGCACAAGTCTGGCTTGCGGGGGTAGAGTGGCGGTCCCGCGTGCACCGCGTTTATATATCCAGCCTACAAAACTCGTCCGAGTCTTCGCTTACCGCAGCCGCATCGGTGAGGAAGCGAGGGACACCAGGAGATGTCACGATGCGTTCCGTAACTCGATTCGTTCTGATTACCGCGTGCTTCGCGGCCCCGTGCGTGGCGAATGCCCAGGCGCCCTGGCGGCAGGTGTATAAGGATTCCGATCTCACGGTAATCTTCGACACGGCGAGTATCTCGCTGCAGTCCCCGGGAACGTGGAGCACGGTGACCAGCTGGGACTATGCGCGGCCGAGGGTTCTCGAGAACAAGAAGCGGTACTCGAGGCTCGTCGAACGGGCTTATGTCCGGTGCTCGCCCGTACGGGTGAAAAGAGTGCGGAGCACCGTCTATGCGGCGAACAATGTGCTGGTGCGGGACGAGGGCGAAGTCGACCCGCGTGACCAGGCCCAGATGGCATGGGACCGGCCCAAGGTTGGCACCGCCGGCAAGAACGCGTTCGAAACTGTGTGCGGAATTCTTACGCGAAAACCCGGTGTAAAAGCGACCGGCCCGAGTGCCTCCAAGACCAACTCGGCACCCGTCAATGCGGCCGCCCAAAAAGCGCCCGTCAAGAAGCCGGGGACGAAGCAGTAGACTCGCTAGTTTCCGTAGCTAGGCAGACAGGGAAGGGGCATGGGTAACTCCATGCCCCTTCAGCGTTTACTAATCCAGCCGCGACTGATGAGCTCGAGCGATTTCGGTCCTCCCAGAGGTGCCCACTTGGCTGCATTTTCGTGCCAAAAAAAGCCTTTTTTTGGGCCAAAAAAACACGCAAAGTGGCCGGGTGTTTGCTTTATGAGGGGGCGAGTCATTCAACAGGGGAGCAATCGATGCGGTTACTCGAATCCACGAAATCAAACAAGAAAGGACGGTCAGTCGGCGGGACCATCTTTAGCGTGATATTGCACTCGCTCATCATATTTGTCGCCGTTTTCGCCACCGCCCGCGCTGGGGTCAGGAAGGCGGAGAAGCGCGAAACGAAGGTCAGTTTCGTCGAGGTCAAGAAGAACGAGCCCCCTCCGCCTCCGAAGAAAGAAGTCGTGAAACCGGAACCGCCGAAGCCCAAGAAGGCTCCGACGCCGCCAAAGGTCGTGCAGGCCCCGGTGCTTCCGAAGGAAGCCGCTCCGGCCCCGCCGCAGGGGTTCAAGGTCCTGGCGCCGCCAGTCAACGTTCCGACCACCATGCCGACGGTCGATCTATCGAAGGCGATCACCAATGAGAGCGACTTCAGCGGCAAGGGCGTCGCTGGCGGGTCGGCCAGTGGTGTAAAGGGTGGCACCGGCAACGAAGGCGACACCGGCAAGGACGCTGGCGCCCACGAAGGCCCGTACATGGAGTTCCAGGTCGAGAAGGCGGTCCAGAAGATCGGCGGCGACGCCCCGGACTATCCGCAGTCACTCAGAGACCAGGGCGTCGAGGGCCAGGTTCTAGCCCAGTTCGTCGTTGGCGAGAATGGCCGCTACGAGGGCGGCACGCTCAAGATCCTCAACTCCAGCAACCCGGCGTTTTCCGCCGCCGTGAAGGATGCGCTCCCCCGTATGAAGTTCTCGGCGGCGCAGATCGGTGGGAAGAAGGTTTCCCAGCTCGTGCAGATGCCGTTTCAGTTCAATCTCAAGAAGTAGCGAGCAACCGGTCTGAACAAGCCGCGGAGGGATTCTCCTCCGCGGCTTTGCCGTTGGCGCTATCGAGTCGCCGCTGCCCGGATGTTGCCGGACCGTCTCGGGCAGAGTCGAACCTGGCGTGGGAGAAGTGTGTATGATTGCACGACCGGATAAATTGAACCATTGATGACACCTAGCTGCAGCAAATTTCTCGTCGGAGCCGTGGCATTGCTCGCGCTGGCGCCGGCGATGTACGGCCAGAATCGACCCGTAGCCCGACCCAAGCCGCAGCGACCCATCGAGGTTCCTCCGGCAGTGGTCGTGCTGCAAATCGACACGACTGCCGGTGACTCGACCCGCACCATCATCCAGCGCGATTTCGATTTCGGAGACCGCCTGCAACCGCTCGTGCTCGACAGCCTGACGATGGCGGACATCTGGGAACCCGGTGACAGGCGCATCAATTTCGGGCCCCTCGAGCAGACGCGCGCAAGCTTCGTAGTGCGGGCAAGGCCGACGGCGTCGGGGCTCCACGTCGAGGTTTTCAACGTGAAGGGGAAGCTGCGGCAGGAAGCGTACTTCAGGCTGCCTCGGCCGCCCGCCAACAGGCTGACTGCGGTAAAGGATTCGCTGTCCGCGGTTCTTCGGGTGCGAGCCAGGTCGACTCAGAATGCATTGGCGGCTGATTCCGTGAGGAGAGACAGCCTCGTTCGCGCGGCAGCGCGCCCGGTGCCGCTCAAGACTCCCGGTCAGCGCAACGCTGCCAAACGCGCCGAAGCGGTGCGGGATTCAATTTCCCGCGAGCTGGACCGCCGCGCCGTCGTTCTCCGCGCAGCGGCGGGCCGGGATACGCTCCGCGTCGATTCGGTGTACACGCGCGTTGCGTTGAGGGATTCGATCCTGCGTGATTCCGTTGGACGCGAGCTCCGGTTTGCGATCCACGGGGTGAGCGACGAAGTCGAGAGATGGCTGACCGGCGTCAGGGGTATCGCGGCGACCAAGATCGCATTCATCGATGGCACCAAGCTCAAGATCGTCGACAGCGATGGCGCCAATGAGCGCACGCTGCCGACTGTCGGGGCCGCGCTTTCCCCGTCGTGGCATCCATCGGGGCGATACCTCGTCTACTGCGACGCTGACGACCGAGGCACGCGCATCGCGCAGTTCGACCTGCGCACGATGCGGACACAGCTGCTTGCGGCGTCGTCGCGCGGACTCAACATCACTCCCGTATACACGAAGGACGGTAAGAGCATCGTGTGGGCGAGCGGCGGTGATTCTCCGGCGGAATTGATGCTCGCCAGCGCCAATGGAAACGACTCGTCGTCCGTGCCGTTCGTGGGACGAAGCGGATTCGAGACGACGTCGCCGAGCTTCAGTCCGGACGGAAAGCAGATCGTATTCATGTCGCCGCGTCCGCTCACGCCGCAGCTCTACACCATGAACGTCGACGGCACCGGCTTGCGGCTGCTGACGCCGGTGGTGGCCGGAAAGCGCAGCTATCGCACGGGCGCTGACTGGTCGCCCGCTGGTGACAAGATCGCGTTCCAGCAGCAGGCGGGCGACTTCCAGGTTTGGGTGATCGGCGTCAGGGACCGTGTGATGACGCAGCTCACCAACGAAGGCGAGAATGAGGACCCGTCGTGGGCTCCCGATGGCCGCCATATCGCGATCACGCGACGCCTGGGCGCGATCGGCGATCCGCGCAGCATCTGGATTCTGGATGAGCGCACGGGGCGGCTGCGTCAGCTCACGCACTCGGGCGACGGGCGGCTCTCCGACTGGTCGCCGGCGCTCAAGCCAGCGTTATAGCCAGGCGCTACCGGACGGTCAGCAGAAACGCGCGAAGTGGCGCGCCTCCAGCGGCGGCGTCGGCGGCGACTATGGTCCGCGCGCTTCCTGACGGGAATGGGGCGGGGGTGGCTGGCGGGGTGAAGTTGATCACCACGCTGGTCGAGCGAAGAGCTGGGGCCGTGCCGGCGGGAACTGCGCGAATCTGGTAGGTACCCGCGGCAAGGCTCACGTACGGTGATTCTCCATTGACGGCGAGGTTCGCCACCGTTGGAGTCGCGGTCGACAGATCCGCATTGGGCGCCGTTACGAAGAAATCCATCGCGCCGCCGGTGGGACTCAAATTCACGATTCTCACCAAGGCCTGGCCGCTTGCGGTTGCGGGTGTGGGGTCAGTCGTCATGACGCCGGTGATCGCGCCCCCTCCGGTCCCACCTCTCGCGTAGATGGTGTGATCCGCTCCTTCGGCTATCGTGAAGGTGAGGGTCGCCACCGTCACCGTCGGGTCAGCCGTCCGCTGCAGCACGAGCGTTCGGTCGCCCGCGAGAATCGCCGAGTAGTTGGCGGTCGCGGGAGCCGGCAACGACGACGGAGTCGTTCCACCGTAGCCAAGGTTCACTCCGAAGGGAACGTTCTCGAGGATCGCGTTGACGGGATTGCGGGCTGGATCGGTGATCAGGTTCACGAAGCGCACCCGGCCCTGGGCGCCTGAGTCGAGCGGACCAGCCGCTTTCTCCGTACCGCATGCGACCGACACCAGGGCGAGAGCGGCGAGAAAACCGATCTTCACGGATTTGATATTCATTTATCTCGGCCTCGTTAGTAGGTGCAACCGGATGGGAACGTCGTTGGCTCGGGCGGATCCGCAGGTACGTTCGGGTTGGCGTTCCGATCACCGATTGCGTACGGTATCCAGCAACGCTGGCCATCCAGCGGAACCGCTGGTGCGGCGACGGGACCGCGAATGAGATTGCGGCGGCGAGAGTCTTCCCAGCGCAGTCCCGTTCCCAACAGCTCATATCGACGCTGGCTGTAGATCTCCGCGATCAGCTGTGGCAGAGTGAGAGCGCCCACGAGGGGCGGCAGGCAAGCCTTCGGGTCATCGATGCCGCGGTTACCGGGGCAATCGGTACGGACAGAATCGAGGGCCGCCTGCGACGCAGCCAGCTGACCGGTATTCGCCAGCGCTTCGGCCTTGATCAGAAGCGCTTCGTCGGGGAAGTACACGGGAAGCGCAGCCTGCGGGCTCGCGTAGCGGAGCCACGAATCCAGGAGCGCTCCCACGCGACCGGTCTGGGGCTTCGAGGGATCGACGAAGTAAGCGAACCGCTGATCGCCCGCCGTCATCGACAGTCTCCACTGGCGGCGAGGCGCGATTCCATTCGTGCCACCCGTCACGTTTGCGTAGAAATTGACACCCGGTGCGGGGAACGTAAGCACCGAGAGCGCCGACGTGCCGCTGCGAGCGACGTTGTTTGATGCGGTCAGCGCGGTTGCGTCGTCATTCGCCATCCGTGCGTATCGCGCCCGAAATAATTGAATCGTGTTCGGGAGATTCACCCCCGGAGTCAGGATGCTGCTGTTGAAGAGAGTACTGGGTGGAGTCGCAGCGATCTCTGCCGCCGCGGAATCGAGCAGCGCGCGGACGTACGCGAGCGCCTCGGCGCGTGGCACGTAGACGGGCGCGATCTCTCCGAACGTCTTGATGGGGATTGTCTGATACGACTGAAGCGCCTCGCCCAGTGATTCGGCTTTCAATACAAATGCGAGCGCGCGAAGACCGCTACGCGTTCCCGCATCGAACTGCGCCGCGAGCGCGTCGGATCCGGCCAGCAGCTCATCGGCGGTGCGGACCGTTCGGTAGATGGAGTTGAATACATTCTCTCCGATGCCGGTCCCCGGTGGCACCGACCCCTGCTCGGCGTCACTGATGGAAATGAGCGCCGCGGTAGTAGAGGCGAACTCGTCGTTCACAAGCCCGGCCATGTAGGCGAAATTGCCGTAGGATTGCGCGAACCGGCCCTGTAGCCCGGTTGCCAAACCGATCGTGGCATCGGCGCTCGTCGTCACTTCGCTCTCGGTCGGAGAGTTCGGATTCTTCAAGTCGAGGTTGCAAGCGGCCAGCGACGCTGCGGCGAAGGCAACCAGGCACTGTCTCGTCATTCGCATTGGTTGGATTCTCCGCATGTTAAAAGGAGACTCGCGCACTGAGCGACCACGTGCGCGGAATGGGGTAGCCACCAAAGTCGAAACCGCGGTCTGCCGCCGTCGTCTGCACCGACTGCAAGCCTCCGGCATTCGTTCCGAACAAGTTGATCTCCGGATCGTAGCCGCTGTAGTCGGTCCATACGTAGAGATTGCGCCCCGACACCGTTAAATCGACGCCATCACGGAAGAAGCGGCGCACGGCAGGCATGTCGAGCGAGTAGCTCGCACTCAGCTCCCGCAGCTTCACGAAGGTGCCGTCCTCTATCCAGTACTCGAAGATTCCCTGCGTCCGCGAGTTCCAGGTTGGTGGCAGCTTGCGAGGATCTCCGTAAGGGAGAAGCTCTCGCTCATAAGACTTGGAGTTGCTGGCGATTCCGGCGTTCTGCGCGCGGGTGGAGAGGTTCATGATCTTGTTCCCGAACACCCCATCGAGCAGGGCGCGAAGGCGAAGCTTCTTGGCGATGGTGACTTCGTTCATGAAAGATCCCATCCACTTTGGATTGGGATCGCCGATCACGTGGTTCAGCGAGTCGTTGCAATTGCCGCCGCTGATGGCTATCCGCTGAGCCGCATTGCCCATGTCAGCCGTCTGATTGCTGCGGCGATATCTGCCGAGCGAATCCGTGAGCCGCTCACCGGTCAGGCAATTGCGCGCCGCGTATGACCCATAGAAGACTCCGGCCGGCTCGCCGGCGCGAATGCGATTCGGATAGCCGCCCGCCGACTGAAAGTCCAGAATAGTAAGACTGTCGACGAGATTCTTGTTATGCGCGTAGGTCATCGTCGACGACCACTGGAGGTTGGGACGGTCCAGATTGGTCGTGCGGAGCATCAGCTCGATACCCTTGTTCGACATCGACCCGATCGGATAGAACTGCCGCGAGAATCCGGTGCTCGTCGGCAGTGGTCGGAAAAAGAGCAGGTCGGAGACGATGCGGTCGTAGTACGTGACTTCGGCTGACGCTCTTCCACTGAGGAATCCGACGTCGCCGCCCAGCTCCCATTCACGCGCGCGCTCGTTCTTGAGATTCGGATTCCCAAAGGTCAAATCGTTGACGAAACCGGGGCGACCCGCGAACGGAAGCTGCGTATAGCTGATGAACTGAGAGTAGGCGTTCAGGATCCCAGGCTGGCTTCCGGCCCAACCGATCGCACTGCGAAGACGAAGGCTATTGAGCGCTCCTGGCTTGTTGTCGAGGGCGACGACCGACACGGAGAACTTGGGAAACGCCTGCCAGCGCTCGGATGGGGCAAAAGTCGACGAAGCGTCGTAACGCACCGCGCCCGTCAGGAAGAGTTTGTCAGCCAACCCAACTTCCTGTTGGCCGTAGAATCCGAGAGTGCGCAGCTCGACGTCAGTTTGAATCGCCGAGAAGACAGAGCCGGCACTCACAAGCTCACCGACTGGCGCGAGTCCATTGGCGCTGGCCTGGGTGGTTCGCACGCGTTGCGATGTGTAGTTGAACCCACCGGTTGTCCGCAGATCCAAGGATCCCATGGCGCCCCACGAGTAACTCGTGACGCCATCCTGGTTGATCACGCGGTTATTCTCGAAGACCGACTGCGATCTGCCGGTGGCGAGGGGGGCCGTCCCGAGCACCGCGTTGCGCGGCACGAACTGGCGCTGCTCAAAGCCGACGTTGTCGAGACCGATCGTGTAATCGAACAACAGATTGCTGATCGGTGTCCAGGTAAACTTGGTTGAGCCGATGAAACGCTCGATCGTCTGCGGGTTGCGAATGCGAGCGATCGCGAGAAGAGGGTTCGTCCCGAGCGCCGGCGGGAGCGGGTAAATGCCGTTCACGGGGCGGAAGTCGACGCTCGTCGGGGCGAAAAACAGCGACCCCATAATGCCGTAGTCGTTCTGCTCCCCGAATGCCTGGAGCTGGTTGTTGGTGGTGACGTAGTTGGACGTCAGGTTGGCAACCAGTTTCGGCGAGAGCTGCTGCTGAAGATTGATCCGCGCCCCCGAGCGGCGCGAAGAGGTGGAGCGCATGATACCATCCTCGTTCGCGAAGTTTCCGCTGAGGAAGTAGCGAGTCTGGTCGTTCCCGCCCTCGACCGTGAGGTTCTGCTCCCACGACGGCGCGCGGTGGAAGATGTCGTCCTGATAGTTGAATCGCGCGATCGGAAGTCCGTTCACATTGAACGGATAGAAGTTGAATGGCTGCTGCTCCCGCAGCTGGCTGGTTGCCCAGCGCGTTGTCCCCGTGAAATGCGGCTTGCCAATGCTGCCGCGCTTCGTGAAGATCTGGACGACTCCATTATTTGCGCGTGATCCGTAGAGCGCAGCGGCAGCGGCGCCACGAATGATCTCGATATGGTCGATGTCCGCAGGATTCAGATCGGCGAGACGGTTCTGAGGATTGGACCGTATGCCGAGGTCCGCCAACTGTCCCGATTTGTTGTCGACAATTACACCATCGACGATGTAGAGGGGATCAGAACCGGAGATGAAGGAGTTGACGCCCCGCAGCCGGACTGAAATTCCGCCTCCGCCGGGACTGCCGGAGTTCTGGGTGATCTGCGCGCCCGGAATCTTTCCCTGCATCGCCTGATCGACGGTGACTGCCTGTGCCCTGCCGATGAGCGCGGAGTCGACGGTGGCGATGCTGGTCCCGACCTTTCGCTTCTCGGTAGCGGTGCCAGTGCCGGTGACGACGACTTCGCTCAGGTTGACCGCACTGACAGCGAGCGCGACATCGGCCGTAGCGGTGGCGCCCGAGACGACCTCGACCGATCGCGTCGTGGGCTGGTACCCAATGCGGCGCGCGGTGACGGTCCGCGACCCGACGGGCACTCCGCTCAGAGTGTACTCACCATTCGGACCAGTGACGGCACCGATTCGCGTTCCGGTAATCGTCACCTGAGCCTCTGGCAGGCCCCTGCCGATTGACGCATCGGTAATGCGGCCGCTGACAGTTCCGGTGGCGCCCTGGGCAGCAAGCACGAATGGTGTGGCGAGCGCGATCGCGAAGAGGATCGCGCCGCGGCGAACAAAAGTAGGCGTCATCAGAGGATCTCCGAGTCGCGTTGTCCCCGTGATGGACCGGGGCACTACCGATCAACAAGTGCCCTACGTTAGTGACGGGTACCTAGGGCGGCAAGATCAGTTCTTTGCGATGAAGATCACCGACGCAGGTTTGCCTGTTCCTGGATGGACAGGCTCTCGCATTTCTACTGCTTTGAATCCGGCATCGCGGAGCAACGACTTCCAGCTTTCGAGTGTTCGGAAGTACCAGGGTGCCGGATCGGAGAACTCGTCGCTGAACCCGACCCACGAACCTTGACGCCAGCCGTCTTCATAGGGGAGATCGCCGCCGGCAACAATGGGATGAAGGGTCTGAATGATCAACGCGCCGCCCGCGGTCAACAACTCGGGGACCCGGCGGACGACGCCGTCGACGGATTCCTTTCCAATCAGTGAAAAATTCGCGACGACGACGTCCACTGTGATTTCGAGCTCACCAGCCGCGATTTGCTCGTAGGACGCTACGCGAAACTCGCCGCCCCCAGCACGGGTTGCCTGCTCGATCAATGCCGGGACGACGTCAACGCCGGTGGCCCGCACCCCGTGCTCGGCGAGAGAGCGCACCAGCCAGCCTTCACCGCAGCCGATGTCGAGCACCGTGCGTGGCGCGCGGGTCAACACGGCTTCGATGACGGCGCGGTTGGTAACGAGCGTGCGACTCTCGATCTGGTTTCCTCTCACGGCGTCCGTCCACGGAGAGGCGTTCTTGCGCCAGGAGTCTACGATCCTGGCATCGCTCGGTTGGTCGCTGCTCATGCGGATTGAGAGAGGGCGTCGTAACGCCGTAGATATGCCGCTCGTATATATATAGTAGCAGCAAACCATCACACTCAGAGAGCGCATGAGCATTGGGGCAGCACCGCGCGCGACGTCGGCGCGCTACGACGCGACGGCATCGACAGTCTCACCACACACTACGACTCGCGAGCGCCTGCTGTCGCTCGACGTATTCCGCGGCCTCACCATTGCCGGAATGCTTCTCGTCAACGATCCGGGCACGTGGAGCGCGATCTTTCCGCCGCTCGAACATGCCGAGTGGCACGGGTGGACGCCCACTGACCTGATTTTCCCGTTCTTTCTTTTCATCGTCGGGATCACGACGCATCTCTCTTTGTCGGCGCGGCGAGCGCGGGGCGACGAAGACTCGGCGATCGTGAAGCAGATTCTTCGCCGCGGGCTCATCATATACCTGCTCGGATTCCTGATGGCGCTCTTCCCCTTCTATCAGTGGGGAACCATCGAGGCACTCCCGAACGCTTCGGCGTGGGATCGAATCGTCTGGAGAATCGAGCACGTTCGCATATTGGGTGTGCTCGCGCGCATCGGGATCGTGTACATCTTCGCCGGACTGCTGACCCTGAAGACCACGGTCAGACAGCAGATTCTCATCCTTGCGGGGCTGCTTTTCGGCTACTGGTTCGCGATGACTCTCATCCCCGTTCCAGGCGAGAACGAAATCGGAGCGTTGCTCCTCCACACCAAGGACCGGCACCTCGCGGCCTATCTGGACCGGATGATTCTCGGGACCAATCACATCTGGACCGGCAGTGTAACCTTCGATCCTGAGGGTGTGCTTTCGACTTTGCCGGCGATTGCGACAGCGATGCTCGGAGTGCTCGCCGGACGGTGGATCGCGCAGCGGGAAAAGCCGTTGCTGGAAAGGATCAGCGGCCTCTTTGCGGCGGGATCGCTCGGGATGGTGCTGGGTCTGATGTGGAGCTGGTCTTTCCCGATCAACAAGAATCTCTGGACCAGCTCCTACGTGGTTTTCACGGCCGGAATGGCGTGCGTGGCGCTGGCCACGATCATGTGGATCGTTGATTACGCCAACGTGAAGTGGTGGACCAAACCGTTTGTGGTCTTTGGCGTCAATCCCATCGTGGCATTTGTGGGGTCAGGGGTCATGGCCAGGCTCATCTATACCCTTTGGCACGTCAACTATCAGGGGCGCTCGGTATCGATTCAGAACGCGATCTATCAGATTGGGTACGCTTCCTGGCTTCCGCCGCGCGTGGCTTCTCTCGGCTTTGCTCTGACTTTCGTTCTGTTGTGGTACGGGATTCTGCTCGTGTTGTACAAGCGGAACATCATTCTTAAAGTCTAACCGCGCCGCGGCGATTGGCGGCTCTGTACCTGGTCGGCGAGGATCCCCTCCGCCGTACCGGCAAAGATGCCAACTGGCAGCTAAAAACTCAGCGTGCTGCTTTCGCCGGCGTAGCGTGCCTCGAACGCGAGGTCTCTTTCTCGGCGAGCGAGCTCGTTGCGACCATTTCTGTCTCGATCGGCGCGCCGCCGCGGCGCACTACGTAGGCTTCCATCGCGAAATACTCGGGCAGGCCGAGCTTGTCGACACGCTGCGCGGTGTTGCGGTTGCGCTCCTCGACGCGCTGCCAGAATTCGCGATCGTCCTGGCCAGGGAAGGGAGCGCGGTCCTTCTGACTCTGGTGCTTGAAGATGGCCATCTTCTTCGCGCGCAGCTCGTCCTCCGACAACGGGACCAGGACATCCGCCTCGGCGATCTCCCACTCCTGCCAGGCGCCGCGATAGTACCACATCTCGGGCGGAGCGCCCGAGTACTGGGCGAGCGCGCCTTGCACTGCCTCGAGACACATCCGGTGGGTGCCGTGCGGATCGGAGAGATCGCCGGCGACGAACACCAGCTCCGGCTTCTGCTCCTCGAGCAGGTCGAGAACGATGCGGACGTCTTCCGGGCCGATCGGATCCTTTCTGACCTTGCCGGTCTGATAGAAGGGCAGGTTGAGAAAGCGCGCCTGGTCGCGCTTCATCCCGAACGTCTCGATTCCGGACACGGCTTCGGCCTCGCGGATCGCGCGCTTCATCACCTGCACCGCGAATGCGTCGATCTCCCCGACCTTCTTCGAGTCGAGGGATTCCTCCACCTCTTCGATCAGCGAGCCTGCCCTCGAGTCGTTGATGTCGAAGTCGTTTCCGAAGCGCCGGAGAAAATCTGCGTAGCGCCGCACTTCGTGGTCAAACACGGCGATGTTGCCGGAAGTCTGGTAGGCGACGAGGATCTCGTTCCTGTTCTGGTGGAGCTTGTTGAGCATGCCGCCCATCGAGATGACGTCGTCGTCAGGGTGCGGAGAGAAGACGACGACGCGCTTGCCGGCGGGAAGCTTGCTGCGACCGCGAATCTTCGCGATGAGCGCGTTGAACACCGTTCCGTTGAGCGGACCGGCCTTTCCGTAGCGCGCGAGCAGCGAGCTGAGGTGGTGTTCCCGGTAGTCGTTCTCGTCGAGCTTGAGCACCGACTTCCCTGTAGTCTCACCCAGCCAGATGACAGCATCGATTTCCTTCTCGCGGGTCCATTTGACCTCCCCGATCACCCAGGGCGTACGAATGCGGGTGAGATCAGCTGCCGAGGCGAAGTCAACGTAGAACACGGCGTTCGGGTGTTGCTGGAGATACGTCGCCGCCACGTCCGGATCGGGCTCTCCCTCCACCGCTCGCCTGATGATCGCGGCCTTGTGCTCACCGGTGGCGACGAGGGCGATCTCCCTCGCCTCCATGATCGACGCCACGCCCATCGTGATTGCTTCCGTGGGAACGTTGTCCTCGCCGAAGAAATCGCCAGCGGCGTCACGCCGTGTGACCGTATCGAGGGAGATTCGACGAGTGCGCGAATCCGCACCGGAGCCCGGCTCGTTGAAGCCGATGTGGCCGGTCTTTCCGATGCCAAGGATCTGGAGGTCGATTCCACCCGCTTTCTTGATCGCGGCCTCGTACGCCTCGCATTCGACATCCACATCGTCACGCGGAACGTCGCCGCGGGGGATGTGGATGTTCTCCGGACGCACGTTGATGTGGTTGAAGAGATTCTCGCGCATGAACCGGTGATAGCTGTGGATGCTCTCCGGTTTCATCGGATAGTATTCGTCGAGGTTGAAGGTCACGACGTCGGAGAAGTCGAGCCCTTCCTCGCGGTGCATCTTGATCAGCTCGCGGTAGATCCCGATGGGCGTGCTGCCCGTGGCGAGTCCGAGCACGGCATGTCCACCTTCGCGCCGGCGTTCCTTGATGATTTCGGCGATGCGCCTCGCTATCGTGCGGGCGATCTCATCGTACTCGACGATGACGACGGGGACTCGTTCCTTGGAGGATGGCATTCAGTGAGAGAATAAGTTCCCTCATAAAGTAAGCGGAATGCGGCTCCTTCGTGGCGCTTGGGCTATGAACCAACTGCCGCTGTGGCCTGCCCCAGCGGCTCTTAACCGACTGTCGCGAGAGCGCCTAGCGACTCTCCCAGTTGACGATCCGCGCGCCGAGGACTGCCTGCTGCGTCGCGTCGGCAACGTCGCGTCGGAGCTGGACGTGCCTGGTGTTGTTCTGCGTCGGGTTCACGCGGTTCGTGAGCACTACCACGAACAGATCCTTCTCCGGATCGATCCAGATCGACGTTCCCGTGAACCCGGTGTGGCCGAAGCTCCATGGGGAGAAGAACTGGCCCGCGCTCGAGCCGCCGTCGGGGGAATCCCAGCCCAGTGTGCGCGTCGATTCCCTGCCTTGGCGTGACGTCCAGCGCGCAATAGTAGCCGGCTTGGCGAGACGAACGCCGTTAGCCCCCTCTCCGCCGTTCAGGATCATCATCGAGAAGAGCGCCAGGTCGCGCGCCGTCGAGAAAAGACCCGCGTGTCCGGCCACGCCGCCAATCGCCCACGCGTTCTCGTCGTGGACCGTTCCCCACAACAGCCCACCGCGCCCATCATCCACCTGGGTCGGCGCAATCCGGGAGCGCAGTGAGATCGAAGGCTGGAACTGAGTGTCCGTCATTCCCAGCGGCTTGAAGATTTTTTCCGTGGCCAGCACATCGAGGGTCTTGCCGGTGATTCTCTCCATCACGAGCTGGAGGACGATCATGTTCCAGTCGCTGTAGATCATGTTCGTGCCCGGCGTGTATTCGAGCGGGCGCGCGCTGATCTGCTGGAGGTACTGCTCTCGTCCGCGAGCGGTGCGATAGATGTTTGCTCCCGCCTCGAGACCGCTGCTGTGGGTCAGGAGCTGCCTGACCGTGATCTGCGACTTCTCCGTCGAGTTGAATTCGGGGAGGTATGAGCCGACCGTGCGGCCCAGGTCGAGCTGTCCCCCTTCCTCCAGGATCATGGCGACCGTCGTCGTCGCGATGACTTTCGTGAGGGATGCGAGGTCGTACAGCGTGTTGGTGTCGACCGCCGGCGAGCCTGGCCTGTTCCAGTCGATTGTTCCGTAGCCCTTCATGTAGGCGATATGGCCATTGCGCCCCACGGCGATGGCGACTCCGGGGGCAACCGCCTCCTCGAGCGCAGTCTTCACGACCTTGTCCAGCGTAGCGATCAGCGTGGTGTCGAGGCCGGAATTGTTCAGGCCCATCTGTGGCGGGACGTATTTGACCGGAGTCGGCGCGGCCGCAACTCGAGCCGGCGGTGGATGCGGCGCGCACGCCGACATGGCTACTAAAGACAGGAAGAGTGAAAGGGGGGGGAGTGCGGGCTGAAGCTTCATTTGTTGGACATCCCAGTCTGTGCTCGATGAATACCCGCGCCAAACGGCAACGCCGGCGGAAGCGAAATTGGCAGTCGCCCGTCGATCTCCCGCTCACCCAGAACCGCGAGTGCAGCGGCGCGCTGGCTGATCGGGGAGCCGCCCCACGCGAGCAGGTACGACGACACCGAAGGAAACGCATTCAGGAGATACGGGCTCCCAAAGGAGAGGACGATTATGGGCTTCCCGGACAACGCGATTTTCTCGACGAACCGGGAAAAACCAGCTTGAGTCCCCACAGTCCCGCTGAACTCCCGGGGCGAGACGTAGGCGGAGACGAGAATCACGTCGGCTGAGTCCGTTTTAACCTCGAGAGCCGCGTATTCCGTATCCGTCGTCCGGCCGTCTACCCCGATCATTTCAGCCCCTGGCACCCGCTCGCTGATGATGGAGTTGAACGTTCTGCCCGCGACGAGGTCCGAAGGATCAGCGTAGGTGATGACGACAACCCTCCTGGTGGAATCGCGCGTGAGGGGCACGATGTTCATCCGGTCCCGCGCGAGTGTGATTGATCGCTCCGCTACCTCATCCGCGATCGCGGTGTGCTCGGGGATAGCGACTATCCGATCGACCGCGTTCAGGTCGACGAGGCGGCCCTGCGTGAGCCCGGCGCGTGCTTTCGCGGTGAGAATTCGGCGGACCGATGAGTTGATCCGTGACTCATTGAGTCTTCCACTTCTGACCGCAGTCATCACGGTCTCAATGGCGTCCGGAATGTCGCGCGGCATGAGGAGCACATCGGCGCCGGCCTCGAGCGCCATGATGAGCGGCTCGGTCGCGCCGTAACGCTTCGCGACTCCACCCATCGTCATCGCATCCGTGAACAGGACTCCGCCGAAATTCATTTCGTCGCGAAGGATTCCGCTCATGAAACCACGCGATAGCGTGGCCGGTCCTGCTTCCGCCCCTTCGACTCCAACAACCGCGATGTGAGCCGTCATGATGCCATCGATTTGCTCGCCTACGGCCACGCGGAAGGGAGGAAGGTCGACTGAATCGAGGCGGGCGCGGTTGGCGCGGATGGTTGGCAGGTCGAGGTGCGAGTCGACGTCGGTATCGCCGTGACCAGGAAAATGTTTGCCGGTGCTCATCAGTCCCTTCGATCTAGCGCCGCGGATGTACGCGGTCGCGAGACGGCTGACGAGCTCCGGCTTCTCGCCAAACGAGCGCGTATTGATGATCGGGTTGAGCGGATTGGAGTTGACGTCGAGTACCGGTCCGAAAACCATGTGGACTCCGACCGCGCGAGCTTCGCTGCCGAGCACCTGGCCGAGCTTGTAGGCGAGGTCGCTGGAGCCGGTGGCGCCGAGCGCCATGACGGGAGGGAACACCGTGCCGCCTCCCTGAGACAGGAGGGACGGAAGCGCGTAGATGTTGCCCATCCGCATGCCGGGCCCGTTCTCCATGTCGGACGCGATGAGGAGCGGAACTCTGGACCGGACCTGGAGCTCGTTCAGCTTGGCGGCGTAGCTGAGTGGAAGACCGATCGAGATAACGAGTCCTCCCACCGCATCGTCCTGCACCCACTTACGCACCTGCTCGAATTCCTCCGACCCGACGGCGGTGTAATCACCGGCGACCCATGGCATCATCAGTTGTCCGACTTTCTCGCGCAGGGTGAGCGAGGCGAGAGTGTGCTCGACCCAGCGCTGATCGGCAGGGGAGAGTGGGGCCGACGCTCCAGGAGTCGCGGGACCGAGGAGCCGGCGCGCCGACGCGTCGACTCCTGGAATGATGTCGGGTTGCACCAGCGACGGCGCGGGGGCGCAGGCGAACATCATCGCGATGGCGCCGATTCTGAGAGTGGAGTGCATGATCTCGTATAGAAGGAGCGTGCGCGAGGCTTGTCAACAGCGGGCGCACTGGATTGGAAGCGAAAAAAAACCCCGGGATTAGCCGGGGTTTTTCTTACTTGTGCTTGCCAGGAGTTCGCTACCGGCTGGCGGTATTGTCCAGACAAGTCCTGTTGGCAGCCCCACATGCTGTTGCTGTTGGTGCAACAGTGATGTCGCCTCTGGCGGTAATCGTATACATCCTTCCGCCCAAAAACGTCTGGGAAGTTCTCGTGATGGCGTTCGTTGCCGATCCCGCGTAGCGCGTGCTCAGATCGTATATGCCAAGCGGCACCTCCGTGAACGCGCCTGCTCCCTTGTACGCCACGACAGCGCCAACCGGGACCTCTACTGCCGTCGTCGTATTCCTTGCATACAACGCCATTGGATTCGCGTTGGAAATCGCGTTGACAAATCTGACGCGCGCAACCGAATAATCCGTTGGCTCGCTGACGGGATCTTCCACAACGAATCCCTCGACGGTTTTCGCCGTGGTGTTGTAGAACCCGCTCATATAGAACGAGTAGTATTTCCCGTCCTCTATGTTCGTGGCGACCGTCGCGACGGCCAGGTCCTTGTCGGTGGCGGCTGCGATCTTTCCCGCCAACGTGTACTGCCCGGGCGCGATTGCCGCATAGGCCCCACCGGCCCCCACTCCGCCATACGCTGTCCCCGTCGTAGACTCGGTCCCGCTGGCGGAGACGACCGCCGTCATCTTCGTCTCGTTGGCGTAGAAATTCACCCCGGGTGCATTCACGCCGAAGTTGAAGAACTTGACCCGGGAAGCAGCAAGAGGGGCGGTGATAAGTTTCTGCACTGCATCCTCGCCACACGCTGATAACAGGCCGGCACAGAGGAGTGCCGCGATAGATAGTTGTCTTTTCATGATTCGGGTTACGGTTGAGTGATCCATAGCGGCACGGTGTGATAATCGAGAGCAAGTGCACCGATGACCTCGAGGGCCGCCCTGTTCCAGACGTATTCCGAGTTGTATCTCGGCCTGATGCGCTGCACGATCTTGCCCGCGTTGTCCGTGTACAGAGTCGTCGGAGGCGCGAAGCCGCGGAACACCTGCGTCCCACTTACCGGATCGATGTCGGTGTAATGATAGCGGCGCATATCCATCCACATCTCGTTGTGTCCCCAGCCCCACTGCGCGATGTATTTCTGGGACATGATGTGAGACAGCGTCAGCACCGGAGGAACGATTGCCGGGGACGCAAGGAAAGTCGCCTTGTCCGCAGCCGAGATTTGCGTCGGCGTCTGGTTGTCATCGAGGTTCCGTGCGTTGACGAAATCGATGTGGAACGAAATGCCATTCCTGTAAGCGGTCAGCGCCGTTGCCTGATCTCCCATCTTGAGCGCAGCTTCGGCTTTCACGAACTGCAGCTGCGCATAGGTCATCAGGGGAACCCTTGACTTGTCGGCGAAGAGATAACGGCTCGGCAGCCCCGGCCCGGCACTGCCGACGTAGCCGAAGAAATTGTTCGGCTGCTGCGCGGCCGTGAGTGTACCAAAGCCGGCGATGTTCGGATCCAGCCCGCGGTACGCGCCGTCGGGCGACGGCGACAACATTCGAGTCATCCGCGGGTCGGCGACACCACCGAACTGATTCCCGTTCATCAGGTTGAGCACGAAGTTGGTCTGCCTGTACAACTGGACGTTCTGCCTGGTCGGCCCTATGAAGTTGCGGTCGGCGTTGTCGGCGCTGGTGCCGGGATACGGCATCAGTGCGTCATCCGCGTTGCTCGCAAAGGACAGATTGACCTCCGCGATCACCTGAGCCGGTGCGTACGTCGACTTGTTTGAATAGTGATTGAGATTGAGGGCGAGCATCCCGTGCGCCAGCTTCGTCCACTTTGCACGGTCGCCATTGTAGATCTTGTCGCCCCTGGCGAGATAGGTGGCATCGACGGCTCCATCGTTTCTCGCCAGCAGGACGATCGCGCTGTCGAGGAGTCGTTTTACTTCCTGATACGCAAAATCCTGGGTATCGTAAGTGAAGACGGTCTTCGTCTGATCAATGGCTTCCTTGATGACGATCTCACCATGAAGATCGGTCAGAACCTGCCAGCCCCACGCTTTCAGAATCAGACCGACAGCCAGGAGATCCCAGCGCTGTTCGGCCTCGGCCTTGGTGTTCATGTCGATCAGATTCTGCCCCAATGACCAGTAGACATCCCGCCATTGCTGGGCGCCGTTGTCGCTCGCCGGGTCGTACCCCATCCGGCCCCAGGTCAGCGCCGGACTGACGGCGGTGGATGTCGATATCCACTCCTGCGTGTAGTGTCCGACGTGCCGGCCGTCGAACTGGGGCGATGTCACCATCCAGTGCAGCATCGGCGCGAGGTACAGATTCGCCGAAACGGCCTGAGGCGCGTTCGGATTCGTATTTACATCGAGGTAGTCGCTGCAGGCGCTGGCCAGGGTCACAGCACCAACTAGGAGAATCGTGCGTAGCTTCATTGTTAGAATCCCATCCTGATTCCGAAATTGAAACCGCGAGGTATCGGGAAATTGCCGAAGTCGATTCCCGTGCCCCCTGATCCTCCCACCGCCGCGCTGTTCCCGTTCACGATGGGATCCAGCCCCGTGTAGTTGGTGATAAGGAACAGGTCTGTGCCCTTGACGAACACGCTGGAGTTTCGAGCACCCAGGAATCCGTCAGGAAGGGCGTAACTCACCTGCACATCGCGGAGCCTCACCCAGTTGATGTCCTTCTCGATGAAGAGCTCTTCGCTCATGTTGGTGTAGTAGATCGTCTGAGCGGCGGGCACAAAGACAATGTTGTTGATGGTCGGATTCGCCGAATTCTCCCTGCCGTCTCTCAGGACGCCTTTGATTACCCGCGGCGTGTTCCTGTCCAGCGTCGACTCGCTGAGACCTCTGGTCGTCAGGTAATGCTCCGTTGCATTGAACACGTCTCCCCCTCTCCTGAAATCGAGGAGGAAATCCAGGGAGAGGCGATTGCGCCGGAAGGTGTTGCTGAGACCGACCGTATAATTCGGCTGGCGATCGTATCCCGCATTGATGAACAGCGAGGGCGACCGTATCGGAAGGCCCGTCGACGGATCGATCAACAGGTCGCCGGCCTGGTTCCTGAGATAGAAGAGACCGGTCAGCGACATGGTGGAGAGGCCCGGAGCGGTACCGTTCCGCACGTTGCCGTACAACCAGGTATCCGACACATAGGATTCCGGCAGCGCATTCGGGAGCGCGAGGACTTTGCCTCTCGCCTTCGTGTAGTTCGCCTGGAAATCCCACGAGAAACCGTCCCTCTGTATCGGCGTTCCCCGAAGCGTGAGCTCCACACCAGTGTTTTGTGTCTCGGCTCCGTTCAGATTGAACAGAATGAAGCCCGTTCCGTAGCTGCCACGGATGTCGTTGACGATCTGATCCTGCGTCCGCTTGCGGTAGAAAGTCGCATCGAGACCGAGGCGGTCGTCCAGGAAGCTCAGCTCCGTGCCGAACTCGTAAGATTTGGCGAACTCGGGCTTCAAAGCCAGATTCGGTCCCCAGAAGCCGTAGCCATATCCACCGTACGCCGTCGTCTTGTATTCGAGCGAAGGGCGATAGGCATAGGGCCTCGCGTCCTTGCCGACCGCGGCGTAGGCCGCCCTGAGCTTGCCGGTCATCACGCGACCGATCGACGGAAACGCGTCAGAGAAAATGAAACTCGACGACACGCCGGGATAGAAGAACGAGTTCCTCTCCACCGGGATCGTCGAGGTCCAGTCGTTCCGGCCGGTTACGGTGACGTAGAGGAACTTCTTGTAATCGATCACGGCCTGACCGAATGCACCGACCAGACGACGCTGCTCGATGGTGGTCTTGCTCGATCTCAGGTTCGTGTTGTTGATCGAGACGAAGTTCGGATCGAGGAAATCCCTGCCGAGTGCCGCATCCGTCGTAGCCTTGGCGTCGGATATCGCGTTGCCGAGCAGTCCGCTGATGGAGATGTTCCTGGTGAGGGCGCGGCTATTGAAGTTGAGCAGCGTCTGCACGTTGATGTTTCGTGTGATGAGATCCGCCTGATCCAGGATCCCATTGCTCGCAAACCCCGACGCGCTTTCCGGATTCCGGAGGACGAGGTTCTGGTTCGTGTAATTGTCGGCGCCGATATTGGTCTTGAGGTTACCCCATGAAAACGGGGCGATCGTGAGACCGATGTTGGTCAGAATGCGGTGGTTCTTCGAATTGATCTGGTTCTTGGCGACGTTGAAGTACGGGTTATCGACTTCTGCGCTCGCGGTGCCAGTGGTGAGCCTGCGCCTGACACCAGATGGCGTGAGGTAATCCTTCGCGTCGTCGGTTTGCGGCCACACCATGAGGCCGATGAGCGGACCAATGTCTCCCTTGTAGACCTGATTGTTGTTCGCAGAGGTATAGGCCATCGACAGGTCGGTGGTCAACCAGGGTTTGATCTGGGCTTGGGTCGCTCCCGTCAGATTGATCCGCCCATAATCCGAGCTCGGGATGACGCCGTTTTGGTGGTCCGAGGAGGTCCCGATTCGGTAGTTGATTTTCCCGTCCGATGTTGCGCCGCTGAAAGACAGATTGTGTGTCTGAGCCGACCCGTTCCTGAGGAAGCCGTCGATGTTGTCATAGAACTGGGTTCCGGGCGCGTAGGGGGCTCCGAAGTAGCGGAACTCGCTGAAGGTGCTGCTCGTGGATCTCGACAGACCGTAGACGCGCTGGAGGACGGGCTTCGCTCGGGTGCTTTCGATCCTGAAGCTATTGCTGTACTGGAAGCCGGCGCCGGCTTTGCCGCGCTTGGTCGTGATGACGATCGCGCCGTTCGCCGCATCGATTCCGTACAAGGCGGCGGCTTCCGGGCCCTTCAAGACGGTAAGACTTTCGATGTCCTCCGGATTGAGGTCGGCGGATCGATTCGTGAAGTCGACCCCTCGGTTGCTGAGTGCCGTTGTCGAGCTCGCATCAGAAGCAAGCACGCCCGTATTGAGCGTCCTGTTATCCATGGGGAGACCATCGACGATCATCAGCGGCTGATTGCTGCTGCTGATCGAGCTGATGCCTCTGATGGTGATCGACGATGAAGCGCCCGGGACGCCGGAGGTGCTGGTTACCTCGACGCCAGCGACGCGGCCTTGCAGCGCGTTGACGAAATTCGAGCGTTGCGTCTCAGCGATGGCCTCACCCCGGACGCTCTGCTGAGCGGTTCCTAAAGCCCTTTGCTCAGTGGTCTGCCCCAGAGCCGTCACCACCACTTCATTGAGAGTGGTAGCGACCTTGCCGAGCGAGAAATCCTGCGTGGCGTCTCCGGCTTCCGGTACCGTTACCGCGACGCGCTGCGGCCCGTAGCCGAGTCGCCGCGTGGTGAGGAACCGGGATCCTGCCGGAGCTCCGGTAATCGTATAGGTACCGTCGGCGCCGGTCAGCGCGCCAACCTGGGTTCCGTCGACTCGTACCTGCACGCCGGCGAGGGGCGCACCTGTTGCGACATCGCTGATTCGCCCGCGGATAATGGCCCCGGCCTGAGCGACGGCGAGTCCGGGAGACGCAAGCAAGGCGAATGCGAGAACACTCAGAAACCTGCGCAACTGCATGGTGCCTCCAAATCGTTTGTAGATGGTGAGGCTGGCGCTAATCGGGTAGCGTTAGCTCACTCCCTGCGGCAGACGTTTTCCGTGTCTCGGCGCTATTCGGGAGGCCTATCTTATTTCTATGTAACGAAGCTGTCAAACGTTTTCTTGTCCCGCTAGCGCAGCGCAGGGCGGGTTAGGTAAAAACGCCTATCAGGCGCCTGTTTTCGCCGCGGATTTTGCTCGTTCGCCGCGCGTCACCGCCCCGGCGCGCGAATGCAATTTCGGATGATATCGCCGGCGGCTACCGAGTCGGCACGGGTGGTGAGGATCGGACACGGCGGTGGAACGGCGCTCGCCAGGGAGCGATGCCCGTTGGATCCCACCGCGCGAACGGCCGCCCAGCCATCGTCGAGTTGATCTGGAAGCAGAAAGGATGTGTCCGCGCGCGCCTGGTAGATCCTCTCATATGTCGGGGCGGTTGTGCGGCGAAAAAGAACTTCATAGCTCGCCGCACCCTGACTCGGACGCCAGGTGATCATCCATTTGGATCCGCCCGACGCCTGGTCGCGCCGAGCCAGTGCAACGGGTGGCGCCGGTGCGTTGGCCAGGGAGCCAACGACGGATGCATTGAGTCGAGCAACGTTGGCGACGTAACCGAAGTTGACGTGCGCGAAGTCATCCGTCGGGAGATGCTGGCGCTTGTAATTCTCGAGCCTCTCGGTGAAACGCAGCCCCGGGTCGCCGAGTGCCACGAAGGGACTGTGGTCACCTCCGCGCGAGATGCGATCGAGCCTGAAAACCGGAACGATCTGGAAGCCTGGATTGTAAATCGCGCCCGTCGCCCAGGCGTAGCGCGCGAGCTCGCGGCTCGGACCATTGTCCGGCTCGGCGCCGAAAATCCGGACACTCGTGGAGTCCACGGTCCCGTCCTGGGCGACAACATTGCCGACGATGTCGTCGGTGAACGCCGAAACAATCCTGTAACCCGCCGCATGCAGCCGCTGAGCGAGGTGCGTCGAGCCGTAAAGACCCTGTTCCTCCCCCGCATATGCGACGAAGATGATCGAGGCCTCGAGTCCGCGCGGGAAACGCTCCGAGAAAACCCGAGCCAGCTCGACGACGGCTGCCGTGCCGGAGCCATCGTCGTCGGCGCCGGGAGCGTCCTGCGTCGCTTCGAACCGCGCGAGCGGGCCCAAGTCCGTGCGCGCGCAGATGCACGAATCGTAGTGCCCACCCATCACGAGCACCCTCGACGTGTCGCGGCCCGGCAGCCAGGCGACCACGTTGACGACGTTCACCACCGGCCGGTTGGGATGCCCGCGGATCTCCAGCATCGCCGGATCGTACTCGACGCGCAGACATCCGCCACATGCGTTGCTATATCCACTGAGTTTTGCGAACAGGTAACGGCGGGCGGCACCGATGCCCCGCGTGTCGCTCAGCGTATCACTCATCGTGTGCCTCGTTCCAAATGAAACGAGCGCTGAATCGGTGGCCCTGATTCGCTCGGCCGAGATGTCACGAATCGCGGCGTGGAGAGCCGGATCACTCGGGAGTCCGATCTTGATGTCGGAGGTCGACGGCGTCGCGACCGGGCCCAGTGACGGTAGAGGGGCGCAGGTAACGCAAAGCGCCGCGGCCAGCGCCAGGGAGCGAAGCTCGAGTCGGTGCATGTTATTTTATCCTGATGAGGACGGGTTCAACGGCTCAGAATACTGACGTCAAGTGAACAGGACAAGCGAACGGGAAGTGGCGGACACGACAGGGGCGCGGCCGAGTCTATTCTGGCAGTGGTCACGTTTCGGTGAGCTGAGGCCGAACGATCTCTATGCCGCCGTGCGCCTTCGCGAATCCGTGTTCGTCGTCGAGCAAACGTGCGCCTACCAGGACGCCGACGGCCGCGATCCGCAGGCGTGGCATCTCCTCGGCTGGTCGGATGAAGAGGATGGTCGAAGGCTGGTCGCCTACGCGCGGATATTCGAGCCGGGAGTGCGTTACACCGAGGGATCGATCGGACGCGTGGTCACGGCACCGGAAGTTCGCGGCACCGGAGTCGGAAAGGTGCTGATGGCTGAGGCGTTGCGACGCCTCGATGGTCTCGCACCGGGACAGACCGTCAAGATCGCGGCGCAGCGGCGGCTCGAGAAGTTCTACCTGGAGCTCGGCTTCAGGACGGTGTCCGAACCCTACGAAGAAGATGGAATCATCCACGTCGACATGCTTCGCTGACCCGGCCCCACGTTGATTACCAAGGCACGATACTGCGAGGGCGAGACATTCGCCGAGTTCCTGGCCCGGCCCATAAAGGATCACGAGCTCTGGGTGGCGCTCTACAAGCGGGTCCACATCCCGATCGAGATTTCCGCGCGCGTCGAAGCGCTTGGCGGACACTGGCATCTGCTGGTGTTGAGTGAAGACTGGTGTGGAGACTCGGTAAACATCGTTCCGATCGTCGCGAAGCTCGCCGAGTCGGTGAGCAACATGGACATGCGGATTCTCCCGCGCGACGAGAACCCGGACATAATGGATTCGCATCTGACCGGCGGAAAATCGCGCTCGATACCGATCGTCATCCTGCTCGACAAGAAATTCCAGGAGTGTGGCTGGTGGGGACCGCGCCCTCGCGAGCTGCAGAAATGGGTGATGGAGAAGGGGATGCAGCTACCCAAGGACGAGCGCTATCGCGAGGTCCGTACTTTTTACGCGCGGGATCACGGGCTCACGACGATGACCGAGCTGGTGGAGATGCTCGAGGCCTGCTGCCGGAAGACTCCCGCGGCCTAGCAGGGGGTCCGAAAACATCCGTTGTGCAACTCCAGCGCCCAGGGAAAACGAAAAGGCACGGCTTGCACCGTGCCTCGTTCGTTTCCTTCGCGGCCAGGTCGGCTAGCTGTTACTGCTGGTCGACGTGCTGGACCTGCGTCCTCCCCGAGATGCTTCGCCACCCTTTCTCCCGGCAACGCGCGCCTCTTCGCTGGTGAATTCATGCGCTGTTCCCTTCTGGTGCGCCGCGCGCCCACCCTTGGCCGCGATTGCGCGTTGTGCCTGAGGATCCATCGCGGCAAACCCACGCGGCGTCTTGCGACTCACGCTACTCTGGCCTCGCGAGTCGGCGCCGCCATCGTTTCTTCCGCTGGTGCCGCCTCCGCTTCCCCCTCCCGCTCCACTCCCTCCGCTTCGCTCGTCCATGCTCTCCCCTTGGTTGTTGGGCTGGTCCGCCATTATCGATCTCCTGCCGCGATTTTCGATTGTCAGTAGATGCGGCTCTCGGACATGCACTGCAAACGGTGAGAGTCAGAGCGGAGCCGCGTCTGAGCGATTTACTGATGCGCAAGCGTCAGGCCGCAAATTCCGGGCGAGGGCGAACCGCCTGCCACTCATCGAAATTGTGGATTTCTTCACTTCACTCACGTGTGTGAGGCCTTATCTTACAGGCTGGGTGTCTTTGGGAGCCGATTCGGGCTGGCGCTCGGCAACTTGTTTGCGGATTTTGGGCAGACTCGCTGCTGCTCTGCAACCGTTGCGGCGTCGTCAACACCGTCCCGGGGTCGTCAGTGAATCCAGTCGAAGAAGAAACGCTTTCAAAGATCGAAGTACTCGGTGATCTCGAGCCGCTCGTCAATGAATTGATGGCCTCGCACGAAGCGAAGCGTGTGCTGTGGTTCCCCGCCGAGCTGCTGGAGCCGCCACCGGGCGAAGATCCGGACCACCACTTGAAGGCGCTGAAAGAGCGCGCGCGAGGGATAAGCGATCCGGCGCGCGTAGCGCTGGCGCTGAACCTCCTCACCGAAGAAGGCCTTCCGCATTTTCACCGCCTGCTCGCGGTCTACCTGGGCACCGACAGTATCTGGGCGAAGTGGAACAACCTGTGGACGGCCGAGGAAGACAGGCACGGCGCGATACTGCACGACTATACGCGCGACGCAGGCGTGTTCGATCCGGTGGTGATCGAGAAGATGCAGTTCGAGTACATCAAGGCCGGCTTCGAGCCGGAATGGGATCGCGATCCGTACAGGGTGTTCGTGTACACCTCTCTCCAGGAGAGAGCGACGCAGGTCTCACACGCGAACACCGGCAAGTTCGCCTCGCAGTACGAGCCGACGATCGGGACGGTGCTGGCGAATGTCGCGAAGGAAGAGGCGCGGCATTACACGTTTTATCGCTCGGTATTCAAGGCCGTGCTCGAGAGAGATCCGAACCAGGGACTCGTCGCCGCGTCGAAGATCATGCCGGCGATCGACATGCCCGGCGTCAACATGCCGCACTTCCGCGAGCTCGCCGACGTGGTTCGTCGAGCCGAGATATATGGGCCGCGGGATTATCTCAGGATCGTCGAGGAGCTGATCAAGTACTGGTCGATCGACACGATGGACGGCCTCAACGATCTCGGTCGTGCGGCGCAGGAGAAGATCATGGCGATTCCGGCGCGGCTCGAGCGCATCGCGAATATCATGGAGCAGAAGACCAAGCCCAAGAGCTTCGCGTTCGATGTGATCTTCAATCGCGAATTCGCAATGTAGTGAGTTCGGTCGCTTGGTCTTTGAGGTTTCTGCGCGGCGGTCCGCCTCCTTCCCGCCATACACGCCGCGGCGGCGTCGCTACGATCCTGAGAGGCCGAGATCGGCCGAGCGCGCCTGCATGGACGCGATGACGAAGGTGATGTGCTCGTCGAGGTCGACGCCCAGCTCCGTCGCGCCATTGATCACATCGTCGCGGCTCACGCCGCGCGCGAAGGCTTTGTCTTTCATTTTCTTGCGCACCGATCTCGCATCCACTTCGTGGACGCTCTTGCTCGGGCGCACCAGGGCGGTCGCGGTGATGAGACCCGTCAGCTCGTCCACCGCGAACAACGTCTTCGCCATTCGTGATTCGCGCGGGGTGTTCGAGTAGTGGGCGTGACCGAGTATCGCCTGGAGGATGTCGTTGGGGTAACCCTTCGATTTGAGGATCCGCACTCCTTCGGCGGGATGCTCCTCGGTCGGTGAGTGGGCGTTGTTGGGGAAGCGCTCGTAGTCGAAGTCGTGGATCAATCCGGCGGTTCCCCAGCGCTCCTCATCCTCGCCGAACTTCTGCGCGTACGCCCGCATCGCGCCCTCCACCGCCAGCATGTGCTTGCGCAGCGATTCGCTGGCGGTGAACTCGTGCATCAAGGCCAGGGTGGCTGCTCTCGGGGGGATTGTCATCGGGCTGAAATCTATGTTGGCTTGAGGGTTATCTGGACCTGCAACTGACGCCTCCCGCCTGTTCAGTTGCATTGTTTTTTGTGGGCGGGTATCAGCATTTGGTAATGGATTTCATTATAAAGTGCGCAATGTCGACCCCGAGCTGCAGCGCCAGCAGGGCACCGATCATGACGGCAACGTCGATCCACGGTCGCCTGCGCGGCGGCAGCGTTTGCCCGTACAGCACCGCACCGACGCCGATGACAACTCCTTCGACGATGAAATCCGCAATTGGGCGTTCGTACAGCCGAAGGCCGATCATCGTACCACCGGGCCAGGTTGGCTTCCACCCGGTGATCCAGTCGAGGAGCATGTGCGAAATGATCACCGCCGCTACCAGAGCGGCGCCGGTAAAATCCCTCGTCCTGACCCCGTACAGCGCGAATCCCAGTAGCGCTATCAGCGCGACTCCCGGGATGGAGTGCGACAGCACCCCGCTGGGGTGGTAGACTCCCGCCAGGCAGAGTCCGCTGTCGACCCAATCCGGGGCGTAGGCTGATACCAGCAGGACGAGCAGACCGATGCTCGGGCGCACGCGCTTCGCGCCGAGCGCGACGCCAACATGCCCGATGTACACCTAGCGCCCGATGCGACTGGAGCGGTGGGCGCGTCGATCGATCAGCAGCGGAATCAGTGTCGCGATGAGGAGCGCTCCGATCAGGCGTGCGGCATAGTAGAGGCGACCGATCGAAGTTTCAGCGCCGCCAGGATCCGCCTGGGTCACGACAAAGCCGGCGACGAGGATGACTGAGGCGATCAGCATGAAGCAACCCGAGTGGCAGTTCTTGCGCGGAGGCAACGACGGTCTGATAACTTTCGGTAAAGCTACAGTGAGCCGAATCCTCCTGCCGTTCCAGCAACGACGCTGAATGCACGTCAAGAATCTCGAATGCTCGTTTTGCCATCGCGAATACGACGCCAGACGTCTTCAGAACGTCTGCACGGAGTGTGGCAAGCCTCTCCTCGTGCGCTACGACCTCAAGCGCATCGCGAAATTTCTCACCCGGCAGGCGCTGTATGCGCGCCGCTCGGATCTCTGGCGGTATCGCGAGATGCTGCCCGTCCGCCGCGAGGACAACATCGTCACGATGGGCGAGGGGTGGACGCCACTGCTCCCCGCCAAAACCCTCGGGGCGTCTCTTGGAGTTGCGGAGCTGCTCGTCAAGGACGAATCGCTTAACCCAACCCAGAGCTTCAAGGCGCGCGGCATGTCGGTCGCGGTCTCCATGGCGAAAGAACTCGGCGCAACAAAGTTGGCGGCTCCGTCGGCCGGTAACGCCGCGGGCGCGCTCGCCGCATACTGCGCTCGCGCGGGAATCCCTGCCTACATCTTCATGCCGCGCGACACGCCGCGCGCCAACGTGATCGAGTGCGAGGTCGCGGGAGCGCACGTGACGCTCGTGGATGGTCTCATCACTGACTGCGGCGCCGAGGTGGCGAGGCGGAAGGAGGCGGAAGGGTGGTTCGATGTCTCGACGCTCAAGGAGCCCTACCGCGTCGAGGGAAAAAAGACGCTCGGCTACGAGATCGCGGAGCAATCGGAGTGGAATCTGCCCGACGTAATCGTGTATCCGACCGGTGGGGGAACGGGCCTCGTCGGAATGTGGAAGGCCTTCGACGAGCTGCAACAGCTCGGGTGGATCGGCGACAAACGTCCACGAATGATCTCGGTGCAGGC
>JANMMF010000202.1:0-1722 GCA_031372985.1 Gemmatimonadota bacterium
GACGCGATCCTGCTGGAAAGGCTGTCGAGCACGAACGAGAATTCGCACGCGGTCGGCCCGCCGCGAGAGCGCGCGGCCCGCTCGAACTTCGGATCCGGCTCCGACGAATAGTCCTCCAACAGGTATTGGCCGATCAGCGCCTCTTCGTTCACCGCGGTACCGGCCGGGTCCCAGTTGATCAGAACGTCGCGGCGGAAGCTGAAGTAATCGATCAGTTCCGCGGGTGTGACGAAGTGCTGGCAGATCTCGAAGTAGTCGACGTCCCTCAGGATGTGGACGAAGCCGCCGTTCCGGCCCTTCTTGAACCTGGCCGCGCGGAACGCCCGCGATTTTGCGGGGACCCGGTAGATGATCATGCCCACGAGATCGTCCGGTTCGAGCGGCGGGACCCAGACACGGTGTCCGAAATGATTCACGAGGGACAGTCCCTTGTATGCCTGCAGCAGCTCGCGCGTGTTCTGAACCTGCTTGACGCCCTTTTTCACGACGTTGGCGGTGACCCATTTCTCGATGTCGCCCGGCTTCGAGGCGACCTTCTGCTCGCGCTCCTTCAGCTGGACGATGAAGCCGATCTTGTCGATGAGAACGACCCGCGCGGCCAGCTCCACTTCCTCATCGGAGGCGCGCGGCAGCTGCAATGTGGGAAAGGAGAACGCCCTCAGGAAAACATTCGCGTGCTGCTGGGCGGTGAAATCCTGGAGGAGACTCGACGGGCCGGGGCTACTCTCTTTCACTTGCCGCGGGCCATGAGACTGATCCAGTCGTGGATGTATGCCGATTACTTAGCAGACAGGCACGATTTGCCGCAAGACTGAGTCAGAATCTCCGGGGGCGCCTCTCCCGCGCCAGTAGCAGCGCCGCTCCGACTACGCCGGTGACGATGCAAAACAGATAGAGAATCTCGACACTCACCAGGGCGTACAAGGGGTTGGCGGTGGTAAAGGGCCGGAACGGCCGGATGTCGGCGTGCATGATGCCGTCCAGCACCGAATGGAATATCCCGCCGAATACCCCGCTCACCACCGCGACCGGCAGTCGGTACTCGGCCGCGAGCGCTTCGGGGACGGCGTCGCGCGGTCTCGCGAACCAGGCGCCGACGCGCGAGACGATCAGCCCGCACAGCAGTCCGATCAACCCGCCGATGACAAACGTGTGGGCCTCTCGATGCACCGGGGTGGCGCCACGGAGCATGTAGTAGCCCGACTCGAGATCAATCACCACCTGCGACAGCGAATAGGCGGCCATCGAGAATTGGCGCGGCGCGGCGGCTTTGACGAGCAGCCCGGGACCGAAGTGGAATGGCGTCGCTGGCATGATGCTCCAGCAAATCTATTGGGTGTTGCTAATGGGTGTGGCTACTGGATGTTGCTAGCCGTCGGCGGAGGGACCGCGCGCCGAGAGATCGATCTGACGAATGGCGCCCACGTGATAGGCAAGGTGGGCGACGCTGCCGACGACGCTGTTGAGCTCGGACGGGTCGATCTCGCGCGGCTTCTTCAGGGTCTCGAGCCACCGGTGCGCTTCGCTCGCGAGCTCGTCGCGGAGCTGCTTCCACTGGGCGGCGGAGACCCGCGTCTTGCGCCAGCTCGCGCTCCAGTCCGCGTCGTCGAAGGGATTCTCGCCGACGCTCCACCGGTTCATCAGGGAGAGGCCGTAGCGCAGATGGTCGACGTGCGCCGCGATCGACGATCCGAGTTGCGTCGTGGCCGACGCCGCGGTTGC
>JANMMF010000221.1:0-4362 GCA_031372985.1 Gemmatimonadota bacterium
GGTTCGCGATTACATTTCGCCCATGGCACAACAGGCTTCATTCGACGTTACAACCGGCGTCGACCTCCAGGAGGTCGACAACGCCGTCAATCAGGCGCAGAAAGAGATCTCCCAGCGGTACGACTTCAAGGGATCGCCCGCGACGATCGAGCTCGACCGGGTGGCAGGCAAGATCGCCCTCACTGCCGAGAACGACTACAAGATGGAAGCCCTCTGGGACGTGCTTCAGACCAAGCTCATCAAGCGCAGCGTCCCGGTGAAGAACCTGGATCCCGGCGAGATCACGCCCGCGGGCGGCGATACCGTTCGGCGCGACATCGCGCTCAAGATGGCCCTCGACGGCGATACCGCAAAAAAAGTCGCCGCCGCCATCAAGGAAGCAAAGCTCAAGAAAGTTCAGGCCGCGATTCAGGGCGACCAGGTCCGCGTGACGTCGCCGTCGCGCGACGACCTCCAGGATGCAATGAAGCTCCTGCGCGGCAAGGACTTCGGAGTGGAGCTCAAGTTCGGGAACTACCGTTGACGGTCGGACCGTTCCGCGAGCTCTCGCACCGCGCTACCAAGTGAAAGTCGGCATCATCACGCTCGGCTGCGACAAGAACACAGTCGACAGCGAGCGCTATCTCGCGCAGCTGTCGGATTATTCCGCCGAGTATACGTCGGAGCTCGCTGAGGCCGAGGTCATCATCGTCAACACCTGCGGCTTCATCGACGCCGCCAAGAAGGAGTCGATTGACGCGATAGTCGAAGCCGCGCGCTTCAAGACCAAGGGCCGCTGCCAGGCGGTCGTCGCTGTCGGGTGCATGATCGAGCGGCACAAGCAGGAACTCCTCGACGTGCTTCCCGAGGTCGATCTCTTCCTCGGCTCCTCCGAAATGCAGCGGCTCGTTCCGGAGCTGACCGAACGTGGACTGCTCGGCGAAGCGAGCGAGCCGCTCCATCCGGGTGTGCGGCTCTACACCGGCGATCTCCCACACGTCCGGTACATGAAGATCAGCGAGGGCTGCGATCACGGCTGCGCCTTTTGCGCAATCCCACTGATGCGCGGGAAGCATCGATCTTTCGCGCTTGATGAAGTCGTTCGCGAAGCGCAGCTCCTCGAGCTGCAGGGCGCGCGCGAGCTGAATCTCGTCGCGCAGGATCTCGCCCACTACGGACGCGATCGGCGCGACGGAAACAATCTTCCGGAGCTGCTGGAGGCGCTCGTCGCCGAAACGTCGATTCCGTGGATCCGTATGCTCTACCTGTATTCCGCCGGAATCACCGACCGGTTGCTGGAGGTCGTGGCGCGCGAAAAACGCGTTCTTCCGTACCTCGACATGCCGATACAGCACGGCTCTGATCCAGTCCTCGTGCGGATGCGGCGTCCCGAGAGAAAGCGGACCATCCGCGAGCGGGTGCGGAGGTTTCGCGACGCTGTGCCAGATGTCGCGATCCGGACGACGTGCATCGTCGGTTTCCCGGGCGAGACCGACGAGCAATTCGACGAGCTCCTCGAGTTTCTCGAGGAGATGCAGTTCGAGCGCGTTGGCGCTTTCACTTACTCGCCTCAGGAAGGAACACGGGCGGCGCAATACCCTGACGATGTTCACGAGGCGGTAAAGCGCGAGCGACTCGAGAGACTGACCGAGCTGCAGCGCTCGATTACCGTCGAGCGATACGAGTCGCGCGTCGGCCGCACGGCGCTTGCGCTAGTTGATCGGCGGAATTCCGAGAGTGGAACATCGCAGGCGCGGCTCCCATGGCAGGCGGACGACATCGACGGCGTGACTCAGATCGATGTGGCGCTCGAGCCCGGCACGATTGTCGAGGTCGCGGTCGAGGAAGTCGTCGATGACTACGACTTTCAGGCATCGGTCATTCGTGTCGCGCTTCCAGCGGATATTCCGGAGCGGCGCCGGGTTTCCCGCGAGCTCCCAATCAGTCAGGTGACGATCGGAAGCTACGGTCGCTGATGCGCTTTTGGCCGCGTTGATCTACTACCAGCGCGGCTGAATGCGATCTGCTGATGTGATGGCGCGGGCTCGCGAGCTCTTTCCGGGCGGCGTGAATTCTCCGGTGAGAGCGTTCCGAGGAGTTGGAGGCGAGCCCATCGTCGCCGCGCGGGGCGAAGGCGCCCGGATCTGGGACGCCGACGGCAAGGAATACATCGACTTCGTCCTGTCCTGGGGACCGCTCGTGCTCGGCCACGCTTCTCCGATAGTTCTCCAGGCGCTGGAGAAAGCGATGCAGAATGGCACGAGCTTCGGCATGCCGACCGAGTTGGAGGTTCTGCTCGGAGAGCTGATTCGATCGCGCATGCCCCACCTCGAGATGATGCGCTTCGTGTCGAGCGGCACTGAGGCGACGATGAGCGCGGTGCGACTCGCCCGCGCGTTCACCGGGCGTGAGTCTATACTGAAGTTCGAGGGGTGTTATCACGGTCACGCCGACTCATTTCTCGTCCGCGCCGGTTCAGGCGTTGCGACGCTCGGCCTTCCCGATTCGCCCGGCGTTCCTGCAGCTCTCGCGGCGCTTACTGTCACGGTGCCGTTCAACGATCTGGATGCTACGCGGGACCTTGTGAGTCGCAGCAAAGAAGCGCTCGCAGCGATAATCGTAGAGCCGGTTGTTGGGAATTCCGGATTTATTCCTCCGGATCCCGGCTTCCTCGAAGGGCTGCGCGAGATCGCCGACGATTCGGGGGCACTGCTGATCTTGGACGAAGTGATGACGGGATTCCGGATCGCGCCGGGCGGGGCGAGGGAGCGCTTTGGCATCTCGGCCGACCTCACAACGCTGGGCAAGGTGATTGGGGGCGGGTTGCCAGTCGCGGCTTATGGTGGAAGGCGCGAGATAATGGAGCGCATCGCGCCCTCGGGACCCGTGTACCAGGCCGGGACGCTCTCCGGGAATCCACTGGCGATGGCGGCCGGTCTGGCAACGCTCTCGACGCTAACGCCCGCGCTGCACGCAAAAATCGAGAAGCGCACCGCCGCGCTGGTCGAAGGTTTGCAAAAGATCGCCAGGGATCTGAAAGTGCCGTTTAGCGCCGGATACGCGGGTTCGATGTGGGGATTCTTCTTCACTGCGAACCCCGTTCGTAATTTCACGGACGCAAAGTCGTCGGATGCGAATCTTTTTCGGCGTTTCTTTCACGCCGCGCTCGACCGGGGAGTGTACTTGGCGCCATCACCATTCGAAGCGTGCTTCATGTCGGCGGCGCACGGCGACGCTGAAATCGAGACAGCGCTGGAGAAAATGAGGGATGCTATGGAGCATGCGATTGCTTAGAACGGCTCTGCGGACCCGCGCGATCATGGCCATTGCGGTCGGTGGCGTGCTAGGCGTTGCGTCCTGCGTATCGCTCAAGCCTCCCAGCGGGTCGGGGAGCGTGCCGGTCGTCGGCGGGCGCTACAAGAATGGGAGGGACCAGGTCGTTCGGATCGCGCTAGCGACCGCCGCGCGCGAAGCGCCCGGGATCGGTGGGGAGAAGGGTTCGCTTGTCATTACGCCCGAGTCGAGTAACTCGTTCGTCGTGTATAACGGGAAACGATATCGCGGCGAACTCGTCGTCAGTGCAACTGATTCCGGCTTCCTGGTGGTTAATCGACTGCCGATGGATGACTACCTGCGGGGCGTCGTGCCGCTCGAGATCGGAAACAGAACTGCCGCTGAGTTCGCCGCGGTTCAGGCGCAGGCAATTGCCGCGAGAACCTACGCCTACAAGCACCTCAACGACGCCCGCCCGTTCGACATGTACGCCACGGTCCAGGACCAGGTCTACGGCGGCGTCGATGCGGAAAAGCCGCAGGCCGACAGCGCGATCATGACGACGAGAGACATTGTCGTTCTCTACGCCGGGCAGCCGATCAGCACCCCCTATTCTTCGACTTGTGGCGGGAGCACGGCCGGGGTAAGCGAAGTCTGGTACACCCAGCCCGACGAGCCCTACCTGCGGCCCGTGAGCGACCGAATTCCGGGAAGCGACCATTTCTACTGCGATCCATCGCCACGATTCAGCTGGACCCAAAGCTTCGATGGCAACGGCGTCCGAGCGGTCATGGAGAAATACCTCGCCGCCTATACGAACGCGCCGAAAACCGGAGTCGGCAGGATCACCGACATCCGAGAGCTGGGAAAGACGCCATCCGGCCGCGTTGCTGCGCTCGAGGTGCGGACCGATAGCGGGACCTACAGACTGCGCGGAAAAGACATTCGCTTCGTCCTCAGGGATCCCAAAGGTGCGATCCTCAACAGCACATATTTCAGTTTCACGAAAGACCAGAGCGGCGGGGAGATCTCCAGCCTCAACGTCAACGGTCGCGGCTACGGGCACGGGATCGGGATGTGCCAGTGGGGCGCGATCGGTCGGGCGCGCGC
>JANMMF010000314.1:0-1521 GCA_031372985.1 Gemmatimonadota bacterium
CGAAAGGGATCCGACGTCCACGACGAGATCGATCCCGACGAGGGAAATGTGAGAGCCGGGCGCGTGCGCCGGCGCACCAACCGCGCTGGAGGATTGGAAGGAGGTATCACCAACGGCGAGCAGCTGGTGTTACGCGTCTCCATGAAGCCGATCAGCACGCTGATGCGTCCGCTTGGCACCATCGAGATGCTGACCCGCGAGCCCGCCCAGGCGGTGGCGGAAAGAAGTGATGTCACCGCGGTTCCAGCGATGGGAGTCATCGCTGAAGCCATGACAGCATTCATCGTCGCCCAGGCCATGCTCGAGAAATTCGGCGGGGATTCGCTGGGGGAGACGCGACGCAATTACGATAATTACGTCGCTGGCTTGGGTGGCCGACACGGGCGTTAGACCGTCGCTGCCACATCTGATCCTCGTTGGGCTCCCCGGAGTTGGGAAGACGACGATCGGCAAGGCGGCGGCGCGGCAGCTGGGAAGACCCTTTCTTGATTTCGACGAAGAGATCGAGCGGCGATCGGGAATGAACGTGCGCGAGATCTTCCGGCTGAAGGGCGAGGACCACTTCCGCGCCCAGGAGCTCGCGCTGACGAAGGAGCTGAGCGACACCAGCGGGATGGTGTTGTCACCAGGGGGAGGCTGGATAACGCAGCACACCTCAGTCGAACTTTTGCGTTCGGTTGGGCGTATCATATACCTTAGAGCGTCACCCGAGGCAGTCGCGCGGCGATTGAGGAGGGTGGAGACTCGCCCCCTGTTGGCGGGGCGGGATCCGGTAGTCGCGCTCACTGAGCTTTACGCGAAGAGGCGTGCCCTCTACGAGACCGCCGATGTGATTCTCGATACGGAAAAGCTTGCGCGACAACAACTTATAGCCAAGCTTGTCGCGCTTGCCTCCTCACCTGATTAGTTAACTAATTAACGCAAACATGGACGAAAGGACTCCTGGACATACCACATTTCGAGTGATGGGCCCGCACGAGCGGGGGCGATTTGCGCCCGACGCCTGGGGCCATCTGCTCTCGCTGAATGGCTCGGGCGCGATCAACGGCCCTGAGCTGGAGCACATAATCGAGCGGGCTCTCATGCAGTTCGAGGGTCGAATCGCGCTCGACGATCTGCGGGGACTGCTCGAAGGAACTGGCCTGGAAGATTCGTCCGGAAGTGGCGACAACACGACGGTACACTAGAGATGGCGAAAGCCAAGCCTACTAAAAAGTCCACGGCGCGGAAGCGCACGGCGAAGATCGCCAGCTCGACGAGCGCTGCAGTCAAGCCGACGCGGGCGAGAAAGAAAACCGGCGTCCTCGACCACGACGAGACTCCATCCGAGCCGGGCTCGACATCGCTCGTGATCGTCGAATCGCCGGCAAAGGCCAAGACGATCGGGAAGTATCTCGGGCGCGCGTACCGCGTGCGCGCGACGGTCGGGCACGTCCGCGACCTGCCCCAGAAGAAGATGGGTATCGACATCGAGAACGGCTTCGAGCCCGAGTACGTGACGATCCCCGGAAAAGAGAAGAC
>JANMMF010000326.1:0-4223 GCA_031372985.1 Gemmatimonadota bacterium
CGACAAGGGCAACCTGACCCTCGACCTCGGGACATTCGGCATCGAGCCCCGCGCCGAGCGCGAGCTGATGGAAGCGATCTCCAATCCTTACGGCATGGTGCTCGTCACCGGGCCAACGGGTTCCGGTAAGACGACGACGCTCTACTCGGCGCTCCAGAAGATCAACAACATCGACGTCAACATCATGACGGCCGAGGACCCGGTCGAGTACAATCTCTTCGGCATCAACCAGGTGCTGGTGAGAACCGACATCGGGATGACCTTCGCCGCGGCGCTGAAGGCGTTTCTTCGTCAGGACCCCAACATCATCATGTTGGGAGAAATTCGAGACCTGGAGACGGGCGGAATCGCGATCAAGGCCGCGCTGACGGGTCACCTCGTGCTCTCGACTCTGCACACGAACTCGGCGCCGGAGACCGTTACGCGTTTGATGGACATGGGCATCGAGCCGTTCAACGTTGCTTCGGCGCTCAATCTGATCCTGGCGCAGCGACTCGTGCGCCGCGTCTGCAGCAACTGCGGGGAAGCCTACAAGATGGACAAGGCAGAAGTCGCTGGCGCGAAGATCGGCGGCGGCGTCACGCTCCGCGATCTCCATTTCACGGATATGGCGCTGAACGACGCGAAGACCCGCGCTACGGAAGCAGCCAAGCCCTACATGGAGCGGATCACACTCGACACCAAGATGGAAGACCTTCCGGTCTTTCGCGGGAAAGGATGCGAGCAGTGCGACGGCACCGGCCTGAAGGGACGGCAGGGACTATACGAAGTGATGTACATGACTCCGGCGCTGAGAAAGCTGATCATGCAGAGCGCCGGCGCGGCGGAGATCCAGAAGGTCGCCATCGAAGAGGGAATGCTCACGCTTCGCATGGACGGTTGGCTGAAGGTCCTCAAGGGGATCTGCCCCCTCGAGCAGGTAGTCCGCGAAACAGCGGCTTGATCACCAACACCAGAGTCGAAATCCGATGACTTTACCGTTCATAGACACGTCAACGCCGTCGGGCCCGCCGCAGCCGACGGGATTGAATCTCCGCACCTTGCTGGAGGAGATGGTCTCCCGCAACGCCTCGGACCTGCACATCGTCGCCGGCGAGCGACCGAAGCTGCGCGTCGACGGCGACATCACGAATTCGAGCGTCGACCACACGATGACGCCCAAGGACACTCTCCAGATCGCGTATTCGGTGTTGACTGAGCAGCAGAAGAAGCGGTTCGAGCTGGAGGACGAGCTTGACTTCTCCTTCGGCATCCAGAACCTCGCCCGTTTCCGCGGCAACGTATTCAAGCAGCGCGGCTGCGTGTCGATGGTCGTCCGACAGATTCCGTTCGCGATCAAGACGTTCGATCAGCTCGGACTCCCTGGCTCAATCGCCAAGATGGCGGAGAAGCCGCGCGGACTCGTGCTCGTCACCGGTCCGACCGGCTCGGGTAAATCGACGACGCTTGCCGCCATGATCGACAAGATCAACCGCGAGCGTAAGGGTCACATCATCACCGTCGAAGATCCGATCGAGTTCATCCACAAGCACCAGAGCTGCATCATCAATCAGCGCGAAATCGGCAGCGACACCAAGTCATTCGCCAACGCCCTCAAGTATGCGCTGCGTGAAGATCCGGACATCATCCTGGTCGGCGAAATGCGCGACCTGGAGACGATCGCCGCGACGCTGACGATCGCCGAAACAGGTCACCTCGCGTTCGCTACGCTGCACACCAACTCGGCGGCCGAGGCAATCAACCGCATCATCGACGTCTTCCCGTCGCACCAACAGTCGCAGGTCCGGGCGCAACTTGCATTCGTGCTCGAGGGAATCGTCACCCAGACGCTGTTGCCGAAGGCGCAGGGTAAGGGACGCGTCATGGCCGCCGAGATCCTCGTGGTCACACCCGCCATTCGCGCGCTCATTCGCGACGACAAGGTTCACCAGATCTACTCGTCGATGCAGGCCGGAAAGAAGTGGGGCATGCAGACGCTGAACGATGCGCTCTACCAGCTGTACATGAACCGCGAAGTGACGGCAGACGAATGTCTGCGCGTGAGCGGCGACCCAACGGAGTTCCAGCGCATGATTGGCCAGCTGGATCCGGCAGATGAAGGCAGAACGGGCCAGCCGCCGGCCGGAAAGCCGACCGGAACACGAGGGTCCGCAACGGGCTCCCCAGTGAAGCGTTAGGAGAGGATCAGACAATGGCTACGTTTACATACACGGCGAGAGCATTCAACGGCGACCTGCGCACGGCTACCATCGATGCCGCGTCGCGTGATGACGTCATCTCGCAGCTCAGAAAGCAGCGACTCAGCGTCGTCAAGATCGACCAGGACGCCGTCAAGAAGATCGGACGCGGAGCGATCAAGACGCGCGACGTCGTCATCTTCACCCGTCAGTTCTCGACGATGATCAACTCGGGTCTGCCGCTCGTGCAGGCCCTGACGATTCTCGCCGAGCAGACGGACAACAAGGCGCTGGCGGAAGTCACGAAGAAGGTGGTTTTCGACGTTGAATCGGGCAATACGGTCGCCGATGCATTGTCGAAGCACCCCCGCGCCTTCACCAACCTGTACGTCAACATGGTCGCCGCCGGTGAAGCCGGTGGTATTCTCGACACGATTCTCATGCGCCTCGCGACCTTCCTCGAGAAGAACGACGCGCTGGTGAGAAAGGTGAAGGGGGCCATGATCTATCCGGCGGTCATCATGAGCGTCGCGGGCATCGCCATCGTGACGCTACTCCTCTTCGTCATCCCGGTGTTCGAAAACATGTTTGCGTCGGTGGGAATGGCGCTGCCGATGCCAACCCGCATCGTCATCGGTGCGTCGCGCTTCCTCAAGGCATACTGGTGGGCGTTGGGCGCAATCGGCATCGTCGGCGCGTTCATGTTCAAAAAGTACTACGCGTCGTCGAGCGGAAAGCTGGTCATCGACCGCCTGATGCTGCGGATCCCGGTCCTTGGTGACGTGCTCCGCAAGTCAGCGGTGTCGCGCTTTACCCGCACGCTCGGCACACTGATCAGCTCGGGCGTCAGCATCCTCGAAGGCCTCGAGATCACGGCCAAGACGGCCGGTAACCGCGTGATTCAGGACGCGATCATGATGTCGCGGTCCTCGATCGCGGGTGGTGACACGATCGCGCAGCCGCTGCAGAAGTCGAAAGTCTTCCCGCCCATGGTGATCTCGATGATTGCGGTCGGTGAGCAGACGGGTGGTCTGGACGAGATGTTGTCCAAGATCGCCGACTTCTACGACGAAGAAGTCGATGCGGCCGTAAGCAACCTGCTCTCGCTCCTCGAGCCGATCATGATCGTGTTCCTCGGCGTCATCGTCGGCGGCATGGTCGTGGCCATGTACCTGCCGATCTTCGATATGATCAACGCCGTGCAGTAGCTGCGGACTGAGGACAGCACTACGGACTGCGGACGTACTGCGGACTCTGGCTGCGGACAAGTCCGCAGTTCGAAGTAGGTCCGCAATCCGAAGTTAGTCCGCAGTCCGTAGTCGACATAAAACAAAATGGCCAGCCTCTAGAGGGCTGGCCATTTTGCTTTGTTGGGAGTGAGCGAGCGCTATCGCTCTACCACATTATCCCGACCGTGACGGGAATGAAGCTCAGATTCCCGTTGTCCAACGTCACGCGGTTGTAGCGCGCTTCGACGAACGTCTCGAAGCTGGAGCTAAGGGGGATCTTGATCCCGCCGCCGACGTTGAACCCGAACTTGTTTTCTCTGCCGCCGCCCACGGCGATGTTAGGCGTGTAGAGACCGGCGCCGCCGATGATATACGGCGAGAAGCTGACGCCGGGTAAAGAGTAAACCAGATTGCCGGTGAATGCCGGGATGTTGATGTTGTCGAAACCAGCATCACCACCGAACTCATTGTACGCGGCTTCAACGCGGACGCCGATCGGCGTCAGCATTGGCTTGTACCCCACTGCGAGCGTGACGTTGTACCCCGTGCTCGCAACGTTGCCCAGATCGCCGGAAGGAAAGGCTATTCCCGCCGCGCCGCCAATCTGAAAGGGGCTTGACGAGAACTGCGCGCCCGCGGTCGATGCGGCCGCAGTCATCGCGACTGCGCTGACAAAAGCAGAAAGCATGATTCGCTTCACTGTATCTCCAGTGTTATGGATGACGCGTAACCTAAACGGGCGTGCGCTCCAGCTACCACCCCTCGGGGCACTTGTGTTTTGCGTTGCACGTCGCTTCGACTTTGGCGATTCGGGAAC
>JANMMF010000351.1:0-14032 GCA_031372985.1 Gemmatimonadota bacterium
CTCGTCGACCGGCTTCTTCCACTCGGCCTCGAGGCGCTCGCGGATCGCCGCCCTCCTCCCGGACAGTTCGGTGTAACGGAGCTCGGCAGCGTGCAGCTCCTCGCTCAGCGACCCGGTATGGCGGCGCATTTCGGCGAGCGAGTGCTCTTCCGCGGTGAGCTTCTCGTCCACTTCGTGAACCGCGTGCTCCGCGTCGGCGAGCTTCTGCTCGGCGTCCTCCAGCGTCGCTTGCCTGGCGTCGAGGTCGCTCTGCCACTGCGAGAGCTGCTCGGTGAGCTGCGCATCGGCGCTGGAGAGCGTGGTGAGCTCCTCCTGCAGCGACGCCAGTCGTCCGCTTGCCGAAGCAAACTCCTCGCTCAGATGCCGCTGGCGGTCCGAGGCAACGTCGACCTGTGCCTGGGCTTGCGCCCGCCGGATCTGGCTGGCAGTCCGCTGGTCGCGCGCCTCTTCCTGTTTGTGCTCGGCGGCGGCGAGCATCTCTCGCGCGCCGGTGACTGCAGCCGTATGCTCGGCGATCCAGTCGGAGATCTCGCGCGCGCTCGCTCCAAGCGCGTCGAGGCGTGACAACGTCGCAGCCTCGCGCTCAGTCAGTCTCTCGATGAGAGCACGCGCTTCGGCCGCTTCACGTCCAGCGCGCTGGTGCTGCCTGGCGAGCGCCGCAGAACGGTCCGCCGCGTCGGCATCGGCCCTTGCCGCCTGGGATGCAGCCTCCTGAGCGACGATCGACGCGCGATCGGCGGAAGCAAGCCCGGCTTTCTCGGATTCTGCGGTGGAAGCCGCGGTATGACGGGCCGCAGCGCTGTTGACGACCGCCTGCTTGAGCTCTGCTATCTCGGCCCGGCGCCGCAACGGTCCCGGTCCCGATTCGGCAGCCGGCAGCCAGATCGCCCCACGCGAATCGACGAACGCCGTTCCGCTCTCCAACGAGGTCACGCGACCGAGGAGTGAGCGCACCCATCCGCTCGCCGGCGACGACGACTCGACGAGACCGGCCAAGCCTGCCGCGGCGTCAGAGGTGTCCGATGAATCGCCGAACACCGCGTCCACCGGGAGCAGGAGCAGCGGACCCGGCGTCGCCGACGCATGCCACGCGCGCACGGCCTCCGCCACCGATCTGTCGCGCACGAGAACCGCGTTGACGGTCGCGCCGAGAAAACGCTCCACGAGCGATGCGGAGGTTGCATCGGTGCTGATGAAATCGCTGAGCGGCCCGAGCACTGCGCCTTCGCCGAAGATGCCGCGCTCCTTGAGGAGTCGCGCCGCCGCGGGGGCGAGTCCGACGCGCTCTCTTTCCAGGCTCTCGAGGGCGTTGAGCTTCGCGCTCAGAGCGGTGTGGAGCTCCTCTGCGCGGAGGAGATCCGCGCGGGCAGCACCATCCCGCTCGCGTGCCTGTTGAAGAAACTCGCGCGCGTCATCGGCAGCCGCCGTGGTGCCAGCGACCCGCGCGGCGGCGATCGCAGCCGCATCTTCTGCTGCCGCGAGCTCTCTGCGGGCGGCCTCGGCAGCGTCGAAGAGCTGAGTCTGTTCCGCCTCGAGTGTCGCTCTGCGTGCGGCCAGGTCTTCGCGCTCCCGTTCGCCGCTCTGGTGATCGAGCTCCGAGCGGTGCAGCTCCTCGCGCAGCTCGCGCAGAGCGCGTTCACCCTGCTCGAGATTGGAGCGGGCGACACTGAGTTCGGCTCGAACCTCTTCCTCGTTGCGCGCGTGCGACGCGAGCGCTTCTTCGGCGGCCTCGAGCGCGGCTTCCAGCTGAGAGAATTCGGTGTGCGCCCGCTCCAGCTCCCCGCTGACTCGGCCGGCAACCGCATCTCCCTCGCGGCGTTCCTCTTCCGCGCGCTCCCGCCGGGATGTGGCGTTGCGAAGGCGCTCTTCGGCGACGGCGATCTCTCCCCGAAGCTGCTGCGTGCTCTCGCGCTGATCTGACACGAGTCGGGCGAGCTCGGTGCGCCTCGCCTCGGCGGTCGTTCGCTCGCCGAGGTCAGTATCGCGCGCTGTTTCAGCGTTGCGAAGACGCTCTTCCTCGACGGGAACCTCATTCCGAAGCACCGTGACTCGTTCCTCGAGCCGCGCGAGCTCGCCGCGCCACGCGTCCATTTCTCGCGATGCGTGCGCGACCTCGAGAGTGAAGCGGCGAGCCATCAGCTCAGTGTGACGCTCCGCCCGCTTTCTCTGCCGTGACAGCGATCGAACCTGGCTCTGGACCTCGGCGATGAGATCGTCGATGCGCGCCATGTCGGTCGTCGTTTCCTCGAGGCGCCGCTCGGCGCTGCGCTTGCGGTCGCGGTAGAGTCCGACGCCCGCCGCTTCCTCGAACAGCTCGCGCCGCTCGTCGGGTTTATCCGACAGCAGGGCGTCCACCATCTTTCCCTCGATGACGACACCGGAGTCGGCTCCCAGACCGGTGCCCCGCACCATGTCGTGGATATCGCGAAGGCGGCAGGGCGAGTTGTTGAGGAAGTAATCGCTCTCGCCCGAGCGGCTCAATCGACGCGTGATCACGACTTCACGGAATGGAATGTCGAGCGCGCCGTCGTTGTTCTCGAAATGAAGGGACACTTCGGCGACATTCACGGCACGCCGCGCGGAGGAGCCCTGAAAGATGACTTCCTCCATCTTGGCGCCGCGCAGCGCACGGGCGCGCTGCTCACCGAGCACCCAGCGCACCGCGTCCGAGACGTTGGACTTCCCACAGCCGTTCGGGCCGACGATCGCGGTCACGCCCGACTCGAAGACCATCTCGGTCTGATCGGCAAATGACTTGAATCCGTGGATCTCGAGCTTCGTTAAACGCACTAAGGCGTACTCCCGGTTCGATAGACGAGTACGGGATTCAGTCCCGCACCACGCAGAGCTTTGATCAGTCCGGCCGATTGGTTGGCCGTTTCAAAGGCACCCGCGAAAATCCGCGCGCCCCCGTAGTTCTGGACCAACGCGTAAACGGTCAGCCCGCGAGCGGTGTACTTCTCCACGGTGGCGCGAATTGCATCGACAATGCCACCCTGGGAGGGAACGCTGTCGACGAGCAACGCCAGGGGAGCACGAGCGATCTCTCCCGCGGACTCGCCGGCGAGCACTCCAGTTTTCCGTAAGGCAAGCAGCAGCGAGTCAGCCTGATCTCTCCTCGTGTATGCACCTGCCGTCACCTTGTACCATGTGGCACGCTCCGCACCAATTGGAACTGGCGACACGGCCGCAGCAGGAAGCGCCGCGCCATTTTTCCGCACGAACAAGTTAGCACCTTCGGCGGTGTTTGCGACTAGTAGTTCGACTGTGAACGCGGCCGCGGAGGAGGAGTCATTGACATTTGCCGGGGGAGCTATGTACAGGGTTTCGGGAGGAGGCCGCGGAGGAGGAGGGGTCGGCGCGGCCACGGGGGGCGCCACCACCCGCGCCGCCGCCACCCGCGCTGCAGCGCGCGGAGATCGCGCCGCACGCGCGAGCATGAGCGCCGCACCCAGGCCTGCGACAAGAATCAATGCAGCGACGCCGGCCGCGGGATACAGCCATTTGTGCTTTTTCCAGTCCGCCGCGCGCGCGCTGATTCGGTGGAGCGGAATCTTGAGTGTGGGAGTAGGCGCGGACACGCGCGCCAGAACCAGGGCAGTGGGAGCGCCCGGCAATTCCGCATCCCTGACGAGGACAACTCCATCAACCTGTTCCGCCAGCTCGGAGAGTCCGGGCGCGTCGCTTCGCACCAGGAGCAGGAGCAGCGCGCCGATCTCCGCGAATCCCGCAGCGAGCCTTTTCCAGCGCGCGCTGCGAAGGATATCGTCACCGATCGTCGGGTCGGTGCCACTTGGCATGATGTAGAGATTTGCGGCTCCCTCGACCTCGTAGCCGATCTTGCTGAGCGACACTCCGTAAAGAAAGCTGTCGCTGATTCCGTGGGGATCTTCGTCCTTTACGAGGGAGCGGAGGGGAGGGACGTCGCCGATCAGGTCCCCGACGACTACGCGTCTGTGCTTTGCTTCGGCGAGAGCGATTCCGAGTGCCACGTGTGCTGCGGCGACTGGATCGCTGGAGGTGACGATTACCGCGGAGTAGCTACCCAGGAGTGGTGCTATCTGCCGGCCGGCGTCTTCCCATGCGACTGGGCGTCCGCCGGTGACGTTCGGATTCAAGGGGAGCCTTCGTAGATCCAATACTCCCGCCTCGATGCGCGCCCGATCCTCTCCGCTTCCTGCCGCGTCAGGAACGGGCCCATGACCACGCGAAAAATGGGGGAGCCTCCAGTCGTGGTCGAGAGAACGTGCGCCTGCGTGTCACCGACCTTGATCGTGCCGGCAACCTGCTGGGCCTTGTCCTCGCTGAGCAGCGCGGCGTAGGACACGATGAATCCGGCCGCCGGTGCGCCTGAGGGTGGGGTTGTCGCCAGGCTGTCGATGCCGGCCGGATGTGCTACGATGCCAGAAGCCGTGGAGCTCGCCGAAAGCGAGTCGAATGCTGGGCTGTCGCTCGGGAACACCACGGGCTGATCGAGCCCCTGCGCGCGCGGCCGGAATCCATCCCACGCGAAGAAATACCAGTAGTCCTTCGCGCCGCCGGCGATGGTCGAGTGCACGTCGAGCCTTTGCGGATCCACCAGGATCACATCCTTCGCGCCGAGGAGTGCAACCCGGCCGTCAGGGGTGATCGCGGGCAGATCGCTTTCCCAGCGGGTAGGAACGGCGCCGAGAAGCTTGTTCGTTCCAATCGCGATCACCCAGGCTGAATCCTCGGTAGGGAAGCGCGCGAGGAGGTAACGCCCGAGCGCATCCATCCGGAGGTCCAATGGCGGCTCCGGCAGCGTCAGGCCGGACTGCAGTCGACCGGTGTATCGATCCACTATCGAGATTGCGCTGTCCGCCATCGTCGCGACGTAGAGCCTGTCGCCGCTCGGTGTCGGAGCGAGGGCACGAACGCGGCTCGTGAGCTGAACGGCTCCGAGTGGCGAGAGATCCTTGCCTTTCACGCCGACAAGACCGCTGTCGATCGGGAAGTAGATACGATCTCCCAGCTGCGTCCGAACCGCGCGGCCAGCGAGTGGCAGCACCGCGCTGTCCTCTGCAATGTCGTCCGGTGGGTGCACTCTCCAGACGAGAGTCTGCGCGCCCTTGTTGGCCGACACGATCAGATCGCCGTTGGGTTGGGCGAACACTGCGCGCGCGGGAACGGAAGGCTTGAACTTCCAGTCAGTGCTGTTCGGGTTCAGCCTGATGATCTCACCCCTGGCGTTGATCCCGTAGATGTCGCTTCCATTCACCGAGGAGAGCGACGTCAGCTTTGTCCGGGTGGCTTTCAGGACGTCGGTCTCGCGGAGGTCGAGTCGACCCGGAAACCCCTTTGAATCCACGACCGCGATGCTTCCGGCGTTTTCGTCGAATGCGAGCACGCGATCGATCGCCGGCGCCTCGTCCACCGTCCACACGGTGGAGTCAAGCATCGGGTACCGGTACACGCGACCGATCCCTCCTCCGCGCGGAACACGCAGGAGGAGAGCCTCGGGCCCGTGATTCTCTACAACTGAGGGGGTGGTGCTATCAGGCGCTGCCCTGTCGTCCTTGCAGGCTGCACAGAGCAGCGCCAGTAGTAGGAGCCGTCGCAACGGTTAGTAGCTCGCTCCCAATGAGAACGTCACGTTTGGCTTGCGTCCCCCAACGAGTGGATGCGCGTAGTCCCAGCGAAGAATCGCGAGGTTGAACAGATTCACGCGAATTCCAGCGCCGTAGCTGGTGAGCGGATAGCGATCCTTGTTCGGATCGTTTCCAACCGGGGCGTTGCCAAGGTGCGGCGTTTGTCCCTTGCTCCACGCCAGTCCCGCATCGTAGAAGATGAGGCCATCCACGGGCGGAAGTCCGAAGCTGCTTCCCACATCGAAGCGGCGGATGATCGGGAACCTCAGCTCGGCGTTGAAGACGGCGACGCGGCTACCTGCCAGCTGCGCGTTGTCGCATTGGGCCGTTGAGCCCAGGAAAGCCGTGCAGTCCGCGAAGCTGAAGTTGGCGCGATCGTACCCGCGCACGAAGTCCGGACGCCCGATGTACTTCGGGAAGAAGCGCTCGTCCCTGCCCGTTGCAATCGAAGTGAGGAACCTGGTGGCGAAAGTCAGCGTGTTGAAGATGATGGGATCGTAGCGCCGATAGTCAGCCAGGAAATCACTGAACACAAGCTTCCCTAGGTTTTGCGATGCCTGGAAACGCATCCTCCGGCCCATCACGGGCCCCGTGTTGCCGAAGAGGGTGTTGTCCGACACGAATGCCGTCGACGGCGTCACGTACGTGATCGTCGGCAGGGATTCAGAGTTGTTGAATTGAACGTCGGTGCAGTAGCCGGCTGTGCTGCAATCCTGAAAGACCTGCACTATACCCTGTGTGATGCTATTCAACTGCAATCCGGTCTCGAACCGTGTAAACCGATTGAACGGGTACTGCCCCGTGAGAAACAGATTCCGCACGACGTACCTGAGATAGTCAGTCTGGTAGCGAATGACATTCGGGTTGACCGTCGACGGGTTGTAGGAGATTGGAATGTAGACCGGGTCCTGCGAGATGCCCGTCGTATACTGGAGGCGACGGCTCAGATTCGCGTAGCCGACGAACACGCTGGCGTCGCTCAGCCGGCCGTAGACATTTCCCGCCAACGCGAGCTGGTGGTTCCCAAGCAGATCGCTGAAAACGAAGGCGGTGCCACCGGCAAAGGTGCCGTAAGTCGGCGTGTAGCCTACCGACGGATCGGCGATGTAATCCGGGTGGAAGGAAACGTGATAGGGCCGCTCCTTGAACCTGCTCGAGTCGGGAAGACCGAACAGCGGATCGGCATTCAGCACTGCGACGGTGGGCGGCAGGTCCGACACCGCTTCAGCCACAGGGAGCACAGACGACTGTCGTGTTCCTCCCGTGCCGCGATACGTTGACGTCGGCTCTCCGGTGCGCGGCCTGAGCGTCAGCGAATCGAGCCCGGGACGCGCCGCAGCAGCCGGCACATCCACCGTGGGGAGGAGTCCGGACGCCAGGTTCACTCCCGTCGGACGGAACGCGGTCCGCTTCAGACCGCGCGGATTGTCGAACGCCCACACGGTGTAGTCGCCACGCTCGTAGTAGGTGAACGCCATCCGGTCAGCCGTGCGAGCCCAGGTGATAGCCGGGCTGTATTCCGTGATCGCGGAGACGCCGCCCAGGACGTTCGTGATCTGGTAGTGCTGCTGATTTGAGAAATCGTAAAGGAAGACGTTGGGGATACCGGTGCGGTCTGAAATGAACGCCACCTCGCGTCCATCCGGCGACCACTGCGGATTCAGGTTGAGCCCGCCCTGACCGGGAAGCACTTCGATCGCTCCCGACTGCAGGTCCATCACGTTGATGCGCCACTTCGAAATCTTGAGAATCGACAGGTCGGTCTCGGGACTGCGGTCGCTTGCGAACGCGATCCGCCGTCCATCGGGAGACCACGATGGCTGGAGATCGCCGTACTTGTCGTTCGTCAGCTGCCGGAGGTTCTTGCCGTTCGCGTCCACGATATACAGGTCGCTGATACCGCCGCGAGTTCCGCTGAAAATCAGCTGCTTATCGTCGGGCGACCAGACCGGGCTTATCACGGCGTCAACGGGCAGGTCGAGACGTGCTCGTATGCTCGCCTTGGCCACGTCCATCAGATAGAGGACGTCCTTTCCCTCGCGCTGCGCCGTAAACGCGAGCGTGCGCCCGTCGTTGGAGAACGAGCTCTGCGAGTAGAGGAGTCGCAGCTCCTCGAAGTTGGGATTCGTGGTGCTCTCGACGAGGCGCTTGATCCGTTTGCCGGTGCGCGCATCGGCGAGCCAGAGATCGATGAAAAGCTCTCCGCGCTTCCAATTGCCATTGGAGAGGAACGCGATGCGATTCCCGTCGTTCGACAGTGTGGGCGCCAGGAAGATCTGGCCGCCGCTCTTCTTTTCGGTCAGCAGCGGCTGCGAAAAGGTGCGCGGCCGGTCCAGCGCCGCCGCTTGCGGCAGATACTTGGCGTTGACCGCTTCGCGCCAGTCGTCGCTCAGCTCGTGGAGCGTCAGTCCGAGCTGCCGCTGGAACGCGCGGGCGACGCCCAGAGTGGTGGCGTTCTGGAGGATCTCGCCGATCGCGGCGTCGCCCCAGCGCTCTCCGACGTACTGCCACAGGCCTTCGCCGTAACGGTAGGGGAAGTACTTGTCGGGGCGCTCCGTCATCTGCTCGATCGTGGGGAGGTTGCCGTTCACCGCCGCGTCGCGAAGCCACGAGGCCGTCAGCGGGTGAACCGGGCCGATCGACAGGTACTCGGCCATTCCCTCCATGAACCAGAGCGGCGGATCGACCTGATTGAGTGTCTGCAGATTCGCGCCCGCCTTGCCGCGAGCGAAGATGTCGTACTGGAACTCGTGCACCATTTCGTGCGCGAGAACGTGCTCGAAGCTGCCAAGGTCTCCCGTCAGCGGAAGGATCAGGCGGTGACGAAGGCCTTCCGTGACACCACCGGTGCCTTCTCCGAGATCACCGGTCACGTTGTTCTGGCCGAACTCGGAGCGCGACGCGAACAGTATGATCGGTTTCTTTTCGCGGAACTGGTGGTCGAGGATCTTCGACAGCCGGGCATAGGAGCGCTCGGCCATTCGCGCCGCTTCTACAGCTCCGGCGCGTTCCTCGGGATAGTAGTGAACGAGGAAGTGCTAGGTCTCGATGACCTGCCACTTGAAGTGCTTGTACTGCACCTGGTTCATGCCAAAGTACTGCTGTGCGTCGAGGCGAGTCGCGCAGAGCAACAGGGCCAAAGTGACCAGAATCCGAACCGGCTTCATTACATCACTCCTGTGGTTCCAGCGCCACGGTTTCCGCATCGCTCCACAGTCGTTCTATCTGATAGAACGACCGAAGCGTCGGATGAAAGATGTGCACTACGAAATCGAAAAAATCGAGCAGCACCCAGCGGCCCTGTTGCAAACCTTCGGTGTGATGCACGGCCAATCCCGCTTTCTTCATCTCCGAGATCACGTGCTCGCCGATCGATCTCACGTGTGTATCGGAGGTTCCGCTCGCGATGACGAAGTAATCAGTCATGTCGGTGACGCCCTTCAGGTCGAGCAGGACGACGTCGTTCGCTTTCATGTCCAGACAAAGCTGGGCGGCGCGCTGCACTCGCTGCGCGCCTTCACGGGCGGAGACAGATGGGAGGGATGTAGCCATGCGGTTCAGTGAAGGTCTCTTCGCGGCGCGAACCGCCGCAACTCTGTTATGTAGCTTAGCAAGCGGGATAAAGTTCCGTGAGGGGTTCCGACTCGCATTTCGCACGCCAGATTTCAAACAAAAGACCTGACCGCGCGGACGCAGCCAGGTCTGCCATAAAACCGGCACTTACTGCTTGATGACCCAGACTTTGATCTCGGGGTGGACGTCGGCGTGCAGCCGGATCTGGATCCTGTAGACTCCGAGGGCGCGAATGGGCTCGTGCAGCTCGATCTGACGCTTCTCGATCGCGAACCCCTGTGCCTCGAGCTGGTGCGCGATGTCTGAAGTAGTGACGGAGCCGAAGAGCTTGCCTTCCTCTCCGACGCGCGCCGAGAAGGTGAGCGAAACCTGCTCGAGCCTGGTCGCGAGGTCCTGCGCCGAACCACGGCGCTGCTCTTCGGCCTGATCGAGGCGCTGCCGCTCCTGTTCGATTCGCTTCCTGTTACCGGCCGTCGCCTCGTAGGCGAACCCGCGGGGCAGGAGATAGTTGCGGGCATACCCCGCGGAAACCTTAACGATGTCGCCGGGGTGTCCAAGTTGTTCTACAGCCTGTCTTAGTATGACTTCCATTGGAGAATTTCCTTCAGAGATCGTTGAGAATCGGATAATTGTAGCACAAACGCGAAGCAAACCGTACGGTCAGGCCGTCTTGACGCGACGGCGGAGGTCGAGCCAGGTATCACCAAGACCCAGGGCGAGGGCAATCAGGCCGAGCAGAAAGACGCCCTGCGGAATGAGGCTGAGCAAGATGATGAACAGATACCGCCCTTTCGAGATCCAGGCGAGAATGCCCAGTCCACGAACCGCGTACAGGGCTCCGAAGAAGAGGAGGAGGTTGAAGCCGGCGTTCCGGCCTTCAGTGAATGCGGGCAGCAGGCTGAGCGTGAGTCCGACGGCCAGCGCCCAGATTAGCTGGTCGTTGAAACGAAATTCAGTCAATGGCCCGAGCGCCGGTCCGATTTTCACGGCAGACAGCCGGTGGTACACGCCCCACGCCAGGCCGAGCGCCGCCAGCGATTCCAGCGCCAGCAAGGCTGGAATGAGCGGGGTCGTGCGCTTTGGCAGCTCCCGCTCGATCTCCGCCGCCCAGTCGTCGGCTGACTGCAGCAGGGGTGCCTTTGCAGTGAGGTCTTTCCACTGCTCGGTGTCCCACTTCTGCTGAAACTGATTGAGGGTGGCCGCCGAGCGCCGCATCAGTTCTTCCCCGCCCGCGTGCTGGAACCGCGCGATGCCACTGGGTGAGGAGAGCGCGATCGTGAGCGCGACGGCCATAGCTACGCCAACCGAGGCCAGTGCCCGCACGAAAAATGGAGTCGCCGAGCTCAGAAGACTGACCAAGCCAAAGCTCGCGGCGAGCACGATTGCCCACGCGCGGGCCATCTGGCTGTAGGCTGTCCCCGGTTCACCAGCCGGCTGCAACAGCATCCAGACCGCGAGGCCGAGCCAGATCACGGCCAGAGCCGCACGGCTTCCCGACTTCCAGCCGATGATCGAGCAGACGGCGAGCGCGGGAACGAACAGCAAGAGAGTCTGCTGAACGGGGAAGAACACATCCCCGAGTGGGACCATTGGCAACAACAGGAAAGCAGCCAGCCCCCACAGCAGCGGCCGCCACGACTGACTCTTGGTGTCGCTCGTGGCGGCGTCGGCCATCTAGGCCTGGTGGCCGCGGATGTACGGTATGAGAGCCAGGAACCGGGCTCGCTTGATTGCGGTCGAGAGCTGGCGCTGGTGACGCGCGCAGGAGCCGCTCAGCCTCGAGGGAAGGATTTTTCCCTGGTCGGTGATGAAGCGACCGAGCGTACGGTCATCCTTGTAGTCGACCCAGCGGACGCGGCTCTCGCAGAAGGGGCAGCTTTTTTGTGGTCTTCTCATTGATCAATCCTCGTCGTCGTCATCGTCGTCACGGCGTGTTGCCGCGGCCAGGTCTTCCTCGGACTGCGGCGGAGCGCCGAGTTCGTGCTCGTGCAGCGTGATGAGGTAGCGGATGACGCCGTCGTCGAGCTTGAGCGCGCGCTCGTACTCGGGCAGGGTGGTGGGCTCGGTCGCGAACTTGGAGACGACGTAATAGCCGTTCTCGCGAGGACCGATGGAGTAGGCGAGCTGTCGCCGGCCCCAATGCGTAACCTCGGGCTGCTCTTTGGTACCGAGCATTCCGTGGAAGCGGCTGATTTTTTCGTTGATGGCGGCGTCTTCGAGAGTAGAGTCGAAGATGTACACCGCCTCGTATGTGCGAGGCACTAGGCAATCCTCCTTGTGGTCGTAATCCGCCCCCCATCTGGTTGCCGAAGTGGGAGGAAGGTGTGAAGGCCGCGGCGCGGCCGTTGTGAAATGAAAACTAGTCGTGCCGGGAGCCCAATTCAACGCCTGTCGTGCGTTTTTCGGAGGGAATTCGCGCAGTTTGTGCTCACCGACGTCCGCCGTCCAGGACATACTGCTCGCCGCACCGCCGCAGTCGTTGGCGCCAGCAGCCTTTCTGCCCTCCAGGCCCGGCCTAGCTTCTACCCTGCGCCCTCCTGGAGGTCAAATGCGCAGAAGAGTTCGAATAGCCGCAAGCATCATCGGAGCGGCCGTAATTTCCACTGTCGCGCTGAGCTGCAGCGACGACGATAGCACTGGCCCGACGAACAAGACCTACGTCGCGAACCTCAGCGCCGCGAACGAAGGAAGTAACCCTCCAATCACTTCCGCTGGCAGCGGGGTCGTGACGTTCGAGGATAAAGGGACCGTGATCACCTGGAGCATGACGCTGACCAACATGACTAATGTCACGGTGTCGCACATCCATCTCGGGAGTGCGACGGCAGTCGCCCCCAACACGGGGCCAGTCATCATTAACCTGTTCGTGCCCAACCGGGGCCCCGGCAACGAGATCGGCACCGTAAACGGGCTCGTGGCGGAGGGAACCATCACGAATGCAAACAGTCCCACCGTCAAGCTCGATTCGCTGAGGGTGTTGTTCAACAATGGCAACGCGTACGCGAACGTGCATACGGCGGCGAACCCAGGCGGCGAGATCCGCGACCAGATCCGCCCGAGCAACTAGGTATTCGCGTGCCTCTAGACGTTGAACCGGAAGAGGAGTACGTCGCCGTCCTGGACGACGTACTCCTTTCCTTCTGACCTCACCGCGCCTTTCTCGCGCGCGCCCTTCCACCCTTCATTCCCCACGAAGGAATCGTAGGAGACGGTCTCGGCGCGGATGAATCCGCGCTCGAAGTCCGTGTGTATCACCGCGGCGGCCTTGGGTGCGGTGTCGCCGCGATGGATCGTCCACGCGCGGACTTCCTGCTCTCCAGCGGTGAAGTAGGTCTCGAGGCCAAGCAGCTCGTAACCGGCGCGAATGAGTCGGTCGAGTCCCGCCGACTCCAGTCCGAGGGAAGAGAGAAAATCAGCTCGATCCTCGGGCGGCAATTCCGCGAGCTCGGCTTCGATCTTGGCGGAGAAGGGAACGACCTCCGCCTGTTCGCCGCTCTTTTTCACGGCCTCCCGCAACGCCTTGAGGTGGGGGCCCTCGTCTCCAGCGAGCTCCGAATCGCTCACGTTGGCGGCGTAGAGTACCGGCTTCACCGTCAACAGCGTGAGTGGCGCGAGGACGGCCTTCTCAGCCTCAGTAAGGCGAGCTTCCCAAAGCCCCTTGCCGTCCTTCAGAAAGGTGTAGGCCTTCTCGAGCACCGGCAGCTCGGCGACCGCTTCCTTGTCGCCGGTGCGTGCGGCGCGTCGGGTCTTGTCGAGCCTCTTCTCGAGGGAGACGAGGTCGGAGAGCGCAAGCTCGAACTCGATCACCTCGCGGTCGCGCACGGGATCGACCGCTCCCATGACGTGGGTGACGTCAGGATCCTCGAAGCAGCGGACGACGTGCACGATTGCGTCGGTCTCGCGGATGTTGGAGAGGAACTTGTTTCCGAGCCCTTCGCCTTCGGCGGCGCCCTTGACGAGCCCGGCGATATCGACGAACTGCACGACAGCGGGCACGGTTCGCTTCGGCTGCACGACCCGGGCGAGCTCGTTTAGCCGTGAGTCAGGAACTTCCACCATCCCGACGTTTGGCTCGACGGTACAGAACGGATAATTCGCGGCTTCCGCCTTGGCGGCGGTGAGCGCGTTGAACAGCGTGGATTTTCCGACGTTCGGGAGGCCTACAATTCCGAGCTTTAGCATTCAAGACAACCTAATCAGAGCGGCTATATGTACGTGAAACAGAGACGAGAACCGCGGACTGCGGACCTACTGCGGACTGCCGACTAGGTGCTACTACGAACTGCGGACTAATTGCGGATTACGGACCTACTGCGAACTGCGGATTGGGTATTTGTCCGCAGTCCGAGTCCGCAGTACGTCCGCAGTTCGCAATGTAGTGCTCGGTCAGCAGCACTTGGTCCGCAGTCCCGAGTCCGCAGCGCGGTTTATGAATCAGAATCCGCCTCGGGCGCCCGGTTGTGCAGATTCATAGCCTTCTCCACCCCATCGTGCAGCCACGTTTCAACAGTGGCCGCGAGCGGAGACAAGAGCGAGAGCACATCATCCCGCTCGTCGCGCGCGAACGGAGCCAGCACGAAGTCGGCGAGGTCCTCGTATATCCCCTTCCGCTCCTCGCTCGGCCCCACCCCGATTCGGAGGCGGGCGTACTCCTGCGAGCCGAGGGCCTGCTCGACGCTCTTGAGTCCGTTGTGTCCGCCGGCGCTGCCGCGGGCGCGGATGCGGGAACGGCCGACCGGGAGCTGCACTTCGTCCACAACTACCAGGAGGTCCTTGGTGGCGCTCCAGAATGGGCGCCGGACGTAGTTCTTGAGCGCCTGGCCACTGAGGTTCATGTAGGTCTGCGGCTT
>JANMMF010000005.1:0-2066 GCA_031372985.1 Gemmatimonadota bacterium
CTAAGTGCGGCTCAGCAGGGGAAGGAGTCGATCGCGCACGAGCCTGGCGGAGTCTAATGCGCGTCGCGCGTCATCGAGCGTTGGCAGCGGCTCCTCGGGATATCGAGAGCCAGGATACAGTGCCTGCAGCAGCGCACAGGCTGCGATCAGCGCCTTATCCGCGCGGACGCTTGGTCCCTGGAGCGAGAGAAGCTCGGGCAGCGCGTGTGTGCGTGGCGGGTGCCTGCCGCGCCTGACGATCAGTGCCTTGAGGAGTTTCTCTGCACATGCGTGAGCGTGGAAGCAGATCGCTCCGGGCGCGGGATCTGTAGGCGCCATGGACAACTCCGCGGCCCGAAAATCCTCCGCAGCGCGTTCGATCCAGGCGCGCAACCCTTCTCTCGACTCCTCGCGTACGCGAGCGGGGGCCGTAGAACGCTGCGGCACCACCCCCGACGAGTAGAGAAGCACTCCCTCTCGGGATATGAGCCAATCCAGGAAGCCCGTGTCGGCCTGGCGGCGCTGGTAATCCGATACCGACCTGACGAGCACGTCGGCTCCCATCCCAATCGCGCCCAACGCATCGCACGCGTCGCGCCGATGGCGCTCGAGGTCGCTTCCATCGCGCAGCACGACCATCAGGTCGTAATCGCTGTCCTCGCGCGCGCGGCCCGTCGCCCGGCTTCCGAACAGAAGAATGAGCTCGGGGCTGATGTGGGCGCGGATCGCGTCGACGATGCGTTCGAGCTGTGGCTTCGTCACGGCGGTAAAGTCGGCCATACGCCGAGCATAACACGTGGAGGGCGCTTGTGCAGCATCAAAAGCGCGCGCGCCCGCTCCGTCAACATGTCCCTCTGTGTCGACAGGGGGGACGGCCGTCTTAGGGTACCAGGGAGATGTCCTATCGGGCTGTCTCTCTTTTTGTTAGCTCGTCTGTCATATGGAAACTGCGCTCACGCCACTCATTCTCGGAGACGCCCAAGCCGAGGAGCGTGCAATGGACGAGATCGAGCTGAAACGACAGCTCGAGCGGGTGCACGCCGACTGCTTCGGCTGGGCGATGGCTTGTTGTGGACGCGATCGGGACGACGCCGAGGAGGTGCTGCAGACCGTGTATCTCAAAGTGCTCGATGGGCGTGCGCGTTATGACGGTCGGTCGAGCTTTCGGACCTGGATCTTTGGTGTGATTCGTCGGACGGCAGTGTCGGAGCGGCGCAAAACGTGGCTGCGCGGGTTGCTGCTAACGCGCCAAGCCGCAAGCCTGATCCCGGCGTCGCCCGCCCCGCCCGACGCGGAGGTCGAGCGAAACTCGCGGTGCGATAGCTTGCGACACTCGCTCGCTCGGTTGGCAGCACGCCAGCGTGAGGTGCTCCAGCTCGTGTTCTACCATGACCTGACGGTCGAGGAAGCCGCGGCTGTGATGGGCGTCAGTGTTGGCTCAGCGCGAACGCACTATGCGCGTGGCAAGGCGCACCTCGCTGTGCTGCTCGGCGACGGGAAGCTGTGACGATGATGGACGAAACGGAGATTCGAAATCGGTTCGCGGAGCTGCGCGAGGCCGAGCGAGTGCGCGCACAAGGCTTCGCACAGACCTACGGGCGTGCGCGCGCGAGAGAGACCTGGGGTGCGACGCGGCCGGTGCGGCCGTTCGTGATCGCGGCGGCGGCGGCCATCGCGATCATCGCGTTCTCGCTGGCGCATTCGCGATCGTTCTCGGTTTCCGCGGCCACGCCTGCGATCGCGACCTGGCGCGCGCCGACGGACGTTCTCCTGCGGACACCGGGCAGCGAGCTGCTCGGTACGATGCCCGCGCTCAGCAAGTCCGTGCTCGACAAAATGATTCCTACACCTTCGAATAGAGGAACCTGACCATGAGACGTTCAATTCTTGCGTTCGCGTTTGTGCTCGGCGCCGCAAACCTCGGCGCGCAGGGGCCGCCGATGGGACAGCGCAGCCCGAGCGGGGGCCCGGACGACTGGGGACGCAACTTCTTCCCGCCGGAGCTGGTGATGCAGCACCAGACCGAGATTGGACTACAGGATTCGCAACGTGCGGCGCTTACGTCCGCCATTCAGCAGGCGCAGGGC
>JANMMF010000020.1:0-14612 GCA_031372985.1 Gemmatimonadota bacterium
GCTGCGCCACACGAGCACCAAATGGGCGCCGTGGTACATAGTTCCCGCGGACGACAACGATGTGCGCAACTGGCTGATCGCGCGCACCATCGCCGATGCGATGGAGAAGCTCGACCTCAGGTACCCGCCGGCAGATCCGGCAGTACTGAAGGTCCGTTTCGAATGAACCACAACTGCAAACGCAACTGCCACTGAACAGGCGGGAGGTCCGTCAACTGCAACTGAACAGGCGGGAGGTCTCAGTAGTGTAGTTGCCAGGATGTTAGTGCACGACGCCCAGACTCCCCTCTATCGGATCAGGGTACAAGCAGTTGCTTGTAACAAGAATGGCGCTCAGTAAAGTCTGGACGTAGTGAACTAGCAAACTAAGAACTTTGCCACTGACACCTCCCGCCTGTTCGGTTGCATTTAGCAGTTGATTGCTTGACGTGCCTCCAACCGTCCCCTACGTTCGACTCGCCTCCAATCGTGTATCCTCGTATGGAAAGACGCGAAGTCGTACGCTTCCTCGGTGCAGCTCTCGCGCTGCCCTTCCTACCGCGCGGCGCTGATGCGGCGATCGCGCTCGGGGAAAGTCTCCATCGCCGCATTGGCGATGTGCCGTTCAGAACTCTGAACCGCGAGCAGCAGGCCCTGGTGACGATGATCGCCGAGATGATTATCCCTGAGACGGACACGCCCGGGGCGACGAGCGTCAAGGTGCCCGAGTTCATCGATCTCATTCTCACCGAATGGGCGAGTGATGAGGAGAGAGCCACGTTTCTCGCCGGACTCACTGACATCGATGTGCGGGCTACCGCCCTCGGTACGCCTCGTTTCGTCGACATGCTGCCGGCCGGCAGGCTGGAGCTATTCACAACGCTCGACGTGAAGCGCACGGACAAGACCGGCGCGGGACACGCGGTTGTCCGGCTCAAGGCGCTTACCGTGTATGGCTACTTCACATCCAGAGTGGTCCAACAGGACATCCTGAAGACGCGAATGTTCTTCAACGGCTACGACGGCAACGTCCCGTTCACTCCGGCGGTGTAGAGAAATGCCACCGCTGACATACGATGCGATCGTCGTCGGATCCGGGATATCCGGCGGTTGGGCAGCCAAGGAGCTGACCGAGAAAGGGCTTCGCACGATAGTGCTCGAGGCGGGCCGGCCGATCGATCCGGCAGTCGATTATGTAGAGCACGTCGCGCCCTATGACAAGCGGTACAGGGGAATGGGCGACCGCACGCGGCTCGAGCGGTATCAACCGATCCAGCGCCAATGCGGGGCGTGCGACGAATACGCGGGTAAGTTCTTCGTCAACGATCTCGACAATCCATACTCGTATCCCGCCGACAAGACTTTTCCTGGATACGGGGACGTCAGGTCGGCGGGCGCTCGATCATGTGGGGCAGGTGCGTGTACCGCTGGAGCGATCTCGACTTCGAGGCGAATGCGAAGGAAGGGATTGCAGTCGATTGGCCGCTCAGGTATCGCGATCTTGCGCCGTGGTGGAGTTACGTCGAGAAGTTTGTCGGCATCCAGGGCCGTCGCGAGGGCCTCGCGCATCTGCCGGATGGCGAGTTCCAGACGCCATGGCCGCTCAATGCAGCGGAGCAGAAGTCGCGCGACATCCTGTTGACGAAATTTGGCGGAGAGCGCCTAATCACCAACGCGCGTCTTGCCGTTCTGACTGCGGACCATCTTGGCAGGCAGAAGTGTCACCTGTGCGGGACCTGCTACCGTGGCTGCGTAACGCTCTCGTATTTCAGCAGCATCAACGCGACGTTACCGGCGGCGAGGAAGACAGGTAACCTGACGCTCCGCCCCTTCAGCGTCGTGCACAGCGTCATCTACGACCCGCGAACGAAGAAGGCCACTGGCGTGCGGGCAGTGGATGGCAACACCAGGGAGATGTTCGACGTCAAGGCCAGGGTGGTCTTCCTATGCGCTTCGGCGCTGGAATCCACTCGCATTCTCCTCAACTCTGCGACGGCCGAGTTTCCCGCGGGCTTGGGTAACTCGAGCGGAGAGCTGGGACACAACCTGATGGACCACATCATGGATGGCGGCGCGACCGGCACACTCCCGTGGGCGAAGGATCGCATGGAAGTAGGGAGGCGCCCCGACGCGATTTACGTTCCGCGTTTCCGTAACGTGAAGACCAAGCATCCCGATTTTCTGCGCGGGTACGGGTTCGAAGGGCGGGCGGAGCGTGCCGGGTGGGAGCGAGGCGGGGACATGCCGGGATTCGGTGCAGCATTCAAGAAATCGCTCATCAACGATCTCGGACCGTGGGAGCTGAATCTCGGCGGATTCGGCGAGATGCTTCCCCGTCACGAGAACTACGTCGAGATCGATCGGCATCTCGTGGATGCGTGGGGGATTCCCGCGCTTCGTGTGAACTGCGCTTACAGCGACAACGAAAAAAAGATGCAGGAGGACATGGTTGTGGGCGCAACGGAGATGTTGGAGGCATTGGGCGCGACCAACATCAGGACGTACAAGGACGACAACCCGCCGGGGCTGGTGATCCACGAGACTGGAACCGCTCGCATGGGACGCGATCCGAAAACCTCCGTGCTGAACGCGCACAACCAGATGTGGGATGTCCCGAACGTGTTCGTGACGGACGGCGCGTGCATGACCTCAACGGCCAATCAGAACCCGAGCATTACCTACATGGCGCTGACGGCGAGAGCGGTGGATTACGCGGTTGGCCAGATGAAGAAACGAGAGCTTTAGTCTGAGCTGTTGGCCAGGCAAGCTTCCGACGATCAGACCGCCCATTTTCTTCTTGCGCGCCCGCCTGCCCGCCGCGACTTTAGACGGCCGAACTCTCCCTGAATGACGCCTGGGGCTCCCGCCAACTCCTTCGCCGAGAATAGTATGAACCTACGTTCGCTCCTTTTTTTGGTCCCCCTGATTCTGAGTTGCTCTCCGTCCGACGGCGAGCGAGTGAAATCCATGGTCGCACCGCAGCCGGCTGCCAATTTCAATGATCCATCCCGAATCGACCTTGTTGGCTCGGTCGATCTGATCGTCGATCCAAAGGCGACCGAGAATCATTGGCGCGTGAAGAACGAGGTAATCCCCGCAGGTCTCTGTAGCGCCGAAGAGGGCAACGTCGCGCCGGGCGACCGGCGACTCCTCCGCTTCACGGTTACGACGCCTAATATCGGAGACGCCGACAACTTCATCGGGAACCCGCGCGATCACGTTGCGGCCAACGATGGACTGTACGAATTCGACCTTTGCCATAACCACTATCACTTTAAGCACTACGCTACCTACAAGCTGATCGCTGTGAAGAACGGCCAAGTCTGGCGGGCCGCCAAGCGTGGCTTCTGCATGCTGGACACCGATCCGTACCTGCCCAGCCTCCGCGACGCCCCTCGGAATTTTTGGAACTGCGGGAATCAGGATTTCGACGGTTTCCAGGGCATTTCGAAGGGCTGGAACGACACTTATGTCTGGAAACTGGGTGGGCAATATTTCGTGCTTGATACCGGGGACGGGCAACCTGCAGTACCAGCCGGCGACTATTGGATCGAAGTCGAAGTGAACCCGGCGTATGAACCAGTCAACGGTGTGTGCCCGCGAGCAAAAGACCGGGAGACTGGAAAGTGCCACCAGTTCGCTGAGAGCAATTACGCGAACAACACAACACGAGTTCTGGTCTGGATCGCGGCTTCCGGCCCCTCGGGACCGGAAAAGAATTCGAAGGATCCAACGGCCGCCGACGATATCGAAGGCAACAAGTTGTGATGTTTTCGACGGGCGGCCTGATTGGCCGCCCGTTCTTTTTTCCATCCAGGAGGCTCCATGGTAGGGATTCTCACGCTGTGGCTTCCGATCCTGCTTTCCGCGGTGATCGTCTTCGTCGTGAGCTCGATCATCCACATGGCTTCGCCATGGCACAAGAACGACTATCCAAGAGTGCCGAACGAGGATCAGCTGAGGAGTGCGGTAAGACCGCTGGCGATCCCTCCCGGTGACTACATGATCCCGCGGCCGGCGAGCAGAGAAGATCTGCGCTCGCCGGAGTTCGCCGAAAAAGTGAGACAAGGGCCGAACATGATTGTCACGTTCCTGCCCAACGGTCCGTGGTCGATGAAGCAGAATCTTACACTATGGTTCCTGTACACTCTGGTGGTGAGCGCTTTTGCCGCCTACGTCGCCGGGCGCGCGCTTCCAACCGGTTCGCCATACCTAGCCGTTTTCCGGTTCGTCGGAGTCACCGCGTTCATCGGATACTCGGTAGCTCTCTGGCAGATGTCGATCTGGTACCGACGGTCCTGGAGCATCACTACCAAAGCGACGGTGGATGGATTGATCTACGCGCTGCTCACGGCGGGCACCTTCGGATGGCTCTGGCCGCGCTAGTTCAATCGGCGCACAAATCATTCCCAGCGGAAGACCTTCGTCGAGAGTGCAGTGAACGCCGCAAAGAGCGCGAGCAGCGCCGCGGCGTTCACCCAGTGCGCTCCCCAGCCCGATCCGTCCCACACGCCCTGGAGTAGCGCCACGGCGTGCGTGATCGGGAGCAGGTACGCGACCACCTCGAGCGCGCGGGGCAGCCGGTCCACCGGAAAGAACAATCCAGACAGGAATAGCATCGGGTAGAGCACGGCCGCGCCGATAGGCTGAGCGAATCGCGCTGTCGGCACCACGCTCGCGAGCACGAAGCCGAGTGACAGGATGCTGAGGGTACTGAGCAGAACGGCCGCGGTGAAGCTGAACACGTTCACCTGCATCACTCCCGGAAAGAGCCGCCGGCCGGCGAGCACGAGCAGAGCGAGGCTGATCGCCGTGAACCCGAGCTTCACCACCACGTGGGCTCCCAGGATCGTCACTGGCGAGAGCGGCGTGGCGCGGAGGCGCTTGAGGATGCCCCCTTCCCTGTAGATGGAGATGATCGACACGAGTGACTGCACCGCGCTGATCGCGATCACCACCGCCGCCAGGATGGCAGCGTTAAAGGGAATGTCGGGTCCGGCCGCCGCCGCCGGTTGACCGGCGCCGAGCGCGCGCCCCAATGCGATGAACACCACCAGCGGCATCACGAGCGTCGCGACGAACCCCATTGGTTCACGGGCGAAGATCTTGGTTTCGAGCCAGGTGAGCTTCCAGAAGCCCCGCAGGAACCGAGGTTGCATCATCAGTCCCTGATTCCGTGGCCGGTGAGCTTCAGAAACACGTCCTCGAGCGTGGGGATCTCGGTGCGAAAGCCGCGCACACGAATGCCCTCGCGCGCGATGAAGTTGATCACGTCGGTCACGAAATCATCGCCGACCCCCCGAATCGTGTGCGTCGCGCCGCTATCCTCAGCAAGCTCGACCGCACCCAGGCGCTGCATTCGGTCAGCGACATTGGCATCATCGCTCGTGAACACCACGGTCCGTTCTGGGCAGTGCTTCCGCACCAGTGCGTCGGGCGTGCCGACCTCGATCAGGCGTCCGTGCTCGATGATGGCGACGCGGTCGCACAGGCGTTCGGCTTCTTCCATCAGATGCGTCGTGAGGAACACCGTTGTACCCCGGTCCCTGATGCCGGTCACCAGGCCCCAGATCGCGCGACGCGCCTGCGGGTCGAGCCCAGTGGTGAGCTCGTCGAGGAATACCACTTCGGGCTCGTGAATGAGCGCGAGCGCGATGAAGAGCCGCTGCTTTTGTCCGCCCGATAGCGTCATAAACCTGGCGTTGCGCTTGGCTTCGAGCCCGAGCCGGGCGAGAAGCGCGTCGGTGTCTACGACGCGCGTGTAGAGTGAGCGCCAGAGGTCGACCGCCTCCCAGACCTTGATCCGCTTCTGGAGGTGCGCCTCCTGATGCTGCACTCCAATCCGCTGACGGAGCGCGTTGGCATCACGCTGTGGATCGAGGCCGAGCACCGAGATCGTCCCCTTGTCGGGGACGCGGCTGCCCTGCACGCACTCCATCGTAGTCGTTTTCCCGGCGCCGTTCGGACCTATGAGCCCGAAGATCTCGCCCTCGAATACTTCGAGCGAGACGTCGTCCACGGCCACGACGCTGCCGTACCGCTTGCCGAGGCTTGAGACGGCGATGACGGGAATCAATTACTGCCGCTCGAACAACGACCTGAAAGCGTTCTTCGCCGTAATGCGCCTGAGATACTGAAGCTCGTCCGCGGCGAACGGAATCGGCACGACGGCGAAGTATTCCGTAAGCGCGTTGTGCGCGACGGTGTTGTCGAGCGCCAGCAGATCGAGCAGGCTCGACGTCACCGGCGGATTCGGTAGTAGCCGCTGAGCGAGCGCGACGAGTGGACGGAGCATCTTAACAGGCACCGGCACGAGCGTCCGGTGCGTATTCATGGCGGTGAGGATTCGCTCCGTCATCTGGCGCAGTGTGAGCGGTACGGCGCCGCCAAGGTCGTAACTCTGGTTGACTGTCTCCTTCTTCTCCAGCGACAGGCGGACAACGCGGGCGACGTCGTCCACCGCGATCGGCTGAAAGCGCGCCGTCCCTCCTCCGGGCAGAGGAAAAACTTTCGGGGTCAGACGGATCAGGCGACCGAGGACGTTCACGAATTGATCCTCGGGGCCGAAGATCACCGACGGGCGAAGTATGGTCCAGCGCAGACCGCTCGTCTTCACCGAATCCTGCGCGACTCCCTTGCTGTGGAGAAATGGATGCGGAGAGCGGCTGTCGGCGCCGTTCTGGGACATGAAGATCAGCCGCTGAACACTTTCTGCACGCGCCGCGGAGATCAGTCGCTCCGTAGCCGCCGTGTTGGACTCGGCATAGGTATCACCCTTCTTCTCGACCGCGATGGCGGCGAGGTGTACCACGGCGCCGCAGCCGCTAAGGGAGCTCCGGAGCGCGGTCGCATCGCGGACATCTCCGACCCGAAACTCCACCGGGAGCTGACCCAACGCCATCGCAGCTCTGGTCGGATCCCTGATGAGCGCTCTCACCTGCCAGCCGTGCTTCGACAGCTCCCGGCAAGTATGGATGCCGACGAGGCCGGCTGCACCCGTTACCAGCACCGGCTTTTTCTTGTCTACCGAGTGAGGCAGAGGCTGCTCGGCGACGGCGGTGGCGGGTCCCTCGCTCCCGTAGGAGTATGACCCGCGGCTGCGCATCAACCCTTACCGCCCCGATCCACGCCTCGCGTTCCGCGCACGACGATGCGGTAGATGAGGAGGCACATCCCCATTGTGAGCAGGATGTGGATCCATCCGGGAGCCGTGGTGGTGAACGTGAAGAAGGCCCACACGCCCAACATTACGATCGCTGCAATGATGCCAATATCCATGGGAAAAAACGTTGACGTTGAGTGTGACGACCGGTAAGTTCAGACAGTCAGTAATGCGAAAGCTGCAAAAAAATATTCGCCATCATCGTTGGGGCGGAGAACTCACTTTTTGAGCCAACAAGTCCTTCGAGTGGGTCCAATAAACTTTGCTGACGTCATGCCCCAGTGCGGGGAAGACGGTAGGCGGGGTGAGGGCCTCAAAAATTCGACCGGGCTTCAAAAAACCTCTCCGTCCCATTTTTTCTGAAGCTCCGCCACTCGACCCGGCGGAGCTTCTTTGTATAAGGAACACTCTGACCTGCGGCGAAGCTCTGCGATATCTTACCCTAAACATGTCGCGCGTAACAGTCACCCGCCGGGTGCGGTTCAATGCCGCCCACCGAGTCCACAATCCCCAGCTCTCCGATGAGGAGAACTCGCGGCTGTTCGGGAAGTGCAACAACCCGAACTGGCACGGCCACAACTATACGTTGGACGTCTCCGTGGACGGCGACGTCGATCCCAGGACGGGCTACGTATGCGATCTCTCGCAGCTCAAGAGCATCGTCGAGCGCGAGATCGTGGACATCGTCGACCACAAGAACTTCAATCTCGACGTCCCGTTCATGAAGAACGTCATCCCGACGTCCGAGAACATCGTCACCGCCTTCTGGAAGATACTCGCCCCCAAGGTGCAGCCCGGTAAGCTTGCCCGGCTGACTTTGTGGGAGACCGAAAACAACTATGTCGAATACACGGGTAAATAAGGATACACAGGAAAGTAAGGAGTTCGAGGAGCTCGTCAGGCGCGAGCTGGAGCTCCTGGGGGAAGACCCCAGGCGCGAAGGCCTGCTGAGAACGCCGGCGCGCGTCGCTTCTGCTCTCAGGTGGATGACCCAGGGCTACGGGTCTTCTGCTGAGGAGGTAGTGGGCAGCGCCATCTTCAGGGAAGAGCACGACAACATGATCATGGTGCGCGACATCGAGCTCTACTCGATGTGCGAGCACCACATGCTGCCATTCTTCGGCAAGGCGCACGTGGCCTACATCCCGGACGGCAAGATCGTCGGGTTGTCCAAGATTCCGCGGATCGTCGACGTCTACGCGCAGCGCCTCCAGGTGCAGGAGCGGCTCACCGAGCAGATCGCCGAAGGGCTGTGCCGAGTGCTGAAGCCGGCGGGAGTGGGGGTGGTGATCGAGGCTTATCACCTGTGCATGATGATGCGCGGGGTGCAGAAGCAGAATTCGAAGACGATCACGTCGGCGCTGAGGGGTGCGTTCCGCGAGGATCCCAAGACGCGGGACGAGTTCCTGCGGCTCGCGCACAACGGCTCGAATTGACGGCGCTTCGCGGTCGTACCGCGGTAGTAACCGGCGCGTCTCGGGGGATTGGCGCGGCAATCGCGGCGGCGCTCGCGGGCGAGGGAGTTCGGGTCGTGATGCTCGCGCGCAACGAAGTCAGGCTCAGGGATGCTGCCAGACCACTCATGGGCTCGATTCCGCTCATCTGCGACGTGTCGAATCCGCAGAGTGTCGAGAAGGCGGCGGCGCAGATCAGGAAGGAGCTCGGCGGCGCGCCCGACATCCTCGTCAACAACGCCGGGATCTTCGGCGTCTCTGTCGTCGAGGAGACGACCCCGGATTTCTTCGTCGAGACGATCAACACCAATCTCGTGGGCCCGTTTCTCTTCGTCCGCGCGTTTCTGGCGGACATGACAAGGCGAAAGGCCGGTCACATCGTGACGATCGGATCGATTGCGGACAGGACCATCTTCACGGGAAACGCCGCCTACTCGGCTGCCAAATTCGGGTTGCGGGCAGTCCACGAAGTGCTCCGCGCCGAGCTGCGGACGACTGGCGTGCGAACGTCGCTGATCTCGCCGGCGTCGACTGATACGGAGATCTGGAATTCAGTCACCGTCACTGATCCCGCCGGCAAGCCGCACACCACGCGACCTATGCTCAGCCCCGACGATGTCGTCGCGGCGGTGATGTTCGCGCTCGCCCAGCCGGAGCGGGTCAATATCGATGAGCTGCGGCTGTCGCACAGCTAGTCGGCCGCCCGGCGGTGACGATCCCTTCCTGATGCATCACTCTCCGTGTTCATCGAGCTGATCGACCTGCTGCGCTGCATCAACGCGCACGAGGACACCTGGCTGGTGGCGTCGTTCCAGACGGTCTCCAACCGATTTGTCCTGGAAGCCAGCCTGGGCTGCCCGTCCTGTTCGGCGCAGTACCTGATCCACGATGGGATCGCGGATTTCAGCGCCGGTGTCGCCGTTCCCTCGTGCGAGGCGGAGCGCGCCGCGGCGAGTCACAACAGAGAGGAGCACGCCACGCGCGCCGGGGCCTACCTCGAGGCGACCGAGCCGGGTGCTACGATCGTGCTCGGTGGCGTGTGGGCGTACGCCGCGCAGGAGCTCAGTGAAATGGCGGAGGTCCGGGTGCTCGCGCTCAACGCTCCGTCCGAAGTCAAGGAGTCACAAACGGTCGGACTGCTGCGCGTCGGAACGGAGATTCCGGTCGCGCCGGGATCGGTGTTCGGAGTAGCGCTCGACGCTTGGTTTCCCGCGAAGCTCGTTGCCTCCGCGGTGAGAGCGGTTCGCCCGGGCGGGAGAATCGTCGGGCCCGTGACGATTCCAGCACCCGCCGAGCTGGCCGTGCTCGCTCACGACGACAACTACTGGGTGGCGCAGAAGGCGCCGGAAGTCGTCAAATTATCGCGTGCGAGTCGGTGATTCCGGAGCGCTCCGCATCGTCGTAGAGTGAGTCGATAAGAGCCTTGTAGTGTTTGTCGATCGCGCGACGCTTCACTTTTTGCGTCGGCGTCAACTCACCCTTCTCGATCGAGAAGTCGTGCTCGAGCAGCCCGATTTTCTTCGGCAGCTCGAAATGCGCGGCCCCCGCCAGCTCCTTATTCACTTCCTTCTCCATCTTCGCCTGGATCGTCGGCATCCGCAGAAGCTGCGCGCGATCGGTCCAGATGATATTCCGGTTCTTCGCCCACCTTTCCAGCTGGTCGAAGTTGGGCACGATCAGCATCGACGGGAACTTGCGCTTGTCGCCGAGCATCACGGCCTGCGCCACGTACTTGTTGGTCTTGACTTTGTTTTCTAGCGGCTGGGGCGCGATGTTCTTTCCCCCAGCGGTGACGATGATGTCCTTCTTGCGATCGGTGATGGCGAGAAATCCATCGCGCAGCTCGCCGATGTCGCCGGTGTGAAACCAGCCGCCCGGATCGATCGCTTCGCGCGTCGCCTCGGGCTTGTTGTAATAGCCTTTCATGACGTGGGGGCCGCGCGTCAGGATCTCCCCATCGGCGGCGATCTTGACCTCGACCCCATCGACCGGCTTGCCGACGGTCCCGATGCGGAAGTTCTCGGGCGTGTTCACGGCGATGACGGGCGACGTCTCGGTGAGCCCGTATCCCTCGAGAATCTCCAGTCCGGCGGCGTAGAAGAACTTGTTGATCTCGGGCGAGAGCGGCGCGCCGCCGGAAACGAAGTACCGAAGGCGTCCGCCCGTTCGCGTCTTGAGCTTGGAGAAGACCAGCTTCTGCGCGATTGCGTATTGTTTGGCGAGTAGCCAGCCGGGCTCTTTTGCCGAGAGCTTCTCATTGGCCCACCGCTCCGCCACGCCGCGAGCCCAGAAAAAGATCTTCTTCTTGAGGAAGCCGCCCGTGAGCGCCGTCTCCAGAACGCGCGCGTACATCTTTTCGTAGAGCCGAGGCACGGAGAGAACGAGCGTCGGCCGCACCTCCTGCTTGTTGATCGGCACCGTGTCGATCGATTCGGCGTAGGCGATGGAGGTGCCAGTCGCGAACATCATGTAGTGCCCGGCCATTCGCTCGAAGATGTGCGAGAGAGGGAGGAAGCTGAGTCCGACGTCGTTCCCGTCGAAGGGGATCGCCTTCATCGAGGCCGCGACGTTCGAGTAGATGTTGTCGTGCGTCAGCATCACGCCCTTTGGCTCGCCGGTGGTGCCCGAGGTGTAGATGATCGTCGCCAGGTCGTCCGGCTTCACTGTGAGGGCATCTTCCCGGTAGGTCGCGATCGAGAGACTCGTCTCTCCCTCGGCGCCGCGCTTTTCCAGCTCGGCGATCGACATGTTGGTCAAACCGGGAACATCGTCGAAGCCGATGACTGTCTTGAGCCCCGGAACCTGGGTGCGGATCTCGCGGATCTTTTCCGCCTGGCCCTTGTTGGAAATGAAGATCGCGACCGCGCCAGAGTCCTTGAGGATGTAGGCGATCTGGTCCGCCGGGAGCGTTGGATAAATCGGAACGTCGGTGAGGCCAGCGGTGAGGCACGCGAAATCGGCTATTGCCCACTCGGGTCGGTTTTCCGAGAGGATCGCAACGCGATCGCCCCGCCTCACGCCCAGTGATGACAATCCCCGCGCGGCGTGACGCACCCGGTCCGCGAGTTCGGTGTGCGAGATAGGCTTGTAGGCCCCCGCGACCTTGACCTGTAACGCGTCGGGCCGGTTGAACTTCGAGACGGAATCGAAAAATAGCTTGGTCAGCGTCCCCGGTGCGGGGCGTGGTCCACCTCGTGCTTCCATCAGCGCTTCCCCCTGCTCAATGCGTGGTTTAGCTGCGCGGTTTCACCTTGAGAACCAGGCGCACCGGACTTCCACTTACCTCAGTGCCGCGATACCTGGCTGTGGCATTCACGATTATCGAATCGATGGTGGCAGTGAGGGAGAGAGGATGCAGCCTAATCGCCCGTCCCGCTACACCGTTGGTGTCCGTGGTGTCAACAACGGATGGCTTCCCCGCGTCGTTCACCAGCTCCCCGAGGCTCGGATTGCTCTGCGATACGATGGCAAAGCTGACGATATACCGCTTCACCACGCTGTCGTTGGGAGCGACGCCGTGGGTGAGCTTTATAGTCAGCTGCGGCGACACATTGAGCGTGGTGTCGAGCAGGGAGTAGGACAGGGAATCCCGGCCATTCGCTGCTGCAATGAGATCCGGTCGGAGCGTAAGATCCACCCTCTGGATCGCCTGCAGGCTGCCGACGGTCGCCACGATTCGGGCCGGGGTAGACCTGAGGCTGTCGCCGAAGATGATCCCGGTGATGCTGTCAACGACGACACCCGAGTCGGGCGACTGGAAGCGCACGGTGACGGGAGTGATCTCCTCACCATTGAAGTTGAAAGCGTGAACTACCGGCAGGATCACGGCCCCGGTCGTGTCGCGGAGAGTATCGCCAACGACCACCGAAGGCGACGCTAAACTATCGAACTGGATCGAGAGCACCGAAGTAGAGCTGCCGCTCACGTCGCCACAGGCGAAGGCCGCGAGCGATAGCAGCGCCGACGACGCCCCAGCCAACACCTGCGATTTGTTCATACCAGGCGATCGGCCAGCATCGTCGCGAGATTCACATACGCCTGCGATGCGGCATCGGCGGGACTGCGCACGACCACCGGCTGGCCGGCGGCGAACGCATCCGCGGTGGCGGGGGTTCGGGGAATCACGACGTCGAAGACGATGTTGGCGGGAAGGTGCCTTCTCACATAATCAACTACCCTGTCGCTCGCCGGATTGTTCGCCTCGTACATCGTGAGGAGGATTCCGTCGAGCGTCAGCCGCTCGTTGGTCGCGACGATGTCCTGAATCAAGCGGAGAATCTGCGGCGTCGTCTGGAGCGCGAGTGGCTCGCACTGCAGCGGTACGATCACGTGCTCTGTCTGGCCCAGCACCTTGCGCGTGATCGGTCCCAGTCCAGGCGGAGTATCGACGACGACCACCTGGCAGCGCTGCTCTGCCATGGTCAGGAGGTCATGAAGCACGTTGGTCTCGCGGACCAGCTGCGAATAAACGGCGTGATCGGCTTCGTCAGCGACAGAGCCGGCGAGAATCACTCTGAGCCAGGGAAGGGCAGTCGGCAGGATGATCTCACGCAGCGTCTTCTCGCCATTCAGGTAATCAGCGAAGCCCGCTGTCTCGTGGCCGCGGGCGAGGCCCGCGCCGTAGCGCACCGATCCCTGCGGGTCGACGTCGATCAGCAGCGTTTTCATCCCGCGCCTCGCAAACGCTGCGGCGAGATTGACTGCGGTGGTGGTTTTGCCGACTCCTCCTTTCTGGCTTACGACTGAGAGTACCGCCCCCATCTACTCTACGATCCCAGGGTACTCATTCGTCTTGAGCCTTTGGCCGGGATGGGAAGGGGGCTGAGGCCCGGCGCTTTTCATCTCTTCCAGCGTCTTCTGCGCGTGCGTCACCCACCGCTCCGCTTCTGGGCTCCGGGGTGGGTCCATCAGAAACGCCTCGAGATGAAAGACTGCATCGCTCACATCGCCGCGCCTCAGGAGCAGAAACGCGAGCCCGTAATGGGCGCCGGACAGCTTGGGCTCGATCGCGAGTGCCCGGCGATAGCAGCGAATTGCTTCGTCCATCTGACCGAGCTTCGAGTAGGCGATGGCCATGTTCTGGAGGACCTTGTGATTGTTCGGCGTCTGCCGCAGGGCGAGCCGATAGGACGTCAGCGCGGCGTCGTAATCGCCCTGGCGTTCCAGCGCGAGCGCCTCGTTCAGATAGTCGAGGTTCACGCCCGTGGGTTTCGGCTTTCCACCTGTCAGACGGTCCCAGAATGACATTTGGTCGAATCTACCGACTAAGATGTGAGAGGGCTAGCTTAACTCTAACTGCTTTTCCGCTAACACTTTGAGAGCGAAATGTCACCCCGCAAACGCACGGTCGACGCCACCAAAGGCGTGCTTGAAATCGAATGGCCGTTCTTCGGCGAGCTGTCGCGCGGACTCGCGCTCAAAGTGGCGAGGGCGTACGATCCGGAGCTCGTGATCGGAATTGCGACCGCCGGCGTGATTCCAGGCGCGGTGATAGCCGCCATCCTGGGCCGCGAGTTCCATTCGCTCGTTGTGAGTCGGAAATTCCACGCGTCGCAGGTGCGTGAAAACCCGGAAATCTTCGGCAGCGCGCCCAAGGAAGTTCGCGGCAGGCGCGTACTGATCGTCGACGAGACCTGCGATTCGGGCGACACTTTGCGCCTCGCGATCTCGGCGGTCAACGAGGCCGGCGCGTCCGACATCAAGACTGCGGTGTCGATCCGGACGGGTAATTATGCTCCCGATTTCCACGCGATTGCTACCGAGAGCACGATCATTCTCCCGTGGGACCGCGAGATCCTGATCGACGGCGAGCTGAGGCCCAATCCCCTCTACGCCGACGCGCTGGGCGCAAGCCGCTAGTCTGGGCAAGAGCCGCTCGGGCTGGCCACACTGATCGAAGGTTTATCGCGGAGCACGCGGAAGACGCGGACAAAGCGCGGAACGTTCCGTTAGGCGTCATGGCTCTAACCGCAGGGGCTGGGATTTTTTTTGTTCACTGCCGCTCGGGACGCATCAGG
>JANMMF010000021.1:0-7730 GCA_031372985.1 Gemmatimonadota bacterium
TTCCTGTTCCGGCGAGCGCATTTTGGAATTGCGCTGCTGTTTCTCTTCAACCCGACGGCGATTGACATCGCCATGTCCATCATCCGAAATGGATTGGCGTGGTCTCTCGTGATCATTGGAATGAGCACTCGATCGAGGGCGATGAGATTCACTCTCTTTTTCATCGCGATCTTCATTCATTCCTCGACACTCCTGCTCCTGATCATCTATGGCCTGACTCACGTTGCGAGGCGCATATGGAGAGGGAAGACGCTCGCCGCCGCGGGGATCGGCATCGGTGTTGTCATTGGCCTGACGGTAACAGTGGGAGCGCAGTTGGTGTTTGGCCTGTTTGGTGACCGGCGCTTCAGTGAGGGATATGCGCTGGGAGGAGGGTCGCTCCTGCAGGCATCGGTGTGGGCTATCCTGCTTTATCTGCAGTGCGCGAGCGGCGGGGCATACGTGAAGCGAAATGTCTTCGTCATCGCTCTGCTTGCCTGGTACGAGACCATGAATCCGTTCATCCCCTGGTCCTACCGAATCTGGGGGGCGTTTCTGCCAGTGATTGCCGTTTCCATGCTGAGTCTTCCTGTCCGGAAACGACAAGTGGCTCTCTACTTCTATTCAGGATACCTCGTGCTGCAATGGGTGTATTGGACGAAGCTCCTGGACTATTGGTATTGGACTTGAGGCCGCGGATTCTGTTCGTCATCAACCATGCCGGCTTCTTTCTTTCTCACCGGCTCCCGCTCGCGCAGGCGGCGCAGCGCGCCGGCTACGACGTGATCGTCGTGACGCCGAAGAGCAGGCATGTGCCACAGATTGAAGCGGCCGGGCTGGAGTGGGCGCCGCTGCGTCTGTCCCGATCCGGAACTCGCCCGTGGACCGAAGCCATGACGCTCGCCAGTCTCTACCGAACGTACCGTCAGCTCAGGCCCGACATCGTGCACCATGTGACGAGCAAGCCAGTGCTGTATGGCACACCGATGGCCCGCCTCGCCGGTGTGGGAGCGGTCGTCAACGCGATCTCGGGAATGGGATCGAACTTCAGCCACGACCTGGGCAGCTCCGGTGTGATGAGTACGTTGCTGGCCGCCGGCTACCGGACCGCGCTCCGTCATCGCAACATGCGGGTGATCTTTCAGAACGAAACCCACGAACAGGTATTCGTTCGTCGCGGCTGGGTGCGGGCCGATCAGAGCGTCCTGATTCGCGGCGCGGGTGTGGATACGAATGTGTTCGCGCCGGCAGCTGTCGCGCCCAAAGGCGTGCCGCTCGTGGTTCTCGTATCTCGGATGCTGCACTCCAAGGGGATTGGAGATTTCGTTGGCGCGGCTCGGCGTCTACGGCTGGAAGGCGTGAAGGCGCGGTTCGCATTGGTTGGCGATCCCGATCCGGACAATGCCGACAGCATCACTGAACAACAGCTTCGCGCCTGGCACTACGAAGGCGCCGTCGAATATTGGGGACGCCGCGAAGACATTCCCGATGTGTTGCGCGGCGCGGCCGTCGCGTGCCTGCCGACGTTTCTTCCCGAAGGAGTGCCCAAGTCGCTGATCGAAGCCGCTGCCTGCGGGCTGCCGATCGTAACGTCGGATATCCCCGGATGTCGCGAGCTCGTGGCCGACGGCGTGAGCGGCTTGCTCGTCCCGTTCAAGCAGCAGGAATCGCTTGCCGCGGCGCTCCGAACGCTGATCAATGACCCGGCGTTGCGCGCGCGAATGGGGGCGGCGGGCAGAGCGCGTGTCCTCGCGCAATATTCCCTCGTGCAGGTGGTCGATGCGCACCTTGCGGTTTACAAAGAGCTGCTCGCATGACGATGCTGGTGACGGGCGCGTCCGGTTTTGTCGGGCGAGCGCTGACGGCACGACTCCTTGCAGAAGGACGCGCCATTCGCGTCGCGACGAGACGACGGGGCGAGTACAACGCGCCCACCGTAGTGATCGGAGACCTCGCCGGACACGTGGACTGGTCTGAAGCGGTGGAGGGCGTGGACACAGTCATCCACCTTGCCGGGCGCGCCCACATCCTGGGCCGAGAGGCTCGGTCGGACTCCTCTTTCCTGCGCGTCAACGTAGACGCGACGAGGAGCCTCGCCCAGGCCTCAGCCGTGGCCGGCGTTCGGCGGCTTGTTTTTCTGAGCAGTGCGAAAGTCATGGGCGACGAATCCGGCGCCCTTCCATTCCGCGAGAGCGACACGCCCGTTCCGGTTGGCCTGTACGCGGAGTCGAAATGGCTCGCGGAGCAGGCGGCGCTCGAGGTCGCGCGGACGACGTCGCTATCCGTCGTGATCCTGAGGTCTCCGCTCGTCTACGGCCCGGGTGTTCGCGCGAACTTCCTCGCGCTGCTGCGGGCCGTCGACAGGGGTGTCCCGATGCCGTTCGGCGCCGTCGCGAACGTGCGCAGCCTGATCGCGGTCGACAATCTCGTCGATGCGCTGCTGGCGTGTGCCGCCGATCCTTCGTCATCGTCAGAGGTGTATTTCGCCAAGGACAGCGAGGATCTCTCGACTTGCGCCTTGATTCGGATCATGGCCGACGCGCTGGGCCGCAAGGCGCGTCTCGTGCCCGTTCCGCCGGCCGCGCTCCGATTCGGTGCGCGATTGCTCGGGCGCGCTGACATGCTTGCGCGCCTCATCGGGACTTTCTCGATCGATGCGACGCGAATCTCGGAGCGTCTCGGATGGCACCCGCGCATTTCTTCAGCGCAGGCAATCGGCGCCACCGCTCGCTGGTACAAGGGCGCGGCATGAGCAGCGTGGAAATACTCGGCGGTCTTGTCGCCGCGACGGTCTCGGCGATTCTCACGCCGGTCGCGCGGACGATCGCGCGCAGGCTTGGCGTTCTCGATCAGCCGAACGCGCGCAGCTCCCATTCCGTCCCGACGCCGCGAAACGGCGGATACGCGATCGTCATCGCCATCGCCCTCGGTGCACTCGTGGTGGGCGCATTTCGGGATTTACCGCTCGCCGCCGTGGGATTGGGAAGCGTGGTCCTGATCGTGCTCGCTGCGATCGATGAGGTACGGACACTGTCCCGCGTCGGCCGGTTCATCGCGCAGCTGCTCGTAGGCGGCCTCGTTACGATCGCGCTGACGCGTCCCGATCTGGCTGGAGCGCCTGCGCGCGCTGTCATACTGTTTGGTGTCGCCGTCGTATGGACGGTGTGGATGACGAACGCCTACAATTTCATGGATGGCATCAACGGCCTCGCTTCGTCGGCGGCGGTCGTCACCGGCGTGACAATGGCGATTCTGTTCGCGCAGAAAGGCGATCTGGCGGCGGCGGGACTGGCGCTCGTCATTGCCGGCGCCGCCGCCGGTTTCCTTCCGTGGAACATGACGGGTACGATTTTCATGGGCGACGTGGGCAGCTCGACGCTCGGGTTTCTGTTTGCCTGTCTGGTGTTGCGCGCGGCCGGCGACGGGATCCTCATAGCCGCGGCTCTCCCGCTCGTGCCATTGCTCTTTGATGCGACCCTGACCCTGCTGATCCGGGCGGCGCGAGGTGAGCGCTTCTTCTCCACACCGCATCGGGAGCACGCGTATCAACGCCTGGTTCAGCGCGGCTGGTCTCACGCCAGCGTAACAGCTCTATGGACTGTCCTTTCGCTCGCCTGTGCCGTGATCGCGCTCACTTGTTTCGCGCGATGACCTGCGTTAACGTGCGAAACATTTTCCGACAACCTCACACGGGTTTCGCTCAGGCTTCATGAATGTTCTTGCGGTGGTTGCCCACCCCGACGACGAGTTGCTCGGCTGCGGCGCGACGCTTCGCCGCCTGGCGGACGAGGGGCACGAGGTCTACTCGTGCGTGCTGGGTGCGAATGCCGATGCGCGGCACGAGCGCCCCGACCTCGCCCGGTTACGCGAGGTTGCGGCCGAGACATCGCGGATGGTCGGCATCCGGGAAACGGTGTCGTACGACTTCCCCAACATTCAGTTCAACACCGTCCCGCACCTGGAGATGGTAAAAGCGATCGAGGAAGTTATTGTCCGGTTCAAGCCGTCCTGGATCTTCACGCACTACTCGGGTGATCTGAACGTGGATCACCGGGTGACATACGAGACGACGATGGCGGCCGCGTCACTGCCGCAGCGATTGAGTCGCGGCCTGGACCCACAGCTGATCGAGCGGATCTACCTGTTCGAGGTTCCGTCATCCACTGACTGGGCCTGGCCGGCAACCGGCGGCTTCACGCCCAACGCGTTCGTGGCGGTCGAGCGGACGCTGGAAACGAAGATCGCGGCGCTGCGCAAGTTTGACGGAGCGCTCAAGCCTGCGCCGCACGCTCGCTCGGAAGCGACTATTCGTGCCCTGGCAAAAGTGCGGGGAGCACAGGTGAATGTGGAGGCCGCCGAAGCGTTTCAGCTCGTGCGGCACGTGGAATTCGAACCGCGATCGACATCGAAGGGACAATGACGGATCTGAGCTACCGCGAGCAGCGCGACAAACTCGACATTCGCATTCGCGCGCACAAAATGTTCGCGAACGTCGACATCGACGACTTCATCGAGGAGTTTCTGTCCCGGGCGCCACGGCGGGCGATTCTCGACATAGGATGTGGGAATGGACATCACCTCGGGATGTACCGGCGTCACGTCGGCCCGAACGGGCTCGTGATGGGGATCGACCGCGAACCTGGCCTCGTCGATACCGCGCGCGCCACCTACGCCGACGCGCCGAACGTAAAGGTGATCGTTGGCTCGATGGATGACCCATTGCCGGCGGGCGATGCCTCGTTCGGCCTCGCATTCTCGAATTTCGCGATCTACAACTCGCGCGATCCGCGGGCGACGCTACTCGAAGCGCGACGGGTGCTTGAGCCCGGTGGCGAGGTGGTGCTCATCGGCCCGACGCGGCGGAACGCGTACGAAATCTACGAGTACAACGCGCGGCTGACCGGCACCGCGATCGATCCGATCACGCTGGTGCGGACCGATCGACTCCGGCAGGAGATCCTCCCCATCGCGCGTGAGGTCTTCGGGGCAATGCGCGAGGAGATTGTCAATTCATTTCTGACGTTCCCGACCGCGGATGAGTTTCTCGCCTATTTCAAGGCAACGATGCTGTACGAGGAGGGGGCGGAGAAGCTCGGTGTGACCGACGACGATATGCGGCGGGCGCTACCGGCGCAGCGGGACATCGTCCTCTCGAAGGAAATGCTCGTGCTGATCGGTAACCGCGGGACAGGCTAGAATCTTGCTAACCTATGCCCGGCGATGAAGATACGCACCCCGTGATTCTCACCTCGGCCCCGTCGCGGTCGCCCGAGGCCAAGGTCCTGCCTCACCCGGCTCTTCAACGGCGCTCCACTCTTCGCGAGCGCCGTCCTCATGCCGTCCGTCGTCACACGGGCCGGGTCGCAACGCGTTTCGCGGTGCTGGTGACGGGCGATATCGTCGCGATCTTCATCGCCCGTGCGGTCGCGCTCTGGCTCGCCGCGGAGACGTTCAATGGATCTCTCGCTTACAGCGAGACCCCGCTCGTCCAGGGTGGCACTCGATTCGTCTTCCTGGGCGCTCTCACGCTCGTCGCGATCTTTGCCACGGGGGGCCACAGTCGTCATCGCGCCCTCAACCTCCCGATCCGCCTCTTCGTCGCCGTCGGCGGTGCCGTCCTCCTCATCTGGGCAGGTGGAATCGCGCGCGGTTTTCTGCCTGATCTTGTCCTGCCGATGGTGGCAACGGCGGGCACGGTGTGGCTCTCACTGTTTTTCGTCCGGCAGTTCTCGGAGTGGATTCTGCGCGATGTATGGCCGGGCCAAAGGGGAGCCGGTATCGCGATCCTCGTCGGCGTTCCGAAACAGGCGGGGCGTTACGAGCAGGCGGTGGCGGCGCCCGGCGGCGATTATCGCGTCGCGGGCTACGTCGCGACGCATGCCGAGGGCGACGGGGATTTTCTTGGCACGATCGACAGTCTTCCCGCCGTAATCGAGGCGAACGACGCCGAGGCGGTCGTAGTGTGCGCTGATCTTCCCGCCAGCCGCATCAACGACCTGATCGAGCAGTGCCTCCACTCGGGATGCCAGGTCCTCTTTCCTGCGCGAGCGGTACGGGTCTACGGCCTAAGGCCGACGCTCGTCTGGCACCACGACCAGCCCTTCTTCGAGCTCGGAAGCCCGGTTCTCAAGGCGCGGGCCCTGATCTCGAAGCGAATCGTCGATGTGGTGGTGAGCGCGATTCTACTGCTGCTCTTGTCCCCGCTCCTCATCGCGATCGCGATCGCGATCAGGCTCGATTCGCGCGGCTCTCCGTTCTTCTTCCAGAATAGGGCTGGGCTCGGAGGGCGGCGCTTCCGCATGTTCAAGTTCCGCACGATGCAGGTGGGTGCCGATGCCGTAAAGCAGGACCTCGCGCACCTCAATCACACTGGGGACGCGCGCCTCTTCAAAATCAGGGACGACCCGCGCACGACCCGGCTCGGCCGAATCCTCCGGCGCTGGAGCCTCGACGAGCTTCCCCAGCTCGCGAACGTGCTGATCGGGGAGATGTCGCTCATCGGACCTCGGCCTTTCTTCGAGTCCGACTTCGAGGAATACGAGGACCACCACTTCCGCCGGCTCGATGCCAAGCCCGGCATTACCGGGCTCTGGCAGGTGAGCGGACGCAGCGAGGTGCTCGATTTCGAGGATGTCGTCTTCCTCGACCGCCAATACATTGAGCAGTGGTCGTTCTGGCTCGACGTTAGTATTCTATTCCGGACGATACCCGCCGTATTGAGGCGAACCGGAGCCTTCTAAACCACAAAATGAAAGTATTCATCTCCGGCGTGGCCGGCTTCCTGGGAAGCCACCTCGCCGACGCTTACACGCACAGTGGCGACGAAGTCGTCGGCTGCGACAACATGATTGGCGGAGATCTCCAGAACCTTCCCGAGGGAATCGAGTTCAAGGAGGCCGACTGCGGCGACGTCGAAGCGATGAAGCCGCTGCTCGAGAACGTCGATCTCGTCTACCATTGCGGTGCGATTGCCACCGAAGGCCTGAGCGTCTTCTCGCCGGCGATAATCGCCAAGCACGTTTACGAGAACACAGCGGGGCTGCTCGCCGCGTCGGCGAGCAAGCGGGTAAAGCGTTTTGTGTACTGCTCGAGCATGGCGCGTTACGGGAAGGGAAGGGCGCCGTTCAGCGAGGACCAGCCTGCGAATCCAGTCGACCCCTACGGCATTGCCAAGTACGCGGGCGAGCTGCTCGTCCGCAACGTGTCGGAGACGCACGGCATGGAACACGTCATCGCCGTTCCCCACAATATCATTGGGCCGCGGCAGAAGTACGACGACCCGTATCGCAACGTCGCCAGCATCATGATCAACCGCATGCTGCAGGGAAAGCAACCGATAATTTACGGTGACGGTGAACAGCAGCGCAGCTTCTCCTTCGTCCAGGACTGCGTCGATCCACTTCTGAAGATGGGGAGCCTGCCGGGGCTCTCCGGCGAAATCATCAACATCGGACCCGATGAGGAGGCGGCGACGATCAACGAGCTGGCGGTGATCCTGGCGGAGCTGCTCTCGTTCGACCTCAAGCCGATCTACGTCCCCGATCGTCCACAGGAAGTGAAGCATGCGACCTGCACCGCGGACAAGGCGAGAAGGCTGCTCGCGTACAAGACCAAAGTCTCGTTGCGCGACGGCCTCATCTCTATGGTCGAGTGGATTCGCGCCCACGGTCCGAAACCGTTCGAGTATCACCTGCCGATCGAGATCGACTCCCCGCTCGTGCCTGCTACCTGGCGCGATCGACTTCTCTGAG
>JANMMF010000031.1:0-2812 GCA_031372985.1 Gemmatimonadota bacterium
GACCGATCGGCCGCTGATCAGCCTTGCCAAGCGCGACGAAGAGATCTTCGTGTGGGGTCGGAATGAGCCGCTCAAGCTGTCGCGGCGCTCACCAGCGCTACGCCTCCTCCAGCAGGCTCGGGACGAGGCGCACCGGTTCGCGGTGACCTACAATCGGAAGCGCCGTACGATGAGGACGGTTACCTCGGAGCTCCTCAAGGTGCCCGGGATCGGGCCCGTGAAACGCCGCCAGCTGCTCAAGGAGTTCGGTAGCGTCCAGGGAGTCCGGGATGCTGGCGAGGAAGCCATAGCCAAGCTCCCGGGCTTCAACGCCGAGCGGGCCAGGAAGCTGCTGGAGTCGCTGGCCGCAACCTCGCCAGTGTAACGAAAACGCTGCCATTGTTGCGCAATATCGGGTGAGCTAAAGTCCGGCAATTCCTTGACTTCGCTCCTTATATCTCTAAATTACTTGAGCTATGGTCAAGGTCTCCCGAATCGAACAGGAAAGCATCGCCGAATCGCTCGGGATCCGCTCAGGCACCGAGCTGCTCACGGTGAATGGGAGACCGCTGGCAGACTTCCTGGACTGGGAGTTTCTCACGGCCGACGAGGAACTCCTGATCGAGGCCAGGCAGCCTGATGGCGAAGCGGTCATCTATGAGCTCGAGCGTCTCGACGGCGAGCCCTTGGGCATTTCGCTCGAGCCACCCACCGTCAGACGCTGCGCCAACCGCTGCGAGTTCTGCTTCATCGAGGGACTGCCCCCGGGACTGCGCAAGCCGCTCTACATCCGCGACGACGACTACCGGCTTTCGTTTGCCTACGGGAACTTTGCCACGCTCTCCAACGTCAAGGAGCGCGATATCGCGCGCATCCTCGAGTACCGGCTCTCACCTCTCTACGTCTCGGTCCACGCTACTAACCACGAGGCGCGCAAGGTTCTGCTCAACAACACCCGTGTTCCCGACATCAAGGCTCAGCTTTCGCGGCTTGCTAACGGCGGAATTCAGTTTCATTGCCAAATGGTCATCGTTCCCGGGCTCAACGACGAAGCAGTACTGGAGGAATCGCTGATGGACCTCTGGAACATGGGTGACGCTGTCATGTCGGTCGCGGTAGTTCCGGTAGGGCTGACCCAGTTTTCGCATCTATACACGGGAAAGGGAATGGATCGGAACACGTCTCGCACGATTCTCGATCAGGTCGAGCATTATGGTGAGCGCGCATTGCGCGAGCGCGGGGAGAGATGGGTATTCGGCTCGGACGAGCTCTACATGCTCGCGGAGCTGGAGCTCCCCGGACCAGAGCACTATGGCGAATTCGCCCAGATCGAGAACGGTGTTGGCGCGGTTACGTCGCTTCGCATGCGGGTCGCCGATGGACTTGACCGGCTCGGGCGTCGTGATGGCCAGCGCATCGGGGTCGTCACCGGTTTGGCGATGGCACCGCTGATGCGGCCCCTCCTCGACCGCCTCAGCGAGGCGAGTGGCGCCGAGTTCGAGCTGATCGTCGCCGAAAACTCGCTGTTCGGTCCGACCATAACGACGGCCGGCCTGTTGGTGGGGAAGGACATCCTCGGTGCGCTCGCGAACCGTCACGATCTCGACATCGCTCTGATTCCCGCCGAGACGATCAACGAAGACGGCGTGTTTCTCGACGACTACACGCTTGCGATCGTGCGCGAGTCGCTTCCCATGCCGATCTTCCCGTCCTATGACTTCATCGACGTCCTCGAGTCAGAAGCCAGTGGGGTGCTCGCATGAACCTTCCTGTCATAGCACTGATTGGACGGCCGAACGTGGGCAAATCGGCGCTCTTCAATCGAATCATCGGTGAGAATAGCGCCATCGTGAGCGATGAGGCCGGCACGACGCGCGACCGCCATTTTGCGCGCGCGGAGTGGAACGGTCGTCAGTTCTGGCTGGTCGACACCGGCGGGCTCGCCGACGATCCACGAATCCCAATGGACCTGGAGATCAAGCGCCAGGTGCTCCAGGCCATCGACGAGTCTGACCTCCTGATGCTGGTGGTCGACGCGAAGGCGGGATTGCACCCGAGCGATTCACGCGTAGTGGACATTCTGCGCGAGGCGCGCAAGCCGTGGGTCCTGGTTGCCAACAAGGTCGACGACCCGGCGTCCACTGAGTTCTACGAGTTCTATGAGCTCGGTGCAGGCGAGCCCGTTCCAGTCTCTGCAATCAACGGGAAGAATTCCGGCGATATGCTCGACGTTCTCGTCGAAAGAATTCCCACCGCGGCCGCGGAAGTGCCGGACGCGCTACGCGTCGCTGTCGTTGGTCGGCCGAACGTCGGGAAGTCTTCGCTCATAAACCGTCTGCTCGGCGAGGATCGCCTCGTCGTGGCCGACGAGGCGGGAACGACACGCGACGCGATCGACACGCCGATGGCGTTCCACGGCCGGGAAGTAATCTTCGTCGATACTGCCGGCCTTCGACGCCAGTCGAAAATCGACGACGGAATCGAGTTCTATTCCGCGTTGAGAACCAGACGCGCCATCGAGCGATCGGACATCTGCATTCTGGTCCTGGATGCGGTGGAAGGACTGCACAACCAGGATCTCAAGATCGCGGCGCTAGCCTGGGAGAGCGGGCGCGGATTGATAATCGTAGTCAACAAGTGGGATCTGAAAGAGAAAGAGAACAACACGGCCGCCAAGTTCGAGAAGGAGGCCCAGGAGAAGGCGCCCTTTCTCAAATTCGTGCCGTTCGTGTTCACGTCGGCGCTGAGCGGGCAGCGCGTGACCAAGATTCTCGAGCTGCTCCTCGAGGTCGACGCCGAGAGGCACAAGCGGATCACCACTTCGCAGGTGAAC
>JANMMF010000035.1:0-2493 GCA_031372985.1 Gemmatimonadota bacterium
TTGGCTTGTCGTCGTGCTGGCGCTCTACGGCGTGCTCGTGTGGCTACTCTCCACGCCATTGTTCCCGCGTTACGTGCTCGCGCTCCTCGCGATCCTGCCAATCCCGCTCGCCCGACTGTCCGCCGCACCGCTGGCCCTCGCGTGGAATCGGCATCGGTGATGTCCGGGAACCGGCTACGGGGCATATATGGGGGATCCAAGTTTTGCGTGAACCGTTTTGCGTTGTCTGTTAGCGAGTCGACGGCACTTGGAGGACGGCCGTGAAGAGCAGGAAGATTGTCCTCGCCGCGGTGCTGGCTCTCATCAACCTGCCCGTGGTGTTGGTCCTGATCGAGGCAGTGGCTTACCACGTCCGGAATCGGAGCAACGGCACCATCGTCTCTTCGGGCGAGAAGCGGGAGTATCTGCTCTATGTCCCCGGGAGCTACGACCGCACCAAGCCGACGCCGCTCGTCATCAGCATGCACGGCGGGGCCATGTGGCCGGCCGCTCAAGAGGAAACGAGTCAATGGAACAAGGTGGCCGAAGCCCAAGGGTTCATTGTCGTCTACCCGTCGGGAATCCGGGGCGACGGGCCCAGGCATTGGCGCATGGGTCGCGGAGCCGGTCCCATGATGGATGTCAGATTCATCTCGGAGTTGATCGACACCCTGAAGGCGGCCTACAACATCGACCCGACGAGGATCTACGCAAACGGGCTTTCCAATGGCGGAGGCATGGCGTTTGTGCTTTCCTGCACGCTGTCCGATCGGATCGCGGCGGTCGGGATGGTGGCGGCTGCTCAATTGCTGCCGTTTAGCTGGTGTACAGACAATCGACCGGTGCCGATGATTGCGTTTCATGGGACAGCCGATCGGGCTACTCCGTACAAGGGCGGTACGTCGTGGGTAGTCAGCAGACCGTTTCCGGACGTCCGGGCATGGACGGCGAATTGGGCTCGAAGAAATCGGTGCGGATCGAACCCCGTCGATTCTGTGGTCGCTGCGGATGTCACCCGTCTCGAATACACGAATTGTGCTGACGACGCGGCCGTGGTGCTCTACACCGTTCTGGAGGGGGGCCATACCTGGCCGGGCGGCGGGCCAATGCCGGAATGGTTCGTCGGGACCACGAGTAACAGCGTCGACGCCACGAGTCTGATGTGGGCGTTCTTTCGTGAGCACCAGCTGCTGAGGAATTAACAAGACCAGGCCGTTTTCGCGGAGCTATCCTATGGCGTTCGGACGTTCGATCCTGCTCGCAGCGGCGCGAAGCCGACGGCTCAACGATTTCGCCCTTCGCAGCGCATTCGTTAAGCGGGCGACCCGGACGTTCATGCCGGGCGAGCACGTTGGTGACGCACTCGAGGCCGGTGCCCGAATCGCGGCGAGCGGTCGCGGGCTGGTTTTTACACAGCTCGGCGAAGCGATCACCAGTGCCGAGGCTGCGGTCCTGGTGCGCGATCATTATTTGCTTCTCTTCGATCAGATTCACGCGATGGGGCTTCCGGCACAAGTCAGCGTCAAGCCGACTCAGCTCGGGCTCGATCTTTCTTTCGCTGACTGCGAGGGACATCTGCTCGCGTTGGCGGCCAAGGCGCAGGAAACCGGATCAGCGCTCTGGCTGGACATGGAAGACTCGAGCTACGTGGATCGAACGCTCGATCTTTACGCCGCCCTCAGGAAGAGTCACGCTGCTACCGGAGTGGCGCTTCAGGCATATCTGCACCGTACACCCGAAGACCTCGCCCGGCTGATGCCGCTGAGCCCGATGATCCGTCTCGTGAAGGGAGCATACGACGAGCCGAAAGGGGTGGCGTTCGCGAGGAAGAGCGACACCGACCGCGCCTACTATGTGCTCGCGTCACAAATGGTGGACGGAGCCCGTATCGGCGCGTGCGTCCCTATCTTCGGTACGCACGATCTCGCGCTGATCCAGCGGATCGCCGAGCGCGCGCGGGAGTCAGGCGTCGGGAAGGACTGGTATCAGATTCACATGCTGTACGGGATTCGCGACTCGGCCCAGCGCCGCCTTGTCGCCGAGGGGCACATCGTGAAAACGCTGGTCAGTTATGGAGCGGCATGGTATCGCTGGTACATGCGGCGCCTGGCCGAGCGCCCGGCCAACGTCTTGTTCGTCGTCAAGTCAATGTTCGCAGTAACTTAGAGACGTCCCGGCGCGTAGGGTTATCTATGGTGGGGAGTTTCACATGATTGGACGTTCCAAGCTCTGGAAGTTGGCCGCGGGGGCTTACGCCTTCATCAACCTTGCCGGCCTGGCGTTCGCCTGGGCGATGCGTGAGGAGATGCATGCAATGCTGCATCTCTTCCTGCTGCTCGTCGGTGTCGCGGGATACGTGGGGTGGCGGCTCGCGCGACGGGGAGCGCCGCCTCAAGAGGATCATCTGCCGCGCGCAGAGCTGGCCGAGCAGCGCATCGAGTACCTTCAGCAGTCGATAGATGCCATGGCGCTCGAGCTGGAACGCGTCGGTGAGGCGCAGCGCTTCAGCGACAA
>JANMMF010000043.1:0-9590 GCA_031372985.1 Gemmatimonadota bacterium
TACGACGTGCTGCGCGAGAGGGCGTTCCGCTACGCGTTCATGCTCGACGCGGTGGGGATGGCGAACAGGCTTTCGCCGTAGGGTCGCCTATTACCGCAACCCGTACACGACGACGCGGTTGGAGAACGTCGGCAGGTACACATGCCCGTTGGCGATCGTCGGAGCCGCGAATTTTGCGTAATTGCCTCCCGCGTCTCGGGGATCCCGTCGGTTGTTCCAAAGCTCCCTGCTCACGTCATTCGCGTCGAACGCTCTCAGGATCCCCGGGCTTACGGTGTGTTCCGCGTCGCCTGTGGATGCGTACGACGCCCATACAATGCCCGTCCCGTCCTGGGTGCCGTTGGACGAAACCGACAGGATCGCCCCGCTTTGACCGGTTGGCCCCGGTGCGCCGGACACAACCTGGCTCTGCAGGCTCAGCAGGTTGCTGGCGCGGTCGAACGGAATGGCCCGCAGCGGATCATTCTCCGACCATACGTAGACGAACTCCCTCGAGCCCCCTTTGTAATAGGCGGCCTGACAATGCATGTTGGCATTGCTCCCCAGCGGAATGACTTGCTGCACCTGGTTGGACGATGGGTAGTAGCCGCCCATGTCGTCCCTGTTCAGCAGATACAGGTTCCCGTCCTTGCCTCCCGTCAGGTAAAGGCTCGAGCTGGGAATGAGCAACGCCCCCATTCCACCGTAATCCAGGTCCCGGTCGTTGAGGTACTGGTAATTGTAGGGTGTGAAGTAGCTCGCCACCCGCAACGTCGAACCTGACGGCGTGAGCTTGAGGGCGCTCGAGCCGCGATTGGTCGGATTCGTTGGATCACCAGCATCACCGACTGTGCCATTGCCAGTCACCACGTAGAGGTTGCCGGTCGCATCCGCCGCCATGCCCATCCCGCTCTCCCACATGCCACCGGCGGCTCCGTTGGGCGTGTCATTGTAGACGACGCGCTGCTGCATCGTCGACGCGTCGTATCCCAGTATCCACCCGTGATACGGGCCCCAATCGCAGTGGGATGCGAAAGTCACATAGACGGTTCCGTTGAGCAGCGTCAGTCCCTGACGCTGGTTCTGGCGTTGCGCATCGAAAGCGATCACGCCGTTGACGTTTCCGTCGCCACTCCCGGCGTAGCTAGCGGTGATTTGCGTCGGGCTGCCGGCGATCTCACTCCCATCGACGATGTTCACGGCATGCAGATGCTGAACGAACGCGCTGCCCGTGGTACTCCGGGCCACGAAATACATCGTCCCCGTCCCGGCGTCGATCACCGGGGTACCGACGATCCCGATCTTGCCGCTGAAATCCTGATACGAGCCGGAACACGCACCCGTCATGTCGAATCGTTGCGGCGGCCGCATGCCCGGCGCCGTGAAGTTCTTTTGCCAGAAGAGAGTGCCGTCGTCACCGTCAAACGCAGAAACGGTGTTGTTGACCGTGGCGACGAAGACGACGTTTTGGTAGCTGCCGGCGATGGCCACATGGCCGACCACCAGCGGCTGGGCATACACCTGGTCGTCCACCGTGACCGTAAACACCTCTCCAAACTGCTGAGCGTTGACATTGCTGGTGGTCAACGCGGTCTCGTTGTCGTTCAGGCCCGACCGGCTGTTGTCATTGTGCTGCGTCAGCACCGACACGGACTGCGAATTCGGCGGTTTTGGGCCCGTGGGCGGCGCTTCGCTGTCCCTGCAGGTGACAAGCACCAGAAGAACGAGCGAGACAGGCAGTCTGTGTCTTGCCATTAGCTATCGGCGGCAGATTCATGGTGGAACGGACATCTCTCGCCCGCCGCGCGTGACGTCGGCGCCAGGCTAAGCAGCGACAGTTGCAGCCGGAGAATTGACACGACCTCAACAGGGAGGGCAAGCGCATCGCCTCCGCGGACCGGCCTTTATCGCCTTTCAATATCTACTTGCCGACAGTCGATAAGTAGGTTATTGATAGTCGATATATCACAAGGGTAGCAAGTCATGTCAGGCCCAGCATCGTCATCCGCCGCGCTGCCGATCGCGTACGTCGTGCTGCGGATCCTCATCGTCGTGAACTGGATTGGTGGCGCCGCGATCGTCGTTTTGCTGGTGGCCATGCCCACCAGGCAATGGATCATGAGCTCGCTCGATCTCTCTCCTTCGGCCGAGGCAGACCGGGTAGTCCTGGGTTTGCGCGCGATCGCGGTGATAGGCCTCGCCGTGATCCCGCTGAACTACGTCATCCTCAAACGGTTGCTCGCGATCGTCGAGACGGTTCGCGCGGGCGATCCGTTCGTCGCCGCGAATGGGTTGCATTTGCAGGAGATCGCGTGGACGCTGCTCGCGCTGCAGCTCCTCAGTCTCGTCGTCGGCGCGATCGTCAAGAGCATTTCGACTCCGGAGCATCCGATCGACATCAATGCCGGCTTTTCCATCAACGGCTGGCTTGCCGTACTCCTCACGTTCCTGCTGGCCCGCGTGTTCGCGGAAGGCACGTTCATGCGCGAAGATCTCGCAGGGACGGTGTGACATGGCGATCGCCGTCAAGCTCGACGACCTGCTATACGAACGGCGGATGACGCTGACGGAGCTCGCTGATCGGATCGGTCTGACGCTGGCCAACCTCTCGATCCTCAAGACGGGTAAGGCGCGCGCGATTCGCTTCTCGACGCTCAATGCAATCTGCGACGCGCTCTCGTGCCAGCCTGGCGACATTCTCCAGTTTGAGTCGGAGCGAGCAGCTCGCGTGCGACCGGCAGCGGTGAGGAAACGAAGCGCAAGCCGTTGATCGCCCCGCCGCGCTAAACCGCGAATCCAACAAGGAGACTTCAATGAACCACAAAGTCACATTGACCGTTACGTCCTTGCTCTCGATCCTCCTGTTTGCGTCTCATTGGGCGGACGAAGTCTCCCGCGGGATGGAGCCCGGAACGATCTCAGCCTTTGGTGGCGTGGTCATCCTCGTCGTCTGGCTTTCCGGAACGCTGGTGCTCGGCGACCGGCGATCGGGGTACGTCATCTCGCTCATCGGAGGGATCCTTGGGTTGGGTGTCCTTATCCTCCACATGACCGGGAAGGGAATGGTTGGCGGCAGGATCGCCCCTAATTCCACTGGAGCCTTTTTCTGGGTCTGGACTCTCATCGCGCTCGGGGCGACATCGACCCTCTCCGCTATCCTCGCGGCAAAGGGAATATGGAGCCTCCGACGGGGATCAACTACAAACTGAAGGGCTAATCTCACCGCGCTAAAATCCGTTCCTCTCACATCAATGAAATCTTTTGCGGCCCTTCTGGCCTTCTTCGCTGCGATTGCCTCCAGCAGCGGCGCCCAACTCAGTCCCACCCCGGTGAAAACACCACCCTGGGCCGACACCGCTAACGAGTCGCCGCTCTATCCGGTCGGTGACGCTGTTCCTGTGTACCGCGCCGTCCTCGACCTGATCTATCTCGATGGCGATAAGCGTCCGCCAGTAATCATCATGATCGACAGCGCGGAAGGCGGACACATGGGCGGACCCTGCCCCTTCGCCAAATGCGTCGGCGATCCCTGGAAGCATAAATCGAAGATGGACACCTCCACCCTGAGGGCCTACGCCTGGCTGACACGCAAGCGGCCCGGCCTCGTCCAATTCGGGTATCCGATCCCCATCGTGTTCATCTCGTACGACGACCAGCGACGCATGATGGCGGACGGGCGCGAGCTCAACGCATCCCACCCAATGCCGCCCGATCTCCCGCAACACAGTTGGGGATTCTACTCCGAGCTGCAGCGGAAATACCCCGGCGCCTGGGGCGTGACGATTCTGTCGAAGGTCGGATTCAACAACCGGCTTACCGAGGCGCTCGTCCAGGTACACCAGTTGTGCGGCGAGGACTGCCGCGTCCACGAGACTCTTTTTCTCAAACGGACGAAGGGACGTTGGCGCGTCGTCGAACGAATTCCGGAGGAAGTCGATCCCGGCTATTCACCGTGGGGTCGATACACCGGACCGGCCGGCGTCAAGCCCAAGGATTCCGAGATCATTCCCATCGACAGACCGGGCGTCCCCTCAGAGGCGACCGCGCGCGCGGGCGTTTATCGCATCGTTCTCGACAGCCTCTACTGGGTGAACGCCGAGCGACCCAAACGCATCGTCCTCACCAACTGGTTCGGGTCATCGAACCAGATTCCAGCGCATACCAGCGTCATCGACTCTGCACTCGTAAAAAGGTTCTCGTTCCTCGGCGGCATCCGCGCGCCGTTCGACGCGATATCCAGGTATCGTGTCCCGATCTCGACGCTTCCGCTCGATTCGGTGCCAGCGCTGCGTGAACGCGGAACAGCCCTCGATGTCGAGCAGACGGGTTTCCCGTTCTGGATCGCTTTCGCCAAGAAGTATCCGGGCGCGTGGGGAATGCTCGGCGTCAGCAGAATCACGTTCAACTCAACTCGGTCGCAGGCGTTGGTCAACACGTATCACGCCTGTGGGAACTCCTGCACCGGCCGCGACACCTGGTTCCTAACTCGATCAGGAAAAACCTGGCAGATCGCCGAGCGAATTCCGGGCGAGAAGCAACCGTACGTGGAAGTCGAACCGCTCCGATACGTCGGTGCCGACGTAAGTCCGATCGCCTACCGGCCGCGGCGTGTGCAGGGGGTTGTAACCGACGACGTCACCGGGAAGCCGATTCCCTTTTTTGACATCATCATTCGCCGCGTGCTCAATTCAGGCATCAACGTCACAGACCCGCCCGTTCGCACCGACGCGGCGGGCCACTATACGCTTACCAAGCTGCCACTCAACGCAGGGATGACGATGGTCGTGCCCTGTCCCGGCCAACAGCATGGAGCCCAGATTCAGCCAATTGGCGTGATGCCGGGCATGGATACCACCGTCAACATTTCGGTGAATTTTGGGATCTGCGATACGACGGCAGTGGAAGCGCCGGCAGCACCGAACCCGCTCTCGGGAGCGCAGGCGTTCATCAGCAGCGATTCAGCGCGCTTCGAATTTCCGCGGCAACCCGACGCGTACGAGTGGGACGTGCCGCTGAAGGGTGCTTACGCAGGCAGCGCCGAGTACATGTGGGGTGCGCAGTGGAAGATTGCCGACAGTTCCGCTGGCAAAGCGCCGTATTTGCTTTGGTTGATCAAACGCTGGAAAGCCGGCGGTCCACGGAAAGGATCGCTCAAGCAGCTCATCTCCGGCGTGTCCCTTCAACCGATGGTCGAGTGCACAACGTGCGACGGCGCCGTTTTCGAAGATCCGGACACTGATCACTCCAAGGTCTTCGCAACAATCGAAAACGGCAGCTTGGTGTTCGTCATTCGTGGCGCTGAAGCAGTGCGCTATATCTTTCCGACGATGCCCACCAGGGTGACTTTCTCGCAGACGGTCCGACACACTGCTTTGTCGCAGTATGGGCCTGGAGACGTCAGCTCGTCACAACAAGTGCTGGTGAATTGTCGCAACTCGGACGAATCAGCCGACGCCAAACATCGGTGCGACGTGAAGGACTAGCTGTGGCTCAGTGTGACTTCTCAACTGCGGATCCAGCGGGACGCGTTTCGGGCGTGAGCTCGATCCCCCAGGGTCCGTCGTTCTCCCAGCGATTCACGTGGATGTATTTCACGCCGGGCGCGAAACCGGGGTTCCGCACGCGGATGAGGACGTGCCTGAATCTGATTCCAGTGAACGAGAAGTATCCGCCTGGCGACGTCGTCGCACGGGCGATGACGGAATCCGGCGCGGCGCCGTCGCTGATTGCTACCTCGGCGCCCGCGACCGCGCGCGGGTTCGGGCCGGGGCCGGTGACGATGCCACCAATCGTTCGGGGAGAAGTCGAGGGCGGGGGACCGAGCGGGAGTTTTGCCGTCAGCGAATCGTCGAAGATTGGTTGTGCTGCTGGACGCGCAGCGGGGTCGACGTAGACGATTCGGAACCGGTCGTCGAAGTGCGAGACGGTCACGATCGCCTTACCGTCGGGCGTGAACCAGGCGCCTGACAGCCCATTGGGAAAGTTATGGAACACTCTGATCGGCGCGCCGGTTCGCGTATCGTACGTGTAGAGCCCGGAGCTCCCGGCGATTGCGATGGTACTGCCGTCGGGACTGAACGCCATCACCCCCGAACCGAATCCCGGAATGCGCAGCACCCGGCCCCGGCCCTCGGCCACTGACCACAGAGTTACAGAATCGCCCCAACTTCCATATGCCATCGTTCGCCCGTCGGGGCTCATCGTCACATTGTCGGTCTCGCCTGCCCGCGTGCCGGGTCGCGTTCCCGGAGTCGCGTCCAGGTACGAGCGAAGCGTCATGCGCCCGCTATCCGCGGTGATCAGAAGACCTTCGGCGCCAACGAAAAAGACTTTACGGCGGAAGTCGTGGCCGACGGGGAATTCGGCGAGCTTCTTTCCCGTTTTCATCGACCAGACGATCGACGAGAAATTGTTCGTCGTCGCGAGCAGTGTTCCGCGTCGGTTGAATACGACCTGCTTTGTTGCCTTGTACGAGTTGGGCGGCAATGGTTGGATCCCCGGCTCGTTCGAGCGCGGCGGATTCTTGGCCCGTTCTTGGGCGGCGTCAGCGCTGTCCTTGAGCGCCAGGGAGAAAACTTTCCTTCCGTCACGCGGACGCCAGACACGAACGATTCCATCCACGCCTCCGACTGCGAGCAAGGTGCCGTCGTCGGAGAAAGTCATTGGACCGTAACTGGCCGCCTGTACGTGTCCCTTGGCGACGGACCCCAGTTTCCTCACCAGCTTGCCTGTTTCAGCTGACCAGAGACTGATGCGCCCGTCTATGTCCATCGGCGCGGCGACGCGGCCATCGGTGCTAAGCGCCATTCCCTTCAGGTTGCGAAATCTGGCCGGGATCCCGATCCACGCCGCGGGGACTCCGAAGCCGGCGCACGGCTCCAGTGATTCCTTGACGTAGAGCACGCTATCTACCGCCAGCTCCCGCGTCTGGAATCCGAAGTTGTAGCTGCCGGTTGGCCCAAGGCTGCCGCGAAATCGGATGAAGTGGGCGAGAGCCGAGTAGCCGCGGAAGGCGGTGACTTTCTTCAGGAACGGCGCGTGGCTGTCGCTGTCCCGGAAGCGCAGCGACCAGTCATCCCCTGCCCCGTCGATCCCGCATGGAGTGAAATAATCTTCGTCCGGAGTGCTGATGTAAACGCCGGCGTACTCCAGAGACGGATTCGGTGCTGCGGTTAGACCAACGGTTGTCGGGGCGGGCGCGGAAGTGCAGGATACCACGCAGGCGCCGAGGATAAGCAGACGGGTGCGCATACTATAAGACTGGAATCGACGAGAGGTGTCACACTTTTACGGTTAACGCTTGTCGCATTTGCCGCGAGAGCGAATACATTCTTGAAGGTGTTTTCCTTCCGGAGTGTCGGCCCGATGATTCCTTCTTCTCTCCGACTCGCTGTAGTTGCGAGCGCAATTTTCCCTGGTCTCCTCGGCGTCTATGGCGCTTCTCCACAACGCGTCACGATCGACACCGGCACCCTCGAAGGAGTCGTCGATTCCGCCACCGGAGTGACGGTGTTTCGCGGTATCCCCTACGCCGCACCTCCGGTCGGCGATCTCCGCTGGCGGCCTCCGCAGCCGGCCACACCCTGGACAGGTGTGCGCCCCGCCAGTCAGCTCGGCCACAACTGTGTGCAGCACCAGCCGTACGGTGACATCGATCCGTACGCAGCTGGCGTCTCTGAGGACTGCCTCAATCTCAACGTCTGGACGAATTCGCTGGACACGCGAGCGCCGCGCCGCCCGGTGATGGTGTGGATTCACGGCGGCGGCTTCTTCGCCGGGTTTGGCGGCGAGGAGCGCCACAACGGCGCGCGACTCGCGCAAAAGGGCGCGGTCGTCGTCACGCTCAACTATCGGCTCGGAGCCTTTGGCTTTCTCGCGCACCCGGCGCTCGCCGCCGAATCACCGCACCACGCCGCCGGCAACTACGGACTCCTCGACCAGATCGCCGCGTTGCAGTGGGTGAAGCGCAACATCGCGCGCTTCGGTGGCGACCCGTCGCGCGTTACGATCTTCGGCGAATCGGCCGGCGGAATGAGCGTCGGCTCGCTGATCGCCTCGCCACTGGCGAAGGGACTCTTTCAGCGCGCGATTCTTGAGAGCGGTACTGGAGTCGGCGTCGGCATCGCTCCACGAGACACCGCCCGCGCCGTGGCGTTCCAGCTTGCTGAGTCGTTGGGCGTGCACGGGGTGCGCGCCGACGCGGCCAGGCACCTTCGCGCTCTCAGTGCGGATACTGTGCTCGCCGCCTCCCTGCGCCTCGGCCCCTCCGGTGCTGTAAGGTTCTGGCCGGTGATCGACGGATGGGTGCTGCCACGCGCCGTCGATTCGGCGCTGTTTCGCGGCGCGGCGAACCTTGTACCCGTCATCGCCGGCACCACTCGCGACGAGGGTGACGAGTGGATGGGCGCGCCAACTCGCAGCTTCGCGCGACTCACGTCCGCGCGGGGAGTGCCGACTTACGTCTACATTTTCTCGCGCGTCGGCGACGACAGCGCGAACCGGAAGCGCGGCGCATATCACAGCGCGGAGATTACCTTCGTCTTCGGGCGACCGCGTCCGCTGCAGCCGAGCGCGGGCACGACGCCCTACGACTCGACGGTGGCCGAGGCGATGAGCGACTACTGGGTGGCGTTCGCTGCCAGCGGCAACCCCAACGGTGCGCCGGCCGCGGGCAAGTGGCCGCGCTGGCCCCGCTACAATCCCGCCACGGATGCGCTGCTCGAGATCGGACCGGAGATCGCGCCGCGCACCATGGTCAAGCGCGCCGTTTACGACTCGCTCGATGTTGTTGCTCGATCTCGCGGCGGCATTCGGCCTAGATGATCGCCATCTCCTGAAACTGGCTTGAAAGGCTGGTAGTCGGTAGCTACTAGCGGTAGCGATTTGCTGTTAGCTGTAAGAATGGGGACAAAGCGAATGCTTCTGGTGCGCGATCTGGGCTAATAGCTAATAGCAAATAGCTAACGCTAGCAGCTAGCACCTAGCAGCACCCATTTTACTCTGCGGGTTAGATTCGTTCGTCAGTTTTTTGTGGTCCCCTTCATGGGGTGCCAACACAAAAACAACGAGCGCGCTTAGCGCGCAGGTGGGTGCCGCCTCTGACTCTCTCTCGTGACGACAACAACATCCCCTCATCCCCAGCGGGCGCACGATGACCTCCGCCGCGTAATCGGGTTCGCCGGCGGAACGGCGCTTATCGTCGGCATCACAATCGGTGGCGGGATCTTCCGGAAACCGCCCACGATCGCCGGGCTCGTCCCGAATCCGCTCGTCATCATGGGACTGTGGACGGCCTTCGGTCTGATCTGCATTTGCGGAGCGCTCGCCGTTGCGGAGCTGAGCTCGCTGCTGCCGCGCGCGGGTGGCGTATACGTGTTCCTGCGCGAGGCATATGGCGACGCCGCCGCGTTCGTATTTGGCTGGTTGTATGTGCTGATCACGACGCCCACCGCGGTTGCCGCGCTTGCCACCGTCTTCTCGGAATTCCTGCTCAACCTGCTCGGCATGCCGGTGGACGCCTCGGCGGTACAGATGATCGCGATCGCCGCCATCATCACCCTCACGTGCGCCAACGTGCTTGGGGCGCGAGTCGGGGCCGCCGTGAGCGAAGT
>JANMMF010000045.1:0-11651 GCA_031372985.1 Gemmatimonadota bacterium
AAGCGGCTATCCAACCTGTCGGCGAGCGCGCCGGCCTGATCGAGCGCTCTCTCCTCGGCGGATGCTCGCTCGTTGAACCGGTGCTGGCGCGCGACCATCGCGATCAGCAACACGAATGGCGCGACGGCAGCCAGAACCAGGGCCATTAGGCGGAGGCGCAGACCGCGCGAGTGCAGACGGTGCGATTGCAGACGGTTCATGCCGGTGGGTGGATGCTCGGGGCGGGGATCGAACCCGCATGGGATCTTATCCCAAGGGATTTTAAGTCCCTCGCGTCTACCGGTTTCGCCACCCGAGCGGAAGAACGAAGCGGGAAACGGGACTCGAACCCGCGACCCCAACCTTGGCAAGGTTGTGCTCTACCAACTGAGCTATTCCCGCGACTACCGACAAAGCTATCGGTACAAAATGGCGCCAACAAGCGCCGCTCGGCTCTATAGATGCGACTCCCAATTTCAAGTTGACAAAACCTAAAGCGGAATGATAACGTCTCCCCGCCGGCGAACGCCCTCTACTCGGACGAGCGCCCCCAATGAATCTTCACATCGTGCGGAGAACCCATGCGCCGTCGTCTGGTCAGCGTTTCCACCGTAGCACTGGCTTTCATCGCGCTATTCGCCGCGCCGGCAAGCGCTCAGCGCGTGCTTGGCGTCGGTGACGACGCCCTGGTGCTTCCCCGGGGCGTATTTCGCGTCCGGACCCTAGGCCAGTGGACGTTCTTCAACGAGCGTTACGGCAAGGACACACCCGGACGCGCGGACGGCGCGCTCGAGCCACTGGCTATCGATTTCAACCTCGACACGATCGGCGTGAAGCAGTTCCCGAACCTGGCGACCCTTCAGACCGGACTGCGATCGCTGATCGGCAATCCCAATTGGGGTGCGACTCTGGGGAATACCCGGGTGACGCTGCGCGACCACGTCAATGCCTTCCCATTCATCTTCGAGGCGGGACTCTCCAAGCGCTTCTCGGTCGGAATTCAGGTGCCCTACGTAGTCACGACCGCGTCGACGTTCTTCAACGTCAACACCAGTGGAATTCAGGGGAATCTCGGATTTAATCCGGCCGCGGGAGGGGTGGCGACTGCGATTACGCAGAATACGAATATGTACACACAATTCATCACTGCGGCCGCTACCCTCGAAGGTTCGCTCGCGGCCTGTCAGGCGAACCCGGGCGCGTCTCCGTCGTGTCCCGCGCTCCTCGCCAACCAGGCGAATGCAACGGCGCTCATCGCCAACTCGCGGGCGTTCGCTGGGGGCACGGTCGGCCCTGTTGGTGGGCCCTTCAGCCCCACTGGGGGAGTCTATACCGCTTCGCCTTTCGTTCCCATCGTCGGCACCGATGCGCAGCTCTCCATCGAAGCCCGTGTCGCCGCGTTCAGGGCGCTCTACACCAGCTTTCTGGGCGCGGGCAATCCGATAGCGGCTACTTCCGTCCCGTTCGCTTCACAGAACCGGCTGACCCTTCGCGATGCCCAGCGTATTCTCAGCGAGGGCGCGTTCGGGATTGTGGCGGCTCCGCTCGCGACGACCCGGCGCTCGCACATCGGCGACATCGACATCGGCGGAAAGTTTTCCGTGTATGATTCCTTTGACGGCAGCACCCCAGCGAGGATGTCCCCCAAGGGATTGAACTTCCGAACCGCGGTGGGTGGCGTCTTCCGCCTTCCCTCCGGTGACATCGATTCGCCGGACAATTTCATCGATGTCGGAACGGGGCGCGGCACTGCCGCTGTCGAGGGCAGATGGTTCGGCGACGTTCTCCTTGGCCACCGCTTCTGGCAGTCGTTCGTCGTCCGCTTCACCAAGCCGTTCGCTGACGACCAGGAAATGCGGATAATCGACCTGCCGAACGAGCGGCTGGCGGCTCTCTATCGCAAGCAGACGGTGCGCCGCGAGCTTGGTAGCACGCTCGAGTTCGAGACGACCCCCCGGATCATTCTCAACGATTTCTTTTCCGTCTCCGGCCAATACGTCTATCGGCACAAGGCGCAAGATCACTACACCGGAACGTTCACGATCCCGGCAGCGGTCACGGGTTTCGCCGATGTCAACCTCAACGCATCCACGCTCGACTTGGAAACCGAAACGACGGAACACAGACTTGGCGGCGGAATCTCGTTCTCCAATCTCTTCTCCTTCGAGCAGGGCAAAGCGAAGGTTCCGTTCGAGGTGACCTATCTGCACTGGCAAACGGTGAAGGGCGCCGGCGGAAACCAGCCGAAGTTCTTCACCGATCAGATCCAGCTGCGGCTCTACGCTAGGATCTTCGGCGGGAAATAACTCACGGGATGGAGAAAAGCCGGCCTTTCTCAGGCCGGCTTTTTATTTTGCCGCCGGACCGCGTCCCGATCCCTACGCCGGAGCAGTCGCAGACTCCAGCAGCTCCTTCGCGTGCGCCCGGCTGACTTTGCTCTCTGGATCTCCACCCAGCATCCGCGCGATCTCGTTCACCCGACTCGTCCCCTCGAGCACCGAGATGTCGGCCGTCGTCACCCCGCCCTTCGCGCCCTTGGCCACCACGATGTGATGGTGGGCGCGCGCCGCGATCTGCGGCAGGTGAGAGATTGCGAATACCTGGTGCTCCTTGGCAACCCGGCGCAGCGTGTCGCCAACCTGCAGCCCAACCCGGCCGCCAATGCCCGCATCGACTTCGTCGAAGATGAGAGTAGGAACCTGATCAACGCGGGCGAGAATCGTTTTGAGCGCGAGCATCACCCGGGAGAGCTCTCCCCCCGAGGCAACACGTGCCAGCGGCCGGTCGTCGTGCCCTACGTTGAGCGCCACACGGAATTCGACATCCTCCGCGCCTTCTCCGGTCGGCTCGTCCCGCGAAATCAGCGCTACCGAGAATCTGCCATCCGGCATACCGAGCTGCGGCAGCAGCACATCGACCGCCTTGGCGAGCTTCTCACCCGCCGACATCCGCATGTCGGTGAGCTTCTCCGCTTCCGCGGACAGACGCCGACGCGCATCCGCTTCGCGCGCAGTGAGATTGGCGAGATCGAACTGCGCGGTGTCGATGAGGTCGAGCTCGGAGCGCGCGGAACGCCCGGCCTCGATCACGGCGTCCAGGGTCGGACCATACTTCTTGAGGAGTCCGAAAAGACGATCGCGGCGCTGCCTGACTTCCTCGAGGCGAGACGGATCGAGCTCGACCGAGCCGGCGTAGTCTTCGACGCTGCGAGCGAGCTCCTGCAGCGCGTAGAAGCCCGCGTCGAACAGCTCCTGCATCCGCGCCGCCACCGGGTCGATTCGCTCTATCGATGTCAGCGGACGCTGCGCCGCTCCCAGCTGAGTGAGCACACTCGCCTCTTCCCCGGACAGAACATCGCTTAAAGTCGTCGCGAGCGTGCGCAGCTCGTCGGCGTTCTCCAGTACGCGTGCTTCATCCTCGAGCTTCGCGTCTTCGCCTGGCGAGAGACGTGCATCCTCGATCTCCTTCGCCACGTGCCTCAAATAGTCGGCCCGCTTTTCCGCTTCGGCGCGGCGCGATGAAAGCGATGTGATCTCCCGGCGCACTCCCGACAATTCGCCATGGATCCGGCGCACGAGATCGGCCTGGGATTCGGCGCCGCCGAACGCGTCGAGGATGCGGCGCTGCGACTCTCCGTCGAGAAGTGTCTGAGCATCGTGCTGGCCGTGAAGATTCACCAGCTGGCGCCCGATCTCGGCCAGCACCGTAGCCGTCACGGGAGCACCGTTGATCCACGCGCGCCCCCTCCCGCTCGTCGCGATCTCACGCTTCAGAACCAGGGTTTCATCTTCCACCTCGATCCCGCGCTCGTCGGCGAGCGCGACAATCCCGCGCACATTGGCGACGTCGAACACGCCCTCGACTGTCGCCTTCTCCGCTCCCGCACGAATCAGATCGGCGCTGGCGCGCTCTCCAAGCAACAGGCCAAGCGCGCCGACGATGATCGACTTGCCGGCGCCGGTCTCGCCCGAGAGGACATTGAACCCCTGCCCGAGCGGCAGCGTAACCGATTCGATGATCGCGAAATTCCGAATGCGCAGTTCTGTCAGCATCAGTGTGAGTCGTCCTCGGGAAGTCCTCCCCACCCAAGCTTGACTCTCATACGCTCGAAGAAAGTCGTTCCGGGGAAGCGAACGATGCGCACAGGACTGTCGGCCTTCCGGACAATCAGCCTCTCCCCCTTTACGAAGCTCGTCCCGACCTGTCCGTCGACCGTAACGAGAAGCTCGGTGGGAGATTCGATCGCCTCGACGCTCACCTCCGCGTCGGCAGGAATGACGAGTGAGCGGATGGCCAGCGTGTGCGGAGAAACCGGCGTGATCACGATCGATTCAACGGTCGGCACGACCACGGGTCCGCCGGCCGAAAGGCTGTAGGCGGTCGAGCCGGTGGGAGTAGAGATCACGATGCCATCAGCTGCATAGGTCCCGATGCTTTCGCCATCGACAAAGACGTTGAGCCTCACGACGCGGGCGAAGCCACCCTTGTGCAAAACGAAATCGTTGAGCGCCCGCCATTGCTTTCTCGTCTCGCCCTCCGCGTCGATCGCTCGCGCACTGAGGGCCATCCGCGGCTGCGCGACGTAGTCACCGCTGGCGAGATTCTTGATCGCGGCCTCGAAGTCCTCACTCTGGCAGCTGGTGAGAAATCCGAGACGCCCAAGATTGACGCCCAGAATCGGAATGTCCCGGCCATCGAGGAAGCGCGCTCCGCGCAGGAGGGTACCGTCGCCGCCGAGCGTGATGAGTCCGTCCAGCTGCGACGGATCCTCCAGCCGCGCACCCTTACCGGCTACTTCGTGCAGACCCTGCTCGAGCAGCGGCTCGATGTCAAGCGAGGGCGCGACGCGAAAGAGCGTGCGAAGGATTTCCGGCAGCTCGTCGTAGCCCTGATGCCCGATGACACCAAGCCGCATCAGACTGCGCGGAGGTGGGTGCCCCGCGAGCTCTCCATTCCAAACGCTTCACTGGCGCGCTGCGCGATCCCGCGCGCGTCCAGACCGAGGGCCGCAAGTTGTCTCGCGCGCGGCGCCTGGTCCACGAAGTCATCAGGCACTCCGTGCGCCACGACCTTCACCGATGGATCCAGCTCGCCGATCACGGCCGACATGTACGCACCGAAGCCGTTGACGACCGTGCCTTCCTCGACGACGAGAACGTTCCGATGATCGCGGACGATCTCACCCAACACGCGCTCGTCGTACGGCTTGAGATAGCGACAGTTCACAGCGGTGACGCCCGCTCCACTCTCGTTCAGAATCTCCGCGGCCGCCAGCGATGGAAGCACCATCGTCCCGACAGCGAGTATCGCCACTGCTTGCCCCCTGTCGCGTCCGACCGCGTTGCCTCGGCGGAGTATCTCCCAGGTCGCGTGCGGGACCGGCTCGATCTCCGATGCGGGAGGCACCGTATCCGGTGTCGCATCGCGCGGATACCGGAGGCAGAAAGGCCCACCCGAGTGTGCGAGCCCACTCCTGAGGAGCGCGATCATCTCCCTTCCGTTCTTCGGCGCGGTAACGACCATGCCAGGCACCGCGAGCATGTACGCAATATCGTAGAGGCCCATGTGCGTCGGACCATCCTCTCCCACCACGCCGGCCCGATCCATCGCGAAGACGACCGGCAGGTGCTGAATCGCCACGTCGTGGATGACGTTGTCGTAGGCGCGCTGGAGGAACGTTGAGTAAATGGCGCAGACAGGTCGGATTCCCCCAGTAGCGAGACCGGCCGCGAAGGTCACCGCGTGCCCCTCCGCAATGCCGACATCGAAGAACCGCTCCGGAAACGCCTTTGCAAACGCGGCCGTCCCCGTCCCACTCGGCATCGCTCCGGTGATGGCGACGATTTTTCGGTTCTCCTTCGCCAGCTCAACCAGTCCCTGACTGAACGCCGCGGTGTAGGCGGTGTTTGCGGTCGAGACCTTCCGCTGCTTCCCGGTCGCGGGGTCATGGCCTGGAGGCAGAGCGTGCCATTTCTCGATGTGCTCGCCAGCCGGAAATCCCCTGCCTTTCTGGGTAATGCAGTGGATGAGACGGGGACCATCCATGTCCCTGACCGCCGAGAACGTATCCATCAGCATGTCGATGTCGTGGCCGTCGATCGGGCCGAAGTAGCGGAACCCGAGCTCCTCGAAGAGGATGCCGGGCGTGAGGAAAGCCTTCACGCTCTCCTCCCACTTTCTCACCAGCGTTCCCACACCAGCTAGCGGGCCGGGCGCGGCGTCCATCGCCGATCCGATAGCAGAGCGGACCCGATTGTACAGCGGATTCCGCTGGATCGACGTCAGATACTTCGACATCGCGCCGACATTGGGCGCGATCGACATCTCGTTGTCATTGAGAATGACGATGAAGTCGCGCTCGGACGCGCCGGCGTTGTTGAGTCCCTCGTACGCGAGGCCGCAGGTGAGCGCGCCGTCGCCGAGGATCGAAACGACCTTGAACTGATCGCCGTTGAGATCGCGCGCGACCGCCATGCCGTACCCGGCGGAGATCGCGGTACCCGCATGCCCCGCCCCGAAAGTGTCGTACTCACTCTCGGTGCGCTTGAGGAAGCCAGACAGCCCATCCTCCTGGCGCAGCGTCTCCAGCCGTTCGGCACGCCCGGTGAGAAGCTTGTGCGGATAGCCCTGATGACCGACGTCCCACACGATCTTGTCGCGCGGCGTCTCGAAGACGGCGTGAAGGGCGACGGTCAGCTCGACCACTCCCAGCCCGGCGCCGATGTGGCCGCCGGTGCGCGAGCAGACTTCGATGAGGCGGGCGCGCATTTCCTCCGAGACAGCGCGCAGCTCATCGCGCGTCATCGGCTTCAGGTCCGCGGGCGAGTGGATACGGTCGAGAATGGACATTTCCCAGGTGTTTTTCAGGACGTGCGTGTTACCATGAAATTAGCGACTTGTGAAAGCTCCTGCGTCAGCAGATCGTGGTCAGCCAGGCCGCGCAGAGCGTCCTCGATCAGGGCCTGCGCCTTCCTGCGCGCTCCGTCGACCCCGAGCAGCGCCGGATAGGTGCTCTTGCCCAGCACCGCGTCCCGTCCGGTCGTCTTCCCCATCGCTTTCGTCGTCGATGTCACGTCGAGCACGTCATCCATGATCTGGAATGCCAACCCGATCGAGCGACCGTAATGCTCCAGCGCGGCAACCCCGGTCGCGTCCAACTCCGCCGCCACTCCACCCATCCGCACCGACGCGACAATGATCGCGCCGGTTTTGGCCGAGTGAATTGCCTCCAGCTCGTCGAGCGAAAGCGCGAGCCCCTCGCCGGTGAGATCGCGAAGCTGGCCGCCGATCATGCCCCCGGCACCGCTGGCTTCGAGCAGCGTGTCGAGGACTTTCGTGGTCGTTTGATCGGGCAGCTCCATGGCCCGGGCCGAGTCGCGCACAACCCGAGCGGCAAGCGGAATCATCGCTACCCCCGCCAGGATCGCAGTGCGCGCGCTGTAGACCTTGTGCACCGTTGGGCGGCCGCGACGCATGTCATCGTCATCCATGCACGGGAGATCGTCGTGCATCAGCGAATAAGCGTGAATCAGCTCGGGAGCGCAGGCGAGCATGGCCGCGTCCCTGGTTCCGCCGGCAGCCCGATAGGCGAAAAGAAGGAGTAGCGGACGAAGCCTCTTGCCCGGGCCCTTCAGCCCGTACCGAATGGCGTCGCCGATCGGGGCCGGCAGTCCAGGCAGGTAGGTCGTGCAGATGTCGTCGAGACGACCCTCGACGTTGGCGCGCACTGTCTCGAAGTCAGCGCCCACGACGCTAGAGATCCATCTCCCGGAGCTCGAAACGGCCATTGGACTTCTCGATCAGCATCTGCACCTTCGTCTCCGCGGTTCCGAGCTCGGCCGACGCGGTGCGGAGCAGATCGATCCCTTCCTCGAACAGCTTGAGGGATTCATCGAGGCCTACCTGTGGCTTCTCGAGAGCGGCCATGATTTCGTCAAGCCGGCGGAGAGATTTTTCAAATGTCATGGGCGGGTTTTGTGACGGCGCAGCTTCATGGTTGCCTGAAGAATATCACCGCGCGCTTCGTGGCAGGGCAAAGGCGATGATCTCGTCGCTCCAACCCCAGGCTTTTCCGTCTCCGCCCGCCGCCACGACGACGTACTGTCTCCCGTCCGCGCCAAGGTATGTCATTGGGGTCGCCTTGCCACCGGCCGGAAGTGGGGCCTTCCACAGCTCGCGACCGGTTCTTGTATCGAACGCGCGAAAATACCGGTCCAGCGTCGCGCCGATGAAGATCAGACCGCTGGCGGTGGTGATCGGACCTCCGAGATTGATCGCCCCGGGGATGTCGGGCGGGACACGCATTCCGATCCGGTCGAGGCCTTCAGATGTACCGAGCGGAACACTCCAGAGAATTTGGCGGGTCCGCAGGCTGAGCGCAGTCAACGTACCAAACGGGGGAGGAGTGCACGGCGCGCTCGACGGACCGAGGAACAGCTCGCGCTTGAGAACGAAGGGCGTTCCGCGCATCATCGCGTACTCGGTGCCGATCCGCTCGCCCACCGTCTCCCTTCCCTTCCGCGCTTCGTACTCAGCCCGGGGGATGAGAGTGATCACCGCCGCGATTCGATTCGTCGGAACTATGACGACGTCGTTCGTGGGATCGAAGGCGAGTCCTCCCCAGTGCGCGCCGCCAACGTTTGACGGGATGATGAGTGACCCGCGAATACTCGGAGGAGTGAAGGTCCCATCGTTGCGAAGCTCGTCAAATCGTTGGCGGCAGGCGTCGCGATCTCCAGTCGTCGGGCCCCACACGTCGCCGCGCGAGAGACGTTGGGGACTCAGGGGCGGGAGCCCGCCGCCGGTAATCTGTGTCGCTGCCGCTTCTTCACCGGGGACGTCGCTTGCCGGGACATTCGTTCGGGAAACCGGGAAAAGCGGTTCTCCATTCTCCCGGTTGAGCGCGAACAGCTGGCCGGTCTTCGTCGCGAGAATGAGCGCGGGGACCGGTCGACCGCCGACTTGAAGCGTGACGAGCGCCGGAGGGGATGCGTTGTCGTAGTCCCACAGGTCGTGTCGCACAGTTTGGAAGTGCCACAAGACTTTGCCGGTCACGGCGTTTATCGCGACGATCGAATTGGCGTATTGATTGTCTCCCTTTCGTTCGCCCCCGAAATAATCAACGCTCGGCGAGCTCGTCGGCACGAAGACGACGTTGCGAACGGGATCGGCCGCGAAGATCGTCCAGGCATTGGCGCCGCCGGTGCGGTGCGCGCTCGGACCAATCCACGTCCGCCACGCGGAAATGGTTGAGTCCTGAGGGACAGGATCCCAGGTCCACCGCAGCGCTCCAGTACGGGCGTCGAATCCGCGTACCTCTCCACTCGCCGCGTCGGTGCGGTTGTTGTCGGCGACGGCGGAGCCTACTACGACAACATCACCCACCACGGTGGGGGGCGAAGTCTCCTCGTACTCGCTGGCGTTTGCCGGCGCGTTCCGGAGTCCCTCGCGAAGCTGCACGCTCCCCTGCCGCCCGAAGTCGGCGCACGGCGTGCCGGTCGCGGCGTCGAGCGCAATCAGCCTGGTGTCGATCGTCGCAACGAATACCCGCAGCGCGCACCGCGACCCGGGTTTTGCCGCCGAATCGAGCCACAGCGCCACGCCCCGATTGGCGAAGTCGCCGAAGTAAATGGTGCGATCGATTTGGGGATCGTAGACCCAGCGCTGCGTACCCGTAGTCGGATCGAGCGCGAACACTCTGCCCAGCGGAGTGCTCACGTACATAGTGCCGCTAAATACGAGTGGCGTGACCTCGAGCGCGGTCGGCGCCCTGGTCTTGAATTCTGGCGCGCCTTCGCCGGTGTGAAAGCGCCACGCAACTTCGAGTGTGGACACGTTCTCCGGTGTGATCTGCCGGAGCGGTGAGTGCCGGTCCCCGTACGGAGTGCGGCCGTAGCTCGGCCAATCTGTATCGTTAGCTACGATGGGTACAGCAGCCACTCGCGCGCTCGTGTGCTTGACTTGAATATCGGTGCAGTACCCGACGCTGCTGCAATCCTGGTAAACCCAGACAGTTCCCGGCTGACGCGCGCAGGCAGCCGCGAGGAGCACAAGAATGAGTGAAAAATGCCTCGGCATCATCGGGAGAAGATATCGATTGCCGAGGCTGCCATCTATGACGGACCCGAATAACCTGCGTCGTCTGGCCACCGAGACGGAAGTTTCATCCGGATGAAGCGGATTTGCCGGATTACTCGGATCGCTCCAGGTTGCGTCACAGATCCTCCTTGCGGGCCGTGATTTTTGGGAACTGACGCTCGGGACGCTTCCGTCGCCGAATGATCTCTCCTACGAAGCAACAAAACAAAACGGCTCAGGCGAGAGAAACCAGATCGCCACGGATGGCAATCCGAGTAATCGGGAAAATCCGCTTCATCCGGTCGAAACTCCCGTCTCGGTGGCCTGCCCGAGCGGCTTCACTTGGACTGGTCCGCGCGAACACGCCGAACTCCCGAAATGATCTTGACTTCCGCCTCTGATGCTTATAACCTTAAATCCGGATGAACGGATTGAGTTAATGACGCCAACCCCTATTTTCGGCCAGATGACGGCCCTCGCCGATCCGACGAGGAGCAGACTCCTGCTCGCCCTCGAGCGGAGCGAGCTCACCGTCAACGAGTTGCGCTCTATCCTCCAGCTTCCGCAGTCCACCATCAGCAGGCACCTCAAGATGCTGAGCGCCGAAGGTTGGGTAGAGGCGCGAGCGGAGGGCACCAGCCGACACTACCGGATCGCGACCGACTCCCTGGACGCCGCGACGCGGCGGCTATGGCATCTCGTCCGCGACGAGGTCATGCACACGAGTGCCGCCGACCAGGACGCGAGGCGCACGCAGGCAGTCCTCTCCGAGCGGAGCACCAAGTCCCAGCAGTTCTTTTCGACTTCTGCCGGGCAGTGGGACAGGATGCGGCTCGAGCTCTTTGGGCGTCGCGCCGACGTCGCGCTGCTCGGCCTGCTCGACGAGAACTGGAAGGTTGCGGATCTCGGCTGCGGAACGGGAGCCGTCTCGCAGGCACTCGCGCCGTTCGTGGAGCAGGTAATCGCGGTCGATGAGTCGAACGCGATGCTCTCCGCTGCGCGAAAGCGGCTGCACGGAGTAGACAATGTCGACATCAGGATCGGAAGGCTTGAGGCGCTTCCCCTCGCCGACGGCGAAGTCGACGTCGCGCTGCTCTTCCTTGTTCTGCACTACGCGGCCGAGCCCGCAAGAGTGATCGCCGAAGCAGTACGGGTGCTCAAGCCTGCCGGACGGTTGCTCGTGCTCGACATGATGCCGCACGACAGACAGGACCTGCGACAGACGATGGGTCACCTGTGGCAGGGATTCGACGGCGCTACGCTCGGCGGCTGGATGCAATCGGCAGGACTCGACGGCTTCCGCTACAGTCCATTGCCACCTGATCCTGACGCAAAGGGGCCAACGCTGTTCGCGGCGTCCGGCAAGCGGATGGCTGCCGGCAAGCGGATGGCTGCCGGCAAGCGGATGGCTGCCGGCAAGCGGATGGCTGCCGGCAATCGTAGCAGCACACGCAAGAAAGCGGATGCGGTTCCGCTCATGAAAACCGCGTAGACAACGCACACGCAGACTATCCAATGGAGCGCACAGTGGGCACGATCGCAGAACCGATGAACACATTTGCGGCGGCAATCGAAGCAGGGCGCGAGCCGTACAA
>JANMMF010000078.1:0-1993 GCA_031372985.1 Gemmatimonadota bacterium
ACGACTGTCGGACGCGAACAGCGGATCGTCGTCGTCGACTCACAGGCCCCGGCACCGGCCGTGTATGTCGGCTACCGCGTTCCGCATGCCAAGGATCGTCGCGCGCCGACAGTCACTTTGCTCGGCGATGTGATGGGCACCGGGCGGTCCTCGCGCCTTTACGATGCGCTCGTCCGCAGGCAGCAGATCGCGACGTCGGCCAACGGCTTCAACTTCGGGCTCGCCGATGGCGCGGACATGCTCGTGTTCGTCGCGACGGGGAAGCCGGGAGCCAACGCCGATTCACTCGAGAAAGCGCTTCTGGCGGAGCTGGCCGGAGTGTCGAGCTTCACGCAGGCGGAGCTGGATCGTGCCCGCGCGGCGGAGCGGTTCCAGTTCGTCAACGGTCTGCAGACCACCGGCGGCTTTGGTGGACGCGCTGACCGCCTCGCGGAAGGTTGGACCTTCTTCCGTGATCCCGGCCACGTCAACAAGGTCCTCGGCGAATTCGACCGGGTGACGCTGAACGATCTCAACGCGCTCGCGCGCGAGCGGCTCGTTCCGACCAACCGTGTAGTGCTGGTCTTCATTCCCGCCAAACAGGCTCCGGCCAGAACGTCTTCGACGAGGATGCCGTAATGCGCGTCGCATCATTCACCAACAGAGTGGCGGCGGTCGCGCTGGCGCTGACCGCGCTCAGCACCGCTCGCGCGCAGAAGGTATCTCCGCCGGGGCCAAGCGCGCTTCGTCCGTACGTGTTCCCGCAAGTCGAGCAGTTCTCTCTGCCGAACGGACTCAAAGTCATTCTCGTCGAGAAGCACACGCTTCCCGTCATCGAAGGACGCCTGATCCTTGACGCGGGTGCGATGCGCGAACCGGCTGCCAAGAATGGTCTGGCGTCGCTGACGGGCAGGCTGCTATCAGAGGGCACGGCCGACATGACGGGCGCCGAAATCGCCCGCCAGATGGACGCGCTGGGCGCCCAGTTCAGCACCGGCGGTGGATTCAGCACTTCCTTCGCTGACGTGGTGGCGATCAAGAACGTATTCCCGCAGGCGATGGCGCTCGCCGCCAAGTCGGTGATTGCGCCGAGCTTCCCGGCGAACGAGTTCACGCGTGTGAAGGGACAGGCGATTGCGGCGTATCAGCAGGCCCACGCCCGCGCGTCCGGTCTGGCGTCGGATGCTTTTATCCGCGCCGCCTTCGATGACGCGGCGCCGTTCTCCCGTCCGGCGGCCGGAACACTCGCCACGATCAACGGCCTGACGCGCGACGATGTCGTCAACTGGCATCGCACGATGTTCGCTCCGTCGGCGGCGACGCTGCTTCTGGTTGGCGACATCACGCCGGCCGAAGCGCGGTCGGTGGCGCAGCAGGCGTTCGGCAGCTGGACGAGCACGCGCGCGACGCTCGGCCCGGTGTCGAATCCGATTCGCGCGAGCACGGGAACGAGAATCATTCTCGTCGATCGCCCGGGCTCCGTGCAGTCGTCGATCGTAGTCGGACAGCCCGGCTTCCAGGCGACCGATCCGGACTACATCTCGATGCTGGCGCTCAACCACGTCTTTGGCGGTGCCGTCAGCGCGCGGCTCAACACGAATCTGCGTGAGAAGCGCGGGTATACGTACGGCATCTTCAGCGGTCTCGATCTGAGACCGGGCGCCGGCGCATTCCAGGCGAGCTCGGAAGTTCGCACGAACGCCACTGATTCGGCCCTCGTCGAAGCGATCGGTGAGTATCGCCGCATCGTCAACGAGCCCGTTCCGGCGGCCGAGCTGCAGGGGGCGGTGAACAATCTCGTCTCCGGATTCCCGAACGCGGTGCAGAGCGTACAGGGACTCACCGGCAGACTCCAGAATCTGATCATCTGGGGATTGCCGATGGATTTCTACGCGACCTACCGCGAGCGGCTCGCCGCTGTCACTCCGGACGATGTGCGCCGTGTGGCCGGCAGCAAGCTCACGCCTGACAACCTCGTCGTGGTAGTGGCGGGTGATCTGTCCAAGATCGAGGC
>JANMMF010000128.1:0-5371 GCA_031372985.1 Gemmatimonadota bacterium
CCGTTAAGGCTGATTGACCCCGTCCCGTGGTGCTCATAGCTTCGCGCTCATCCAGCACAAAGCTACTACCGAGAGGAATGCCTGACCGTACGCCGACGCCGCGATCCGCCGGAGCGAATCTCCCACCGGGGCGCGCACCAGACCCACCCTGAGAACTCGATCGCCGCTTTTGTCCGGGCCATCGAGCTCGGGGCCGACGGCATCGAGCTCGATGTGCACGCGACCAGCGACGGAATCGTGGTGGTACACCACGATCCGATTGTCCACGCCAGGCACCCGCAGCGGCCTTCGCATCGCGCGATCGCTGATCTGTCGGCGTCGGAGCTCGCCGAATTCCCGCTAGCCGATGGGACGCGAATTCCAACGCTTCCTGAAACGCTCGACGTCATCGGTGACCGGGCAACTGTGTATGTGGAGATCAAGGCTCGGAACATCGAGCCGCTCGTGATGCGCTGCATTCGCGCATCGGACACGACGTGCGCGGTGCATTCGTTCGATCATCGCATTGTCAGAAACATCAAAGCGATCTTGCCGGCAATCCGAACGGGAGTGCTCGAGGTCTCTCGGCACATCGATCCCGTCGCTTCGCTTGCGGATGTGTCCGCGGAGGATCTCTGGCAGGAAGTCGATTCAATCGATCAGGAGATCGTTGAGCGCGCACACGCGGTTGGCGGGAGAGTCATCGCGTGGACCGCCAACGAGGCCACCCAGTGGGAAACACTGTACGCGCTCGGAGTCGACGCGATCTGCACCGACCGCATCGCCGAGCTCGCAACGTTCAACTGGGAAGTGCGCTAATTTATTGCGACCAATAGTCCCATCTTCGGAGGAAGACCCTTCACATGCGCGCTTTTTTCTGTCTCCTGCTGACAGGAGCCACAGCTTGTGCGTCCGCTCCATCCGGGAAGACGACGGCCCCGGGACCTGCCCGCGATTCCGCGCAGGCTGACGTCGCCCGCGGCAGCACATCGATCCCCAACGCCGATCCATTTCCCAGCAGCTACGTTCCGTTTCCCGCGCGCACGACGGTAATCCGCAACGTCAACATCCTCACAGCGGCCGGCCCGGTCATCAGAAACGGCGCGATTCTCCTGCAGAACGGCAAGATCGCCGCGGTGGGTGCAACGGTGAATGCGCCGGCCGACGCGGTAGTTATCGATGGCGGCGGCAAGTACGTCACGCCCGGCATCGTCGACGACCACTCGCACCTGGGTGTCTACGCCGCGCCTGGCGGCAACGCGCTGAGCGATGGCAACGAAGCAACCAACCCGTCTACTCCGCAGGTGTGGGCAGAGCATTCGGTCTGGCCGCAGGATCCGCAGTTCCCTCGCAATCTTGCGGGCGGCGTGACGACGGTGCAGGTGCTCCCCGGCTCTGCGAATCTGATCGGGGGCCGCAGCGTTGTGCTCAAGGTCGTCCCCGGACGCACGGTGCAGTCGATGAAGTTCCCGGGCGCGAAGTACGGACTCAAGATGGCGTGTGGTGAAAATCCGAAACGAGTTTATGGCCAGCGCGGCGGACCCTCAACGCGAATGGGCAACGTCGCGGGCTATCGTGCCGCGTGGATCAAGGCGCAGGACTATCGTCGAAAGGCGGACAAGTGGAACGCCGATCACAAGGGAGATTCGCCGACGCGCGACCTCGGCAACGAGACTCTCGCTGAAGTGCTGCGCGGAAACATCCTCGTCCACAACCACTGCTACCGCGCGGACGAGATGGCGCAGATGATCGACATCGCGCACGAGTTCGGATATCAGATTCGCTCCTTCCATCACGGAGTCGAGGCGTACAAGATTGCCGACCTGCTCGCCAAGGAGGGCATCAGCGCGACGATCTGGGCAGACTGGGGCAGCTTCAAGATGGAAGCTCTGGATGCGGTCAAGGGGAACATGGCGCTCGTCGATCACGCCGGCGCGCGAGTCATAACGCATTCTGATGATCCATCGGGCTCGCAGCGGCTGAATCAGGAAGCAGCCAAAGCCATGGCGGCCGGGGCCGAAATCGGGATTCCCATAAGTGACGAGCAGGCAATCAAGTGGCTGACTATAAATCCGGCGTGGGCGCTTGGCCTCGATGGCAAGATCGGCTCGCTCGAGGCTGGCAAGAACGCGGACGTCGTGCTCTGGACGGGCAATCCGTTCAGCGTGTACTCGAAGCCCGAGAAAGTCTGGGTTGATGGCGCGCTCCTGTACGATCGGCTCGATCCGTCCGACCAGTGGCGCACTGATTTCGAGCTCGGCTTCGTACCGCTCAACCGGAACTAATCGATGATCTCATACATGCTCAATTCTCGCTTGGGCCTCGCTGTCGCGCTGACTGCCACGCTGGCAATGCCTGCCGCTGCGCAAACAATCGCGATCACCGGTGGAAAGGTCTATCCAGTAAGCGGGCCGCCGATCGAAAACGGAACGGTCATAATCACTAACGGCAGAATCACCGCGGTTGGAGCCAACCTGGCGGTGCCCGCCGGCGCGCAGCGCATCGACGCGACCGGCAAGATCGTGACGCCCGGGTTCGTCAATTCATCGACGCAGCTCGGTGTCCAGGAAGTCTCTCAGGTCAGCGACACGCGTGACATGAGCGCTCGTGGCAAAGACAACATCGCGGCGGCCTTCACCGTGTGGGAGGGATTGAATCCCAATTCAGTGATGCTCGCCCCGGCACGGAAGGAAGGAATCACTAGCTTCGTCGTCATTCCAACCGGCGGTCTCGTCGCCGGCCAGGCAGCTCTGCTCGACGTTGTACCAGGGACGACGACAGACATGATCATTCGGGCGCCGGTCGCGATGGTCGCCGAAGTTGGCGACCCCCAGTCGGCCGGAGTCAACTCGCGTGGAGAGCTGATCGTCAAGCTGCGCGAGCTGCTCGCTGACACGAAGTTCTTCCAGACGCACCGCAACGCGTTCGATCGTGCCGAGACGCGCCCGTTCGCGGCGAGCAGGCTCGATCTGGAGGCGATGATTCCCGTCGTAGAGGGAAGACTGCCGCTGCTGATCACGGTCGATCGCGCCTCCGACATTGATGCCGCGATGCGACTCGCGCGCGACTTCAACGTCAAACTGATGATTGGGGGTGGCGCCGAGGCGTGGATGATGGGTGACAAGCTCGCAGCGGCGAAGATCCCGGTTCTGACCGGCGCGATGAACAACATCCCTGCTGGCTTCGCAGCGCTGGGGCAGCGCCAGGAAAATGCGGCTCTGCTACGGAAGGCCGGAGTCCAGGTCGCGCTCATCGGGAATGCGGGAGGAGGCGGCGAAGAGGCGTTCAACGTCCGCAACCTGAAACAGGAAGCCGGCAACGCCGTCGCGTACGGGATGACCTGGGATGATGCGCTGCGCGCGGTCACTCTCACTCCGGCTGAAATATTCGGCGTCGCTGACCGCGTCGGCTCTCTGCAACCCGGACGCGAGGGCAATGTGGTGGTGTGGAGCGGTGATCCGTTCGAATTCACCACGCGCGTCGAGCACGTCTTCGTCCGCGGTCGCGAGTACAACGACAAGACACGGCAGGATCTGCTGATGCAGCGATACAAGACCTTGCCCAGTACGCACAACAATCCGCCGCAGGATTAGTCGCGGAGACTGCCGAAAACAAAAAGGGCTTCCGGATCTTTCCGGAAGCCCTTTTTGCATCAGCGGTTCTCGCCTGGTTCTCAGCTCGGTTCTCAGCTCGGTGAGCTCGGGTAGGCATCGCTGGAGCTCGAATCGCTGGCACTGCTCGTAGTCGACGAGGTGCTCGACGCGGCCCCCTGCTGGCGCCTCAGCTCGGTCTCGGCTTCGAGGCGAGCTGCCTCGGTGTCATGAGTTTCCAGCGTCGCGGCGAGCCGATCATACGTTGCAGCGTCGAGCTCGCGGCCGCTCTTCTTCGCCCGATAAGCGGCGTAGCCGAGGGCTTGCGCGGCCTTGTCTGCCAGTTGTCGGGTGCGAAAAGCCTCGAGGCGCGTCTTGCCGTCGTCAAAAGCGTCCTGCGCCACTTTCCCGGCGCGGTCGAGCTCCTGTTTCAGTCTGTCGAGTAGGGCCATGGTTGTCTCGCGTAGAGGGATACTGCTCCTAATCTTACGCAAATCTGCAGCCGATGGTTTCTACTTAAACGGCAAACTGAAGACTACCTGCCAGGGGCTTTCGGCGGACCGGCTGGGGGCTTCGGGCGGAAAACAAAAAAGCCCCTTCGGGGCTTTTAGATACTTGAGCCGACTACGCCGCGCTGGTCTCTGCGACGTCCGGGTAGACGCTGACCTTGTAGCGGGTCTTGTTCTTGTGCTCGAACTTCACGACGCCGTCGATGAGCGAGTAGATCGTGAAATCGGTGCCGAGCCCGACGTTCCGGCCGGGGTGCCACTTGGTGCCGCACTGACGGACGATGATGTTGCCGGCTACGACTTTCTCGCCGCCGAACTTCTTCACGCCGCGGTACTGCGGGTTGCTGTCGCGCCCGTTGCGCGATGAACCGACGCCTTTCTTATGTGCCATTACTTCTCTCCCCCGCTCTTCTTGCCGAAGGCGATATCCTTGATGCGGACCTCGGTGAAGCCCTGCCGATGGCCCTGCTTTTTCGCGTAATTCTTGCGGCGCTTCATCTTGAAGACCACGATCTTGTCGCCCTTCCCCTGCTTCACGATCTCGCCCGTGACCTGCGCACCCTTGAGTCCTGGAAGGCCGACGTGTGTCTTGTCGCCGTCGGAGCCGAGGATTACGTCGTCGAAGGTGACCTTCGAGCCGGCCTCACCGGGGAGACTCGGAATTCTGATTGATTTGCCGGCCTCGGCGCGGTACTGCTTGCCGCCGGTGCGGATAATTGCGTAAGTCATGAGGAATATTGCGGTTAGCGGTACTGTGCAGCCTTGAAAATTAGCGAAGGGCTAGGGGGAGGTCAACCCTCACAACTGCAAACTGAACAGGCGGGAGGTCTCAGTAGGTAAGCTGCCAGTGAACTGTTGGAGGGTTCAGTGGAGAGGGGTCAGGCTATAGCGTACTGTTGGGTGACGTCCCTGCCCTGCGCCTTCACAACGAGCTTGAACTCGTCCGGCTTGAGGAGCGGATCGTCCCGAAACTCAAGTGAAAAGTTCGCGGCCTTCTGAAGCTTCTGCGCCAAATCCCGCTCCTGCTCGAGGACGTACATCGCGACATCGGGATGGAGCTTGATGAGGAGGTTGTCGCGCCGCCCCTCGACCGCCATCCGCTTCACCGAGCGCTCCATCCGGCGAACGATCGTCTCTGGCGTAAGGACGCGCCCGGTGCCGTTGCACGTCGGGCAAGCCTCGGTAGACGACTGGTAATGACTCTGTCGAACGCGCTGCCGCGTCATCTCGATGAGGCCGAGATCGCTCACGGCGAACGCTTTCGTGCGGGCGCGATCGCGCGAGAGGTGCTGC
>JANMMF010000143.1:0-2426 GCA_031372985.1 Gemmatimonadota bacterium
CGACAATCGAGTCGCGAAGAAGCTGCGCTTCTCCCAATGACACCGACGCGGATGCCCGGGAAGGGTCGATCCGCGCGCGCCAGAGCGCCTCGTTTGCGTAGATGTTGCCAATGCCTGCGATTTTGCGCTGCTCCATTAAGGCCTTCTTCACGGGCTGACTCGTAGCCCGAAGAACTCCCGATAGATGCGTGGCCGTAAACTCACGGTCAAGCGGCTCGATACCGAGTGTCCTCGAGTACTCTTCGAAACGATCCGCATCCATCAGCGCAACGGTACCGAGGCGGCGAACGTCGGCGTAGTGCAACGCTCTGCCGTCGTCGAGGTCGAATCGCATCGTCGAATAGCTGAGCTGTGATTCCGTGAGTGATCCGTCGTCGATGAGCAGCGCACCCGTGAAGCGCGGCTGTACCACGATACGGTCTTCACTGTCGAGGTCGATCACCACGAGCTTGGCGCGGCGCCAGCTCTTGAGGATCGTCGCGTCTCGGAGCCGCCTGGACATCGAGCGCGGAGTGACCTCGCGCAATACATCGGCTTTGCGAACCGAGACCCTCTCGATTCGGCGTCCGCTGATCGCGCCGTTCAGATCGCGCGCGATCGTCTCGGTCTCAGGTAATTCGGGCACCGCGCGTCAGCTCCCTCCAGCCGATGTCGCTTCGCAGCTGCTTCCCCTTGAACGACACGCGCTCGGCGAATTCGCGCGAACGCTCGGCTGCTTCGACCAGATCCGGAGCGACAGCGGTGATCGCCAACACCCGTCCTCCCGCGGTAACCAGATCGCCCCCTGGAGTGCGCGCGGTGCCGGCGTGAAAGATCTCGATACCCGTCTCCGGCGCTGGTATATGGATCACGTCACCCGTGCGCGGCTTCTCCGGGTATCCCTCGGCGGCGATGACGGTGGTCACCGCCGAGAAGGGCTTCCATTCTGGAGGGCGCGAACGGGCGAGGGAACCGCCTCCCGCAACGGCTGCCAGCAGTTCCAGCAGCGACGATTCCATTAGCGGCATCAACGCCTGGGTCTCGGGATCACCAAACCGGCAGTTGAATTCCACGACGCGCGGACCCTCCTCGGTGAGCATCAGCCCCGCGTAGAGAAGGCCCGTGAACGGAGATCCCTGCTCGCGCATTGCGGCGAGCGTGGGGTGGATGATCTCGCGCATTGCCTGGGCCACTACATCGGGAGTGGCGATCGAGGTCGGAGCGTACGCGCCCATTCCCCCGGTGTTGGGTCCAAAATCTCCATCGAGCAGACGCTTGTGATCCTGTGCGGCGAGGAAGGGCAGGGCGTGCTCACCATCGGTGATGACGAAGAGAGATAGCTCCTCGCCTTCCATGAATTCCTCGAGGAGAATCTCTCCGCCTGCCGCTCCGAAAACATGGTCATTGAGCATCGCATCGATGGCGCGCTCCGCTTCCGCCGTGCTTTGAGCGATCACCACGCCCTTTCCGGCCGCGAGTCCCGATGCCTTGATCACCACTGGTGCCGTGAACTCGGCCAGCGCGCGCTTCGCCTCTCGCGCGTCCGCGTGATGGGTCGCGCGCGCCGTCGGGACCCCTGCTACGATCATCAGCTCTTTTGCGAACCGCTTCGAGGTCTCGATCCGCGCCGCCTCGCGCGTCGGACCGAGGATCGGCAAGCCGCGGGACTGGAACAGATTCACGATCCCCGCCTCGAGCGGAAGCTCCGGCCCGACCACCGTGAAATCGACGCGCTGGGTTGCCGCCAACTCCGCCAACGGCTCCAACTTGTCGGCGGCGATCGGAACGCAGCGCGCAACCGAGCCGATCCCCGGATTCCCGGGTGCGGCGATGAGCTCGAGAGTAGGATCGTCGCGGCGAAGCTTCCACGCGAGCGCATGCTCGCGCCCGCCGCCGCCGACGATCAGTACCTTCATCCGAACGCTTGCTCGAGATCGGCGATCAGGTCGCCGACATCCTCGACTCCACACGAGAGCCGCACCAGGTCATCGCTGAGCCCCAGCTCTGCCCGTCGCTCGGGCGGAACGGACGCGTGTGTCATTGACGCAGGATGGCTGATCAGACTCTCGACGCCGCCGAGCGACTCGGCGAGCGAGAAGACTTTGACACGGCTCAGAATCCTGGCCGCTTTTTCCTTGCTGCCAGTGAGCACGGAAATCATCCCGCCGAATCCTTTCATCTGCTTCTTGGCGAGCTCGTGCTGCGGGTGCGACGGGAGGCCTGGATAGATCACGTTCTCGTGGCCGATCTTCTCGGCCAGCCACGCCGCGATCTTGCGCCCGTTCTCATCGTGACGCGGCATGCGGAGATGAAGCGTCTTCGTTCCGCGCAGCACCAGCCACGCATCGAATGCGCCGGGCACCGCGCCGGCGGCATTGAGAATGAACTGCATGCGTTCGGCGAGCGAGTCTTCCCTGACGATGGCGATTCCACCGATCATGTCGCTG
>JANMMF010000156.1:0-3741 GCA_031372985.1 Gemmatimonadota bacterium
CTAGCCACTCTGCTCAAGGCCCGCCGGAAAGAGTAGTTGCAAGTCCGCTGATCAGAGTCGCTTCGCGCTCGACTGCCGCGGCAGCACGGACGATCTCCCGATCCACGTCCTCCCACTGCCCCTGTTCGATCGCCTCGCGAACCCCGGGTATCGTCTTCACACCGTAACCCGTGTAGAACCCGGGCGCGTAGAGCATATGAACGTACCAGGGCCTGTTCTTCAATCCTTCCGTCGACGTCAACGCTCGCTCGGCCTGGATCAACCGCTCGTTCACGTCCTTCGCGACCGCCGAACGTCCGTCGGATACAGCACGGCTAAACGCCCGGTCGTAGCGTGATGCGGCGCGATTGAGTGAATCGAGTGCGTTGAGCAGGGGAGCGAAGTTCAACTGGGGTGCCGGCCGCTGGGTTCGCGGCGCGGTGACAGGATCACGCGGATCGCTGGTGAATTTGAACAGACCTTCTTCTATCTGCCGATTGCGCTCGGCTATCTGTTCCGCGCGTCTGTCGCGGAGGGACTGGAGGTCTTTGATGTACGTCTGGATAGTTTCAGCGAGATTCGTGAATGCGAAGGGAAGCAGGTCCGCGTTGGCTAGGCGCAGCACTGCAACGCCGGCTGCTTGCGCAAGCGCGCGACCGTAGACAAAGGACGTGTCGCTGAAATGTGTGTACCAGTAAAAGCTGTCGTAGATCGAGTGGTAGATCCCGCCGTCGTCCTCTCCGCCGTAACCAAGGTTGAGCGAGGCAATCCCCAAATGGTCGAGGAATGGCGAGTAATCCGATCCTGATCCGAGAGCACCGATACGAAGGTCTTCGCGGTCGCGGGCTTCGCGACGCACATCCGCAGCTCCGTTCAGGATCCTCGAGGCCTGCACCCGCTTCCACGAGCTCACTCCTGATTCGGGATCTTCGACATCCATCGCGACGCCGTTGATGAACTTCTCCAGCGAGTGTGAGCCTAGAATGCCGAGGTATCCCCGACCGTTGGTGTCGCTGTTCAGATAGGCGACCGCATGAGCCTTGAGCTCGTCAGCGTGGGCTTCGGCCCACTCAGTTGATCCCAACAAGCCCGGCTCTTCGCCGTCCCAAGCGGCGTAGATAATCGTACGCTTCGGGCGCCATCCCTGCTTGTACAGCGCGCCCATCCCGCGTGCCTCCTCGAGCTCGGCGACGAGGCCCGAGATGGGATCCTGGGCGCCGTTCACCCACGCGTCGTGGTGGTTGCCGCGGATGATCCATTGATCGGCTTCAGTGGTACCAGGGAGTTTGGCGATCACGTTGTAAAGCGTCTTCTGACTCCAGTCGAACTTGACGCGCAGATGGACCTTTGCCTGTCCCGGGCCGAATCGATAGGTGATCGGTAATCCGCCTCGCCATGCCGACGGAACATTCGGTCCGCCGAGCGCCGCAAGCAGCGGCTGCGCATCGCCGTAGGAGATTGGAAGCACGGGAATCTTCGTGATGGTTGGAGCCTGAGCGACTGTCAGCCGCTTTGCACTTTTCGTAGCGCCGACGCCCGGCGTTAGTGGATCGCCAGGAAAGGTAGGCATGTCCACGACCGATCCCCGCTGAACTCCCTGCGAGGGGCGCATTGGTCCCGCGGGAAACACGTCACCACCGGCGTAACCATCATCGCCGGGATCCGAATAGATCAGGCATCCGACGGCTCCGTGTTCAGCTGCCACCTTCGGCTTGATGCCCCGCCAGGAGCCGCCGTACTTCGCGATGACAATCGCGCCCTTGACCGAGATGCCTCGCTGCTCCAACTCCTCGTAGTCGGCGGGCACTCCGTAGTTGACGAAGATGAGCGGTCCGGTGACATCGCCATCAACGGAGTAGGCGTTGTACGACGGCAGCTGCTCGTTCTGCTGATTCGATGTCGGATCCAGCGGCAACGCCGTTTCCTGGAGTGAGGCTTTGAAGGTGGTTGGTGCAACGAGCTCGACCACACGCTCGACCGGCGTCGGAAAGAGAACGTCAAAGTTCTCGATGTGCGCATCCCAGCCATACGACTTGAACTGGTTGAGTATCCACTCGGCGTTGGTCCGGCCATAGGGAGATCCAACGTGGTGCGGACGCGCGCTCAGCAGGCGCATGTTCTCCCTCATGCGCGCGGGGTCGGGCATCGCCTTGAAACGTGCCTCGAGCTCGCGCTCTGCCTGAACGGACTGCGGAAAGAAGCCACGCAGCGTGATATCTGCGGCCGACGGCGAGAGGACGAGACCGGTTGCTGAAATCAGGAGCGATGAGAGCAGCGTTCGCATTCGGGGAGTTCTCCGCAGGAGATGGGCTTCGATTCCAGAAGTGAATCAGATTCTGCAAAGGTTAATTGCCAGTCGACAAACCGCCAGAACGTGCGCGATCGATCCGGCAGATAAAAAAAAGGACGCCGCGAAAATCAGCAGCGTCCTTTTTCATAGTCAGGGTTGTCCGTGTCACGCGCCCTTTGCCACTCGTGATCGTTGGTATGTCGTACCACCGCGTGGGTCGGGGTGATCGATCGGATCTTCGTCCGGAGGGGTATCGAGCGGGATCCACCGCTCCGCCCAGGCGCCGATCTCGTGCAGGGCGATCTGAAGCGAACGGCCCTTCTCGGTAAGCTCGTACTCGACACGAACCGGGGTATCGGCGATGACCCAGCGTGTCACCAGATCTTCCGCTTCCAGGGACCGAAGTCGCTCGGACAGCATTCGATCCGTGATATCGGGTATCGCGGCTTTGATAAGAGCGTAACGCGTCTTGCCCTGCAACAGGGTCTGAATGATCGCGCCTGTCCAGCGGCTGCCGATGAGCTCGACAGCCCGGTGGAAACGAGCGCAGACCTGGGGGACGATTTCGGCCATAAGAAAAAGATAGGAAGAATCGGCACTTGACACAACTAACTTACTTAAGTATACTAACCTACACTTAGTAAGTCCAGTGGCGACTTTGGAGCCGCGTAGCATTAGCTAATCGCCAACAACCCGCAGAGATCAGAGGAAAGTATGACCGCCAATGTCCAGACAGCCCCAGCAGTAGCGACGAAAACGACATGGAAGCTCGACCCCACTCACACTTCGGTTGAGTTCTCCGCAAAGCACCTGATGATCACGACCGTGAAGGGCACGATTGCGGATATTGAAGGAACGATCAACGTCGATGAGAGGAATCCACAGAATTCTTCAGTCGAGGCCACTCTCAAGACCGCCAGCATCGACACCCGGACCGATCAGCGCGACCAGCACCTCCGGTCGGCGGATTTCTTCGATGTGGAGAAGTTTCCCGAGATAAAATTCCGCAGCACACGGATTGAGGGTAATCAGGAGAGCTTCAAGCTCACCGGGGACCTGACAATCCGCGACGTGACCAAGCCAATCGCGCTCGATGTCGAGTTCGAAGGAAGAAACAGGGATCCCTGGGGTGGCGAGCGCATCGGCTTCAGCGCCAAGGGCAAGATCGATCGGCGCGAGTTCGGCCTGACCTACAATCAGGTGTTGGAGACGGGCGGGGTAGTCGTTGGGAACGACATCAAGATCAACCTCGAGGTAGAGGCGATCAAGGTCGACTAACGTGCAGTAGATTGTTACCTAACAAAGTGGGTGTGCACGTGCGCACCCACTTTGCGTTTCCGGGGTAGATTCCGGCAATGAGAAAGCGAGACTTAATCTGATCTGCCTCGAGAGGTTGGTCCGGGCGTCTTCTGCCCGGCCTGTGTCCATGATTGTGCTGCTAGCTGCAGTCCTTGCCTGGAGCGGAGGCGCCG
>JANMMF010000159.1:0-22568 GCA_031372985.1 Gemmatimonadota bacterium
GCAACCTGGAACACCGGGAACCCGGCGCCGTAGACCCACTGCTGGAAGAACGTGCCGTAATTCCTGCCTGTCGATTCCTCGAACGCCTTGCGCAGATCGCCTGTCACGACGTTGCCGTAGGCATTGGCCGTGGTGTAGCGATTCATCGCCTTCCAGAAGCGGGCGTCGCCGAGCTGGTGACGGAGCATCTGGAGTATCGTCGCGCCTTTCGGGTAGATGTGTCCGCTGAAAAAGATTTCGATCGGGTCGTCCACCCATTTGTCCCACACGATGGGCCGACGCCCGCGGCGATCAGCTTCTATCGTCTGCTCCTGGGCGCCGAGCCGATCGAATGCGCCTTCGTCGACTCCTCTGCTCTCTTCGCGGAAGATCTGCTCCATAAAGGTTGCGAACCCTTCGTTGAGCCAGACATCGGCCCACGCCCTGGTCGTGAGAAGATCTCCGTACCACTGGTGTCCGAGCTCGTGCGCCATCAGCCCCTCGGAGTTGGCCTGCGGCTCCGCCCACGCCGGGTGCAGTATGGCTTCGTCGTTCTGCGATGTCGCCGTGACGTTCTCCATCCCGCCGTACTGGAATTCCGGAATGACGATCTGATCGTACTTGTTCCAGGGATACGGCACACCGGTCTTGCGCGAGAAAACGTCGACTGCCTGCGGTGTCCTGGCAAAGCCTCGCCATGCTGCCTGGATGGAATCGGGATAGGTCCAGTATCCGATCGGCACGTTGCGCCAGGGCTTGTCCTGCAGCACGGTGTATTTGCCGACCACCGCGGTCATGAGATAGGTCGATGCGGGCTTGTCGAGCACCCAGTGCCACTCGACGCTGTCGCGGACGGCGCGGGATCCGGCGAGCCTTCCGTTCGAGAGAGCCCGCTCGCCCTTCGCGGTCCAGATGTAGAACTCCCAGGTCGTCTTGTCGTTGGGGAAATCGTAGGTAGGAACCCAGAAATGGGTGTCCTCGGTTTCCCCCTGAGTCCAGACGATGTGCCTCGCGGGCCTGAAGTACGCACCCTTCGATCGGTTGGCGCCATCGTAGTCGATCGTGATCGACGTGTTTTCGCCGGCGCGAAGTGGAGTCGCCAGATGCACGACCAGCGCGCGGCCATCGTAGTCGTATTTGAGCGGCGCCGTGCCGCTGACGACGCGCTTGAACGTCATGTCGCCCGCATCGATCGCGATGGTCGACAGCGGCGTCGGTCCGGGCAGACCAGCGAGGCGAAGCGTCGTCGTTCCCACTACGGCCTGACGAGGCCAGTCGAACCGGACGGTGGTCGCCTGATGCTGGAGATCGTAAGTCCTCGCTCTCTCGGGATGTGAGACTCCCGCAGGGGGCGGACCCCACACGATGAGGGGCAGCGGCTGGAATGGAGGGACCCTGTCGGCGGTGAGACCCGAATCCATCTGAAACGGCGGCAGAACGAGCGGTGGATTCACCGACACTGGAGGAACCCGCTGCGGAGGATTTGTCGCGGGCGGCGGTGTGCACGCGAATGCTATCACGCATGCGAATGCGCCAGGTACCACGAGGCCTTTCATTTACCGATGCGGCAGTATGAGTACATCCGAATAATTCGGGACCGCGGCGAAGCGTGGGTCGATCATATGCTATCTAACCAGCCAACGGGGCGGAAGGACAGGTGCGACACGCGTTCACCATTATCGAGATCACCGTCACGATTTGCGTGCTGAGCATCCTCTCGGCCATCGCCATCCCGTGGGCGGGAGACGTACTCGACAAGGTCGGGGTGCGCAGCGCTGCGACAGAGATTCAATCGGTGTTCAGCACGGCGCGGCACATTGCGATCGCGCGCGCCGCGCACGCGACTGTCGAGGTAGACACTGCTGCCCGTTCCATCACGGTCAGCGTGGGACGCGATACTGTTCGAAAGCTGGAGCTCGGCATTGCTCATGATGTTCTGCTTTCGGCGACCCGGACCCGGATGTCCTACTCGGCGACCGGAGTGGGATACGGCGCGGCCAATCTCAGCGTCGTCGTGCGACGGAACCGTGCCGTCGATACCGTTTTTGTGTCGCGGCTGGGTCGGGTGCGGTATTGACCGCGACCGCGGCAACAGGCTCCGCCTCGCCGTTCGTCGCCGCAGTATCAGCGGTTTCGGCAGTTTCGGCGGTGGTGCCGAAGTCGTAGCCAGGCACCGAAATGCGCGGGATCTGCTGACCTATCATGCGCTCGATCGTGCGGACCATTGCGATCTCATCCGTCGACATGAAGGTATAGGCGTCGCCGGTTGCCGCGGCGCGGCCAGTGCGACCGATCCGGTGCACGTAATCTTCCGGCTGCTGGGGCACGTCGTAGTTGATGACGTGACTGATTCCGGAGACATCCAGTCCGCGCTGAGCGATGTCCGTAGCGACGAGCACCCGGATCTTTCCGGACTTGAAATCATCGAGCGCGCGGGTGCGCTCGCCCTGTGATTTGTCGGCGTGCATCGCTGTCGCGGCGATTCCGGCATCCTCGAGGTGATTGACTACGCGATCGGCCCCGTGCTTGGTACGAGTGAAGATGAGGACGGAGTCCATGTTCGTCTCTTTCAGCAGCTCGACCAGCAGCTTGGTCTTCCGCTCGCGCGGGACCGGGTAGACGGCGTGCGTAACGGTGCTGACTGCCTCGGACCGGCGTCCGATCTGCACCACCACCGGCTTGCGCAAATACGTTCGCGCCAAGGCCTCGACTTCCGGCGGCATCGTGGCGCTGAAGAGCAGGGTTTGCCGGTAGGGCGGGATCTCGGCGACAATACGATTGATCTGCGGCGCGAAGCCCATGTCGAGCATTCGATCGGCCTCATCCAGCACCAGCACCTCGAGATCGTCGAAAACGACGTTCTGCCGCTCCATGTGGTCGAGCAGCCGTCCAGGAGTAGCCACGACGACATCAACTCCAGCGCGCAGCGCCTTGGACTGGGGCTCGATGCCGACTCCGCCGTAGATCGGAACGACGCGGAGCTTCGTGTACTTGCCGTACTTGCGAAAGCTTTCCTCGACCTGTGCTGCCAGCTCGCGCGTCGGCGTGAGAATCAGAACGCGAACGCGGTGAACCGGCGCACCTTTGTCGTCGGTGATCGGTGCGCTGATCAGATTGTGAACTATTGGGAGCGTGAATCCGGCGGTCTTGCCAGTTCCGGTCTGGGCAAGCCCGATGAGATCCCGGCCCTCGAGCGCCAGTGGAATTGCCTGCTGCTGGATCGGCGTAGGATGCGTGTAACCCGCATCGAGGACGGCATGCAGCACTTCGGGCGCGAGGTCGAGCTCCGCAAACGAGACGCCGGAAATCCCCGCGTCGATTCTCTCATCAATCATCTAAATGCAATATACCCACAGTCATAACTGCAACTGCAACTGAGAACTGCCAAGCTGCCCGCTGCCAGCTTGAAGCTGCCAGCCCCGAGCATCACTGAATCGGAGCGTCGCCGGCTCCGACAACGGGAATCGGGAATCGGGAATCGGGAATCGGACGCAGTTTATGATCGGGATAGCAGCTCTAACAGCGCATCATTCACTTCACAGGGCGTCTCTTCCGTAATAAGGTGCCCCGCGTCCGTGACCGCGTGCAGCACAATCCGCGGAACGAGACCGACGAACTTCCCCATTCCATCGTGGGGCATCAGGTGGTCGAGGGTTCCCCATACGCCAACCGCCGGGAGATCGACTGTGGCAAGCCGCCTGTGCTTTGCCGCGGCCCAGTCGTAGTTGTGGAGCAGCTCCCTCATCGCGAGGGCGAACTCCGGGAATTGTGATGGAGCGGTCAGCTCCTCGACATCCCGGTCAGTGAAATGCCCGCGCGTTCCGTACACGCGTCTCAGTGCCAGCTTCACGATCACGCGCGGGTGGATCTGAGTCATGATCGGCGTGAGTAGTCGCGGGGTGAGGGAGCGGTACAGCCACATCAGCGACACACCCGTCAGTCCCACCGCCGATATCAATCCCAGGCAACGGGCGCGATGCGGATATTTGGCGGCGAAGTGGTAGATCAGCGAGGCCCCAAGCGAGTGGCCGGCTAGCGCGGGGAGCTCGAGTCCAAGTGCATCGAGGATCTCGAGCAGATGCTCGACGAGCGAGTCGATCGTGTATTCGTCCGATGCAAGCGGCTTGTCCGATAAGCCGTGGCCTTTGAGGTCGACCGCGATCGCGCGAAATCCCGCATCGGCGAGGGCTGGCATGTTGCGCCTGAAGACGAAAGCCGAGCAGCCCCAGCCGTGAACGAGCAGCACCGGCGGAGATGTTGGGTCGCCGCGCTCCACGACCCGGATCTTTATTCCCGACCGCAATCGCGGAAAACTCACGCGATACGCCGTGTCTCCCGCGGGGAACATCTCGCCGGGACTGAGGTTGTCGCGGCGACGGAATCCGATCATCAGATCAGATCAATTCGATTTCTCTGCCGAGAAGTCGTCCAATCAAACCGATGCGGAACGTGACATCCGCCCACTTGGATTCCTGGCCCGCACCGTCGTCGAGCGGAAACGTCGACCACGCCCATGGATGCGTCGCCAACGGTCGGTCCGTTCCCTTGTGCGGATGCCACACGCCGGCGCGATCGCGGTCGTCGACGAATCGCTCGTAAAGCTTCATCCAGCCCTCGTTGCGGCGGAGGAAGTTGAGGCGCGCCATCGTTTCGAGCCACATGAGGGCAAACGGAACATCGGCCTCAACCGCGTTCCGGTGCGGCAGCACGTCGCCCATGATGAGATGCGGCTGGGACACCATCTTCTTGCCGAACAGCTGGAGCGCTTCCTGACGCGGCAGCGGCTGCGTAATCCAGTCGTAGATGCGCTCGACTTCCGAGAAATGCTCGTGCCGGAAAATCGGCATATGGGCGAGCATCGTCAGCGTGTAGATCGACGGTGGGGCCGATTCCGGCGCGAGCACGTGGGTGTTTCCGACTCGCATCCAAGGCTTTTCCCCGAGCGGCGAGTTCAGATAGGTGACGTTTCTCTCGAGAATGCGGCGCGCGGCGCCGCGGAGTCTCGGGTCGTTCTCGTATCCGCACTGCGCCAGCGTCGCGGCTGCTGCCTCGCGAAAGACTCCGCGCGCGCGCCGGACCATGTCGTCGTCCTTCGTCTTGGTACCGAGCTCGAAGGTGAACGCGGGATCGTTGTCTTCCGCGAGCAGTCTGAAGAGAAGTCGCCTAGCTACGATGAGTGGCGGGGAGTCCGAGCTCCACCCGTACTCCGCCAGGCGGCGAACCGCCGGAATCGTTCCGACATTGGCGAAGTCCGAGCTGTGTTTCCCCGGGACGGAGAGGATGGAATGGCTCCACATCCCGTCGCGAGTCTGGGCGACCGCGAGCTTGAGCGCCGGCCGATGCGAGAGCGGCAGCCAGTCGATCTCGCGAGGCGATGGCTCGCTCAGACGGGCGACTTCGGCCATCGCGCGATACTTGATCGGCGCCGATGCGTGCTCCAGCAGCCAGCTCAGGGGGAAAGTGAGCGGCTCCGAGGCTGGCATCTGTATCGTTGGGGCTATTTCGGGGGCGGTACTTGGTGCGGTCACTAGCGGCGCTCGGCACGCGAAAAGGAGCCAACCCAGGAAGCCGGCGCGCTCATGAGGCGCCGACAGGCGGGAAGAATAGCAGGTTTTCAGGCAAGCGCTAGGGCCTCTAGGCTAACTTGTTGGGGGTTAAGGACTTAAGGTAACGGCAACCGAACAGGCGGGAGGCGTCAGTAGGTAAGTTGCCAGGGACTCTCCCAACCTTTTTGCCCTTTGTGGCGTATAACATCCGGACGACCAACCCACATCTCCAGGAGAGCAGGATGAAGGTTATTCGCATCGCCACGCTGGCTGTTGCCCTTTGCGCTGGCATGACCTCGGTTGCAGCAGCGCAGGGACAGCCTGAGCCCGGTAAGCAGGGTCAGGGCGAGATGCGCCGTGGCGGCGGAATGGGCGGGATGCTCCTCAAGGACATCACCTTGACCGACACACAGAAAGATCAGATCAAGACGATTCGCGAGAAGTACGCCCCCAGGCAGCTGGAGCTTCGGAAGTCCGTTCAGGCGACCGGAGTTGCGGACGACGCGACTCGGGCAAGAATGGCGGAGCTGCAGAACCAGCAGGCGGCCGAGATCCGCGTGATCCTCACCGCTGATCAGCAGGTGACCTTCGACAGGAATCTGGCTGAGATGAAGACGCGTTCGAACGCGCGCAGCGGCAGGTAGAAACCAGCTACGGTCGCGGCTCCAACGCCGCGAGCGTGTAGTTACTCCTCGGGTTCCAGAGTATCCAGCTCTGGAACCCGTTGTCGTATCCGGCCTTCATCTGGGCTCTGATCTGCGACGCGCCGTATCGCGGAGCACCAAGTGTGAAGTCCTGGTACCAGGGGATAATGCTGGCCGCGTTGGGGATGGAATCGCTCCTGGCGATCGCATCCTTGAGCGCGTGATCAATCGTCTCGTATGGACGCGCGTTGGGATTCCTGAGCTTGTACGTACCGCGCGCGAAGTGCGACGGATAGATCATCGGCAGGACGACATCCACCTGGTCGACGAACATCTCCCAGCGCTGCCCGATGCCCATGTCAGTGGTATCCGTCGCCGTCAATCCAAACACATCGGCGGTGACGCGCATTCCCAGCGGCTTGAGCGCGCTGCGTACGAAGCCGAGCTGGTCACGAATCACCTGCGCGCGAGTGCGGCCGCTGGCTAGCGGGTAAACGGTCTCGGAAATCAGACGCTTCTCGTCCGGAAATCGCACGTAGTCGAACTGAACTTCACTGAAGCCCAGCTCGTGCGCTTCGCGCGCCAGATCGACGGCGTACTGCCAGACGACGCGCTGGTGCGGGTCGAGCCACGGGTGCCCGTTCTTGTCGAGCCACGGTTTGAGATCCGATTTCCGCATGATGGCGAGATTGAGCTTCTTCTGCGCGAGCAGAGGATCCTTGGCAACGACGATCCGCGCGATCGGATAAATGTTGTGCGCTGTCATCGTGTCGAGAACGGCGCGCAGCTTCGAGCTCGACATCCAGTGCCCATCGGCAGTATCCGCTCCGATCTCCCGCGCGAGAGGAACGCTGGAGCGATACAACACGAACCCACGGTCGTCCTTGACGTCGATCACGAGTGCGTTGACCTCGGTGCGCTTTGCCACGCCGATCAGATCGGTGAGCTTCCGGCCGAGCGCGGCCCATCGATTGACGTAGAGGCCGCGAAGTGTGTCCGGAGCCGGAACGCGAACGATCTCGCGCGGCTTGACGGCGTCGGTGCCACGAGACGTCGAGGATGTGCCGGGCGCGCCTTGCGATGGGATGTCTCCGGCTCCCGGCTGCGGCGACCCGTCTCGCTGGTGCTGGCAGGCAAGCGAAATCGAAACGAACGCGATCGTGGCGATGCGTGATGGTATCGTCATGATTGTTTGACTTCCTGGAGGCGCGAGGCGCCCGGTATCAGAGAGCGTTCAGCTCGGCGTTGGCGTCAGAGAGATAGCCCATATCCCTGACCACACTCTGTGCCTGTTGGGTCACCATGGTGAGCCCAGTCGGCTGCGCATTGAGTCCACCAGAGCGGAAGCGGACCAGCTCGAGCCGCATCGAGCGCAGCAGCTGACGGCAGTTGTCGAGCCTCTCCTGGGCGTCCTTCCTCTTGCGGCCGACCTCGGCGAGAGCGCGACGTTGGCGGCGCAGAAACGCGAGGCGGCGCACGCGACCCTCGCTGGCGTTGAAATCGAGCGGGTTCGCCTGCGATTCGAGCGTAGTGATCTCCTTCTCCACGACTTCGGGCGACTCTCGCCCGGCTCCCTGATCCATGTCCGACAGCGACAGCGCCAGCTGCTGCACCTTCCTGAAGACGGCGTCCGCCGACGTCGCGACTTCCGGAATCTGCTCCCTTTCGTCCGGGGGCATGTTGAGGAGCTGGCGGTGGATCTCGCGGTGATCCGACTCCGCTTCGCGGATCGCCGAGCCGTAGCGCGAATCGGCGAACGGTGCGGGAGCGCCGGCCGGAATCTGGCTCAGGCTGGTAGTAGGCCCACCCACCCTCGGATACGGCTGAAACGGCTGCATCGAGGGGAGCGGCGAATTCGTAGGAAAGAGGCCCTGCCCGCGCGAGCGGGCGCGGGCGCGAACCGCGGCGCGCTTCTTATCGTCGAACAGCGCGCGCGCATCGTCGATCGTTTCGGCTGCGACGTCGAACATCAGGCGGTCGCGCGGCTGACGGAATACGTCGCGCCAATCGTAGCCCGCCGCCCACAGCTTCGAGTACTTGAACGCGAGAGCGACCGTCCAGATGACGGTGAGCGCGAGGAAGTCGTGGTTCGAGAAGAGCGAAATCGGGACGAGGATCGCGTTCACCGCGAGATAGGGCGCGAGCTTGCGGCGGAAGGCGACTACCATTGGCGCGTTCCACTTGCTCAGCTCTTCAGGCGTCGGTGACGACGTGTACGGTGACTGCGCCGCCGGGTTGTAGCGGTCGCGCGTCGGGTATGCGACTTCCTGGACCTCGCGCCGCGGCTGCGGAGCCGTGACGACTGGGGCCGCGCGGGTCGCGAGCGTCGGCATCGATCCGCCGTTCAATGCCGCCGAGAAGGCCGCCGCGCTCGGAAAGCGATCGTTCGGGTCCTTCTCGAGACAGATCATGACCGCGCGCGCCAGGTCCTGCGGCAGGTCGGGCCAGCGCTCGTCGACCGGAATGGGTCTCTCCGAGAGATGCTTGACGAGCATCGACGGCGTGTTGCTGGCGACGAACGGAGGTTGACCGCATAGCATCTGGTAGCCGACGACGCCGAGCGAGTACAAATCGCTCCGGCCATCGATCGCGCGGTCGCCGGCGGACTGCTCGGGCGACATGTACGCGGGCGTTCCGATGGCCATGCCGGTCGCGGTGAGACGCGAGTCGCCGCTGTCGGTCAGCGCCCGAGCGATGCCGAAGTCCGTCACCATCGCGCGACCCGTCTCTTCGTCGATGATGATGTTGTCGGGCTTGATGTCGCGGTGGATGACGTTGCGGTGGTGGGCGTAGGCGAGCGCGTCCCCGACTTCGCGCAGAATACGGCGTACTTCGACTGGCGGTATCGGACCGTGTTGCTGCAGCCGCTGGCCGAGGTTATCACCTTTGATATACGACATCACGAAGTAGACGAGATTATCCCGCTCTTCGACGGTATAGATCGGAACGATGTTCGGATGATTGAGCTGCGCGGCTGTCTCCGCTTCGCGCAGGAATCGTTGGCGAATGTCGGCCCGGAAGCTGAGCTCGGGCGGTAAGATCTTGATCGCGATCTCGCGCTTGAGCCGCTTGTCGCGCGCGCAATAAACCACGCCCATACCGCCGCGACCGATCTCGCTCTCTAGCTCATAGTTTGCAGAGAGGACTTGAGCCACATGTGTTCCGAGCTCGTCGGTTGGACTAATTGGCATTTGGCCGCGTCAATTCAGCAGGTCCCGCGTTGCTATTCGTGCCGTGCTGGCGTAAATCCACGAGAGCAAAAGATGCAGTATAGGAGGGCCGTGGAGTAGTATCTAAATAAGAATCTTGCACTCGGAATGACAATGGCAAATCGTCAAACACTACCTGTTCTCCCTTTGAGGGGGACGGTGATATTTCCGGGCCTAACCCAGCCGATTGCGGCAGGCAGGCCCTCAACTCTTCGCGCGATCGAGTCCGCCCTCAAAGGCGACCGTCTCGTTTTCGCGGTTGCGCAGCGCGACAACACCGAAGAACCGACAGCCGACATCCTCTATTCGATGGGCGTAATCGCGCGCATCGGGCAGATTCAACGCGGGCTCGGCGGCGTCCAGCTGCTGTTGCAGGGCGAACAGCGCGCCACCGCGCTCCAGTATTCGACCGCCGACGGCTTTCTGAGCGCCGTGATCGTTCCAGCGGAGGAGATGACTCCGCAAACTGAGAACGATCCTGCATTCACGGCGTTACAAAAGGAGACGCGCGAGCGCGCGGCCGAGCTCGGTGAGCGCAGGGGACTTCCAGAGGAAGTCGTCCACCAGGTTCTCGATTCCGTCACCGAGCCGGGCCGCTTCGCCGATCTGGTCGCCGGCTATATCGAGCTTCCCGTTCCGGAAAAGCAGGGACTTCTCGAGACGTTGAGCGTCGAGGAGCGGCTGCGCCGGATTCTCGTTCACGTGCAGCGCCAGGTCGGGCTTCTCGAAGCGCAGGAAGACATCAAGTCGCAGGTCCAGGAAGAATTGGGAGAGCGGCAGCGCGAGATGTATCTGCGCGAGCAGCTCAAGACGATTCAGAAGGAGCTGGGCGACGACGACTCGAGCAAGGAGATCACGGAGCTGCGCGACAAGCTCGCGAAGCTCGAGCTCCCCAAGGAAGCCCGAGCCGAAGTCGAGCGCGAGCTCGGACGTCTCGAGAGAGCCGGCCGCGAGTCAATGGAAGCGCAAGTGATCCGCACCTACCTGGAGTGGATCGCGGAGCTGCCGTGGAACATTCGGTCGGACGATCAGCTCGAGCTCAAGCGGGCCGAGACCGTGCTCGAGGAGGATCACTACGGGCTCAAGGACGTGAAGGATCGCGTTCTCGAGTTTCTCGCGGTGAGACAGTTGCGCGCGATTCAGCTGGCTGACGAAGTCGAAAAGACCGGCGAAGTGCCGGCGGCTCGCCTGCTCGCGGACAAGGATGACGCAACGCCCAGCCTGTCGATCGGCGAGAAAAGCGATCGCCCAATCACCGACAAGGCAGAAGCCAAGTCCCGCGCCATGGCGAAGGGGCCGATCCTTCTTTTCATCGGACCGCCCGGCGTCGGCAAGACCTCGATCGCCAAGTCGATCGCGCGATCGCTGGGACGCGAGTACGTTCGCGTCGCGCTGGGTGGGGCGAGAGACGAAGCCGACATCCGGGGCCACCGGCGCACTTACGTGGGCGCCATGCCGGGCAGAATCATCCAGGGACTCAAGCAGGCGGGAACGAAAAACCCGGTCTTCCTGCTCGACGAAGTGGACAAGCTCGGTACGTCGTACCAGGGCGATCCATCGAGCGCACTGCTCGAGGTCCTGGATCCTGCCCAGAACGACACGTTCACCGACCACTACCTCGGCATCCCGTTCGACTTGAGCGAAGTGATATTCATCGCGACCGGGAACTTCGTGCAGAACATCCCTGGTCCGCTGCTCGATCGTATGGAGGTCGTCGACTTCGCCGGTTACACCGAGAAGGAGAAGGCCGAGATCGCGAAGAAGTACCTGCTGCCACGTCAGCTCGAAGAGTCTGGGCTGACCGACAAGGAGATCACCTTTACCGAAGACGCGATCATGTCGATCGTGTCGAGCTACACTCGCGAGAGTGGCGTAAGACAGCTGGAGCGTCAGATCGGCGCTGTGGCGCGTAAGCTGGCGCGGAAGATCGCATCGAGCGAGGACGTGAAGCACGTCGTCGATGCGGAAGGCGTGCGGGATCTGCTCGGCAGACCACGAGTTCATCCGGAGCATGCGCTGGCGGAGAGCGAAGTCGGAATCGCAACGGGCATGTACTACACGCCGATGGGTGGCGACATCATGTTCGTGGAGGCGTCGATCAGACGCTACTATGGAGCTCGTGAAACTGACGGCAACGCGCCGGTTGGTCCGGGCGGTGCCGTGTCACTGATCCTCACGGGTCAGCTCGGCGATGTGATGAAGGAATCCGCGCGTGCCGCGTTCACCTACGCCACGAACAACGCCGCCAAGCTCGGTATTCCGCGCGACAGGCTCGGCGCGATCGAGGCGCACATCCACGTGCCCGCAGGCGCGATTCCAAAGGATGGACCGTCGGCTGGTATCGCAATCGCAACAGCGCTGGTGTCGGAGATGTCGGACCGCCCGGTGAAGCAGGACGTGGCGATGACCGGCGAGATAACGCTCCGTGGCCGTGTGCTGCCGATCGGTGGGCTGAAGGAGAAGGTGCTTGGTGCCCACCGCGCGGGGATCAAGACGATCATCATCCCGAAGGGGAATGAGGCCGACATCGAGGATGTGCCCGAGGAAGTGCGCAAGACGCTCGAGTTCCACCCGGTGGAGACCCTGAACGAGGTGCTGAAGATCGCGCTCGTGCCGGCCGAGCCGGGCGAGCAGGCGCCGCCTCTCGAGATGAAGGAAGTCGCGTAGGACTGGCAAGTAGAACTGCAACTGAACGAGCGGGGAGCCGCTAGTTCAGTTGCAGTTTTCAAAAGATGATCGGCCCCCAGCCAAACACCTTCCACGGATCCGCCCTCAACGGCGGAGGCTCGGTACCCTCCACGAAATACTCGGTGTAGCGGCGCTCCGCCGGAGTCTGATCCGTGGCCAGCTGCCCGGTTTCGCGATCGACGTCACCCATGATCACGCCGAGGGGTGGCGTCCATTGGGCGGCTTCGCGTGACGACAGAATCTCCGGCTTCGCCGCGTAGTAGCGGGCAAGCATCTTTCCCCACACGGGAGCAGCAAGCGATCCCCCGCCCGCGCCCGGCGCGATCGACACCGGTTTGTCGAAGCCAAGCCATACGCCCGCGACCAGATCCGGCGTCAGTCCAATGAACCATACATCGGAGTTGTCGTTCGTGGTTCCGGTCTTTCCCGCCACTGGAATCGACGCAGGGAGGTAGCGGCGGATGCTCGACGCCGTTCCCCGCTCCACGACATCGCGCATCATGTCGCGCACGACGTAGGTCACCCGTGGATCCAGCGCTGGAGCGAGCGCGCGCACTTCGCGCGACAATACCACTTTGCGGTTCCTGTCTTCAATACGGTAGATGAAGCGCGGCTCGACTGGCGTACCGAGATTGGCGAACGTCGTGTAGACGGCGACCAGGTCGAGCGGCTGCACCGCCGAAGCGCCGATAGCGCTCGACGGGTACGGAGCTATCACCGAATTGAGGCCCATTCTGTGCGCGAGGTTGGCGATAGAATCCATTCCGAGCTTCATCCCGAGCTGAACCGCGACAACATTGCGGGACATTGCCAGCGCATCGCGAAGACTGATCGTGCCGAGAAACTGACTGTCGGAGTTCTCCGGTCTGTAGATGCTCTTGTTCGGAAGAGTGATGGCGAGCGCCGTGTCCGCAAACAGCGCATTGGGGGTGATGCTGTCGGCGATCGCCGCCGCGTAGACGATCGGCTTGAACGACGATCCCGGCTGTCGGTTCCCGTCGACTGCCCGGTTGAATCGGGAATCGCTGTAGTCGCGTCCGCCCACCAGCGCCCTGACATCTCCGGAAGTCGGATCGAGCGCGACCACCATGCCCTGCAAATAGTCCGTCGTCGGGCGTCCGGCCTGTGATTCCGACCCGCGCGTATACTTCGGATGCGCGTAGCCAGGCTGTGATTCGACCGACGCCGTCTCCTCGAGTAGTGCGCTCGTCGCCGCGTTCTGCAGCACCGGATCAAGGCTCGTATAGATCCGGTAGCCTCCCTCGTTCACCGGAATTCCCGCGCGCACCGCCTGCACGCGCACGACGTCCACGAACCACGGCGAGTACGCCGAGTACCCGGCGTTGGGCGAAGTAACGATCGGTGACGCCTGCGCAATCTTCGCCTGCGTCGCTGTGATGAATCCCTGACCCGCCATCAATGACAACACGACGTTCCGGCGCTGCCGCACTCGATCCGGATATTTGAGTGGATCGTACATCGCCGGCCCCTTCGGCATCGCGGCCAATGCGGCCGCTTCCGGAAGCGAGAGCCTCGAAGCACTCTTGCCGAAGTAGTGGCGCGCCGCGCTCTCCACGCCGTGCCACCCGTGCCCGAACGGAATCTGATTCAGGTAGCCTTCGAGTATCTGATCCTTGCTGTAGTGCTTCTCCATCTCGCGCGCCGCCGACTGCTCCCTGAGCTTTCGGCCGACGCTCCTGTCGGTACGGTCGATCAGCGTCGGGTGCATGTTTCCGACGAGCTGCTGCGTGATCGTGCTCGCTCCGCGCCGCTCGCCGAAGATGTTGTCCTTGAGCGCGCCCGCGATTCCAACGACATCGACTCCGTCATGCTGGTAGAAGCGGTGATCTTCGACCGCGACGAACGCCTGCGGCAGATACTTGGGCAGCGATTTGATCGAAACGCTGGTCCGGATCTCCTTTCCGATCTCACCGATCAGCGAGCCGTCCCGCGCCAGGACGAGCGACGCCTGGGGCATGGGAACGATCGTCCACGGCTCCGTGTCGGCGGGTTTCGGCTGCTGGGCGCCCAACAGAACGGGCGTAAACAGAAGCGCACCCACGAGCAGCACGCAGAGCGGTTGATTGTACCTACGCGTCATGGCAACTTCAGAAGGATGGATCGATCTATTCATCTCGTCGTAGTTCAGTTCAAGCCGCGAAAGGGCGATTATGCTGCCAATCTCGCCCGACTCGCCGGCATCTTCTCGCAGACAGACTCCCTCGACCCACGACCCGACGTCGCCGTCTTCGCCGAAACTGCGCTGACCGGGTATTTCGTTGAAGGTGGCATCCGCGACGTTGCCCTCACTGCAGGCGCCTTCGCCCGCGACCTTCAGTCGCAGTACACCACGGCAGTTACTACACCGCGGCCGCTCGATGTGTGCATTGGGTTCTACGAGGTGTGGAACAACGCCTACTATAATAGCGCGCTCTATGTGACGCTGGGAGGCGACGAGCCGGTCATTCGGCACGTGCACCGCAAGCTGTTTCTCCCGACCTACGGCATGTTCGACGAAGAGAGATTCGTCGATCGCGGCTTCGAGGTACGCGCCTTCGATACGGCCTGGGGGCGCGCCGCAATGTTGATCTGCGAGGACGCCTGGCACAGCCTGACGGGAACCGTCGCCGCGCTCGACGGAGCAACCACGGTTTTCGTTCTGTCAGCATCGCCCGCTCGCGGAGTGTGGAGGCGCGACGACGAAGGCCCGGTGCCGGCCAACCTCAAGCGCTGGGAGCGTCTCGCGCGCGATATCGCCGAGGAGCACGGCGTCTTCGTGGCGCTGGTGAATCTGGTTGGTACAGAAGGCGGAAAAACTTTCTCCGGCGGATCCATCATCTGCGGCCCCCATGGTGACGTTCGCGCACAGGCGCCGCTGTGGGACGAGACGATCCTCACGATCACCCTCGATCCCCACGATCTCACCCGCGCACGCTCCGACGCTCCTCTTCTCACCGATCTCCAGACGATGATGCCGCACCTTATGCGCACCGTCGACCGCATTCAGGCGGGAGAGCCGCTGACGTTGAGCTACGACGAGGGATCGACGGACGGAGGGCCTCTCACTCCGGCTGGCAAGCGGGCCGACGGGGAGCGCGCCGACGCCCCCTCGACCGAGGAATCAGTACGCCAGCCCGCTCGGAAGTCGCGTAAGGCGGGCAAGACCGCGACCGCGAAATCCTCACTCCGCCCGCCAGCCGGCGCCCGGAGCCGCAATGGCAGCGAGCCCATTCCGGTAGTCCGGACCCCGAACTCTCCCGGCGGTCCGCCGCCACTCGATATCGATCCGGAGCTCACTGCCGGTTGGCTCGTCTCCTTCCTGCGCGAGGAATTCGAGCGGCGTGGCTTCGAGAAGGCCGTCCTGGGACTCTCCGGCGGGGTCGATTCCGCCGTAACGGCGTTTCTCTCGGCCGAGGCGCTCGGTCCGCAAAACGTGGTGGCAGTGCGGATGCCCTATCGCACATCGAATCCCGATTCTCTCGCTCACGCGCAGCTCGTCATCGACCTCCTAAAGGTGGAGTCACGGACGATAGACATCTCTGACGCCGTCGACGGCTACCTCTCCCATGAGCCGGATGCCGATCCGGCACGCAGGGGAAACGTGATGGCGCGTGAGAGAATGATCGTCCTCTTCGATCAGTCGGCGAAGTTCCACGCGCTTCCCGTCGGCACCGGCAACAAGACTGAGCGCCTGCTCGGTTACTTCACCTGGCACGCGGACGATTCGCCACCGATAAACCCACTCGGCGATCTCTTCAAGACCCAGGTTTGGGAGCTGGCTCGATTCCTAGGCGTTCCCGATGTGATAGTCAGCAAGCCCGCTTCTGCGGATTTGATCGAGGGACAGACCGACGAAGGAGATTTCGGGCTCAGCTATGCCGAGGCCGACGAGATTCTCAACTGGCTGGTGAGCGGCTTTAGCCCGACTCTGCTCTTGTCGCGCGGATTCGATCCGGCGAAGGTAGAGCTCGTTCGGAAACGCCTCGCCGGCACGCATTGGAAGAGGAAGCTGCCGACGGTGGCGATGGTGAGCGCCACCGGAATCGGGGAGGCTTACCTGAGACCGGTAGACTACTGAAGTAGCCTACGGCACCTGCTGCTGCTGCGCCTGCTGGCAGGATCCCCCACTAAAGGTGACATTCGGCGGCATTCTGAACTCACAGGTCGACATGACGTTGTAGCGCGTGTTGAACTCGCGCTCGGCGGCAGCGATCGCATCGAGCTTCCGAAACAGTGCAGCGGAATCGGTCGATTGCGCGCAATAGACGATGTAGTATCGCGGACCGCCGCACGCTCTCGATCCGACTGGCGCGGTCCGACATTGCGCGGCCGAGCTGCATCCGTCGGCCTTGGCCAGCGCCTTTGCCTGGTTCTCGAACACAGCGATCTGTGCCCAATCGGCCTGTTGATCGCCTGTGAAGACGATTTTATCGCCGCCAGGACCAACGGGTACGCCGCCCGGGGAGCTCTGCGAGCAGGCGGCCGCAATCAGCGCGATGGCAAAAACCACCGAAACACTTCGAGTTAGCACGACAGTCTCCGAGGTCAGTAGTAAACGGGGGATTCGGCAGGAATCTAGCCACCGGTGATCGGGCTTTCCGCATAGCCTCTCCGGCGCGCGATCTGCTATTTTGGAGTAGAGCTCGACTCCTCCCGTCGGAGACCAATGGCTACGAGAACGCTTCCCGATCGTAAATCATCCTCAGGACCAGCCGCGAAGCTCTCGTCGGAGCAGCTCGTCGCGGCCTACAGGAACATGCTGTTGTCCAGGCGGATCGACGACAAGGAAGTACAGCTCAAGCGACAGAACAAGATCTTTTTCCAGATCTCGGGGGCGGGGCACGAAGCGATCCTGACGGCGGCGGGGATGATCCTGAAACCGGCCTATGACTGGTTTTACACCTATTACCGCGACCGCGCTCTTTGCCTCGAGCTTGGGGTTACGCCGGCAGAAATGCTGTACGAGGCGGTGGGCGCGGCGGTCGATCCCGCCTCCGGCGGACGTCAGATGCCAAGCCATTGGGGACACAAGGCTTACAACATCGTCTCCGCGTCCTCACCGACGGGTACGCAGTTCCTGCAGGGGGTGGGCTCAGCCGAAGCGTCTCTGCGTGCCGGGCTGCTCAACATCACCGAAGGTTTTCGGAAGGACGAGGTGGTGCTGGTGACGACCGGCGACGGTACTACCAGCGAGGGAGAGTTCTGGGAATCGCTCAACACGGCGTCGAACCTCAAGCTCCCCGTAGTCTACCTGGTAGAAGACAACGGCTACGCGATCTCGGTTCCGGTCGAAGTGAACACCGCGGGCGGGAGTATCTCCAGGCTGGTTCGTTCGTTCCCCAACTTCTTGATCGAGGAAGTTGATGGCTGCGATCTCCTGGCGAGCTACGACACGATGGCGCGGGCCGTGGATTACGCGAGACAGCGGAAAGGTCCGGCCCTGGTGCACGCAAAGGTGATCCGGCCGTACTCGCATTCGCTGTCGGACGACGAGACGATGTACCGTCCGCCGGCCGAGCGCGAAGCCGATGCCGCTCGCGATCCTGTCACGCAGTTCCCGAAATGGCTCGTCAGCGAAGGGCACGCGACCGAAGACGAGATCAAGCGAATTCAGGCCGAGCTCGACGAAGTCGTCCTCGCGGCGACCGACGACGCGCTGGCGCAGCCGCAGCCGGGGCCGGAGACGATCTACTACGGCGTCTACTCCCCGGACGTCGATCCGACCAGCGAGCAGTTCGACACGGAAGACGATCCCCAGTTCTCGGGCCAGCCGACCACGATGGTCGATCTGCTCAACGCCTGCATGAAGGACGAGATGCGGCGCGATCAGAAGATCCTGGTCTTCGGTCAGGACGTCGCCGACGTGTCGCGTGAGGAGCACCTGGGCAAAGTCAAAGGCAAGGGCGGCGTCTTCAAGGTGACGTGGGGACTGCAGAAGGAGTTCGGCGGCGCGCGCGTCTACAACTCGCCGTTGGCGGAGGCGAACATCGTGGGCCGCGCGATCGGCCTGGCCGTGCGCGGCTTCAAGCCGGTCGTAGAAGTTCAGTTCTTCGATTACATCTGGCCGGCGTACATGCAGCTGCGTGACGAGCTCGCCACGATGCGCTGGCGGTCGAATAACGCGTTCTCGGCCCCGGTCGTAGTGAGGACGACTTACGGCGGCTACATCCGCGGCGCGATTTACCATTCACAGACGGGCGCCTCGATCTTCACGCATTGCCCAGGGCTGCGCGTCGTCTGTCCGGCAACGGCGCTCGATGCGAACGGGCTGCTGCGGACGGCGATCAGGTGCGACGATCCGGTGCTCTTTCTCGAGCACAAGCATCTCTACCGGCAGACGTACAACAAGTCGGCGTACCCCGGTCCGAACTTCATGATTCCCTTCGGCAAGGCGAAGGTAGTGCGAGAAGGGACGGACGTAACCGTTGTCACCTATGGTGCGACTGTTCAGCGGGCGCTCACCGCGGCCAATGCGGTCGCCGACGGCGGGATATCGGTCGAGGTGATCGACCTCCGCACGCTGAGCCCGTGGGACCGTGAGACGGTCTTTGAATCGGTCAAGAAGAATTCCCGTGTCATCGTCGCCTACGAGGATTCGCTCTCGTGGGGATACGGCGCGGAGATCGCGGCCTCGATCGCCGACGAATGCTTCGCGTGGCTCGACGCGCCGGTAAAGCGCGTGGCATCCACGGACACGTTCGTCGGGTACGCTCCGCAGCTGGAAGACGCGATCCTTCCCCAGGTCGAGGACTTCAAGCGGGCGTACGAAGAGATCGTGAAGTTCTGAGAACCGCAACTGAGAACTGCCAAGCTGCCGGCCGCCCGCTACAAGCCACCTGCCGCCGGCTATAGCTCCGCACTTACTCCGGAGGTATCGACCCGCTTGTGGCTCCGCCCACGCTCGGCAGCGGCACGGCGGTGTACGTCGTAGGAACCTCGAACACCTTGGGATCGGATGGCACCCACTGGATCGAAGTGACCTCCGCCTGACTGTTTGTAATCTTGGTCTGCCCCTGGGACACGAGCGTGCTCGAGCTCACGGCGCGCAGCGGAGTGCCCTTTGGTAGCTTGGCCTGCACCGCTTTCAACTTGGCGGCGAAGTCCTTGTTGGTGGTTCCGAACATGTTTGCCATGTCTCCACCGCTCACGCTGGCGAACGGGTTGAGATCGGCCTTGATGTCGGTCGCGTAGTACGTGTCGGTGGTGCTGCCGATCTTCACGGTCTGCTCCTGGCCCATCGCGCTGATTTTCATCGTCATGCCGGTGGCAACCCTGTAGTGGGAAGTCGGGTGACCAAGAATCGTAGGCCCCGCGCCCAGATTGTCGACCTTCGCTTCGGTGCCGAAGAAATCCATCTTCATCCCGCCCATTTGCTGTGCCTGGGCGACCATCTCGGTGGGGCGCACTCTCAGGTATTGACCATTCTTTGAATCGAGGTAGGTGATCGTCTTGCCGCTGTCGGTGACGATCATGCTGACCTCTCCCTGAGAAGAGAGCATGCCAACCTCACTGCCTGAGCCCTGCATCTTCACATCGAGACGCATTTTGTCGGCGGTCCCCACGGCGTGTCCAGTGATGACGCCGGTGTCAGGCTTGCCCTGCACGACTACGGTCGTGCGAAAATCGAGCGCCAGAGTTTTCCCCGCATCCTGGGCGTGGGCGTAGGCGGGTGGAGTAAGGGCGAGCGCCAACGCGCTGACCAGGCGTGAAGCGAATCTCATGCTGAAATCCCTGATTTGTATGGATAGTTAGGCGAGTAAAACAAGGACTGGGCGCCCAGACTAAGGGTAACCCGAAGGGGCGTTCTAGTGCCCTGTGCGGGGCCACCTCAGGGAAGCCACGATCGAGGCTGCCAGCACCGCGCCGACCACCCCAAGTGATGCGACCGTCGGAATATGCATGAGGGGCTCCAGCAGCATCTTCGCGCCGATGAAGATGAGGACCAGCGACAGTCCCAGCTTGAGGTAAACGAACTTGTCCACCACTGCAGCCAGCAGGAAATAAAGCTGCCGCAGGCCCAGCACGGCGCAGATGTTCGACGTGTAGACGATAAAAGGATCGCGCGTGACGGCGAAGATCGCGGGGATCGAATCCGTAGCGAAGATGACGTCAGTCGTGTCGACGATGATCAGGACGATGAAGAGTGGGGTTGCGATCCAACGCATTTTCCCCGTCTTGTCCGGCTCCTTGACGAAGAACTTGTCGCCACTGTAGGCAGTTGTCACCGGGATGAGTCGGCGGGTAAGGCGAAGAATCGGATCGCGCTCGGGGTCGTACGCCGCTTCGGCCTTCTGCACCGCCATTCTAAGTCCGGTGATCACGAGGAATGCTCCGAAGATGTAGAGCGTCCAAGAAAACCGCTCGACGAGCACCGAGCCCGCCACGATCATCACTCCACGGAGTACAAGCGCGCCGATGATTCCCCAGAAGAGCACGCGGTGCTGATACTCCTCCGGAACGTTGAAGTAGGAGAAGATCAGCACGAACACGAAGATGTTGTCGACGGAAAGCGCGTACTCGATCAGATAGCCGGTGAGGAACTCGATCCCCGCCTGGTTTCCCATCGTCCGGTAGATCGCGAACGCAAAGCAGAGCGAGAGCCAGACCCACACCGCGCTCCAGGTGGCCGATTCCTTGAGGGAGACCCTCTCCGATTTCTTGTGCAGAAATCCGAGGTCCAGCGCGAGGATCGCGAGCACGACGACGTTGAATCCAACCCAGCCCCAGAGGCTGTTCAAAGCCCGGCTTCCCGGGCGAGCTCGACGACCAACCTAGCGACGCTCGAGCGCGTCGCGAACGTCAAGAAGGATCTCGAAGTAGAGCTGCTCGCGCCGGTACGCGAAATCGAGGGTGGCCATCTGTGTCTGATCGCCCGTCTCCTTCGCCCGCTCGAATGCTTCGCGGTACATCTCGTCGAGGTTGTTCAGAATCATTGTGCGCGTGCGTGACATTGAGGTGCTCTCCGGGCCCAAAGCGCCGCGATTATCGTTCGACGTGAGGCCGGCGATGCGCTCGAGCGCAGTCTCCGGATCCTCGTTCTCGAAGATCAGTTTCTTCGCAGCCCCGAGCGCGAGTCTGCGTGGATTGAATGGTATTGGTGTCACTTCGTTTTATGCTGGGTGCTGAAAGTTAAGGCAGAGGCAGGCCCTGAGGCCATTGGAGGCGATGAAAAATCGCCTCTTCAACAGGTTTTCCGCCCTTCAGGTGCTCGACGACGATTCGCTCCAGCAGCGGCGGTGTGACCTCGGAGTACCAAATCCCTTCGGGATACACCACCACGATGGGCCCATTGCTGCACACGCCGAGGCATGGCGTCTCTCCTCTCTTCACGCGGCGCGGACCAAAAAGCAGATCTTCTCGCTGCAGCAGCTCGGCGAGCAGCGAGTACAGCTGGCGTCCGCGGCGGTCGGGCGAGCAGAAATCGCCCGTGCATACGAGCACGTGACGCGAGTACAGATCCATCTGCGCCTGCTTCCTCTCCCCCATGCAGCAAAGATACACATGCTTGCGTGCCCCTCTACTTGCACCGCAATGGATTCCACCTGATTATGCTAGAAGCTCTCCTTTTTCAGGAGCGACCATGGGGGCGACAATCACACGCAATGCATCAGCCGTCGATCCGGGCATCGCCGGCAAGGGTTACGTGCACCCTGAAGTTCTCGTAAGCACGGGCTGGCTAGCCGAGCACCTCGACGATCCGGGCATCAGAATCCTCGAGAGCGATGAGGATGTTCTGCTTTACGATACCGGTCACATTCCGGGGGCGCAGAAGGTAGACTGGCACCAGGATCTGAACGATCCTGTGCTGCGCGATTACGTCTCGTCGGAACAGTTCGAGAAGCTTCTGCGGGAGAAGGGCATCGACGAGAATACCACCGTCGTGTTCTACGGCGACAAGAACAACTGGTGGGCAGCGTACGCCTTCTGGGTGTTCCAGCTGTTTGGCTTCACGAACGCCAGGCTGCTGGACGGTGGCCGCATCAAGTGGGAGCAGGAAGGCCGGCCCTTCAACACCGACGTTCCGCGCCTGCCAAAAACAAACTACAAGGCGCCCAAACGATCGGATGAGAAGATCCGGGCATTCTTCAAGGAAGTGCGCGAGCATTCGGAAAGCGGAAAGCCGCTGATAGACGTGCGGTCTCCCGAGGAATACACCGGGCAGCGCACGCACATGCCCGATTACCCGCAGGAGGGAACGCTGCGCGGTGGCCACATCAAGGGGGCGCGAAGCATTCCGTGGGCGCGCGCCGCGAATCCGGATGGAAGCTTCAAGGATGCGGCGTCCCTGCGCGCGATCTACGAGCAGGAAAAGGGTCTGAAGAAGGGCGACGACATCGTCGCCTACTGCCGCATCGGCGAGAGATCCTCCCACACCTGGTTCGTGCTGACCTATCTCCTCGGCTACGACCGCGTAAGGAACTACGACGGGAGCTGGACCGAGTGGGGCAACGCCGTCCGCGTTCCAATCGAGAAGGGACCCGAGAAGTGACGACTCCGGCCGC
>JANMMF010000168.1:0-16494 GCA_031372985.1 Gemmatimonadota bacterium
CCCGGCGGTGACGATCCCTTCCTGATGCGTAGCTCTCCGTGTTCATCGAGCTGATCGACCTGCTGCGCTGCATCAGCGCGCACGAGGACACCTGGCTGGTGGCGTCGTTCCAGACGGTCTCCAACCGATTTGTCATGGAAGCCAGCCTGGGCTGCCCGTCCTGTTCGGCGCAATACCCAGTTCACGAGGGGATCGCGGATTTCTGCGCCGGTGTCGCCCTTCCCTCGTGCGAGGCGGAGCGCGCCGCGGCGAGTCATAACAGAGAGGAGCACGCTACGCGCGCCGGGGCCTACCTCGAGGCGACCGAGCCGGGTGCTACGATCGTGCTCGGCGGGGTGTGGGCGTACGCCGCGCAGGAGCTCAGTGAAATGACGGAGGTCCGAATCCTTGCACTCAACGCTCCGTCCGAAGTCAAGGAGTCACAAACCGTCGGACTGCTGCGCGTCGGAACGGAGATTCCGGTCGCGCCGGGATCGCTGTTCGGAGTAGCGCTCGACGCCTGGTTTCCCGCGAAGCTCATTGCCTCCGCGGTGAGAGCGGTTCGCCCGGGCGGGAGAATCGTCGGGCCCGTGACGATTCCCGCGCCCGCCGAGCTGTCCGTGCTCGCGCACGACGACAACTACTGGGTGGCGCAGAAGGCGCCGGAAGTGGTCAAATTATCGCGTGCGAGTCGGTGATTCCGGAGCGCTCCGCATCGTCGTAAAGTGAGTCGATAAGGGCCTTGTAGTGTTTGTCGATCGCGCGACGCTTCACTTTTTGCGTCGGCGTCAGCTCACCCTTCTCGATCGAGAAGTCGTGCTCGAGCAGCCCGATTTTCTTCGGCAGCTCGAAATGCGCGGCCCCCGCCAGCTCTTTATTCACTTCCTTCTCCATCTTCGCCTGGATCGTCGGCATCCGCAGGAGCTGCGCCCGATCGGTCCAGATGATATTCCGGTTCTTCGCCCACCTTTCCAGCTGGTCGAAGTTGGGCACGATCAGCATCGACGGGAACTTGCGCTTGTCGCCGAGCATCACGGCCTGCGCTACGTACTTGTTGGTCTTGACTTTGTTCTCGAGGGGCTGGGGAGCGATGTTCTTTCCACCGGCCGTGACGATGATGTCCTTCTTCCGATCGGTGATGGCCAGAAAATCATCCCGCAGCTCACCGATGTCGCCGGTGTGAAACCAGCCGTCCGGCTCGATCGATTCGCGCGTTGCCTCGGGCTTGTTGTAGTAGCCCTTCATGACGTGGGGGCCGCGCGTCAGGATCTCTCCATCGGCGGCGATCTTCACTTCCACTCCGTCGATGGGCTTGCCGACGGTGCCGATGCGGAAGTTGTCGGGCGTGTTGACGGCGATCACGGGCGATGTCTCGGTGAGCCCATAGCCCTCGAGAATCTCCAGCCCCGCGGCATAGAAGAACTTGTTGATGTCGGGCGAGAGCGGCGCGCCGCCGGACACGAAATACCGGAGCCGGCCGCCTGTTCGCGTCTTGAGCTTGGAGAAGACCAGTTTCTGGGCGATGCCGTACTGCATGGCGAGTAGTCCACCTGGCTCTTTCCCCGCCAGCTTCTCGCTGGCCCACCGATCCGCGACGCCGCGCGCCCAGAAAAAAATCTTCTTCTTGAGGAAGCCACCCGTAAGTGCCGTCTCGAGGATGCGCGCGTACATCTTCTCGTAGAGCCGGGGAACGGAGAGAACGAGCGTCGGTCGCACCTCTCCCATATTGGCCGCCACCGTATCGATCGACTCGGCGTACGCGATCGATGTGCCGGTGGCGAACATCAGGTAATGGCCCGCCATCCGCTCGAAGATGTGCGAGAGCGGGAGGAAGCTCAGCCCGACGTCGTTCCCATCGAAGGGGATCGCCTTCCTCGAGGCCTCGACATTGGAGTAGATGTTGTCGTGCGACAGCATCACGCCCTTGGGCTCGCCGGTCGTGCCGGACGTGTAGATGATCGTCGCCAGGTCGTCGGGCTTCACCAAAAGCGCGTCTTCACGGTACGTCGCGATCGAAGTGCCCGTCTCGCCTTCAGCCCCGCGCTTCTCCAGGTCGGCCATCGACATATTGGCGAGGCCGGGAATGTCGTCGAATCCGATGACAGTCTTGAGCGCCGGAATCTGGGAGCGAATCTCCCGGATCTTGTCCGCCTGCGCCTTCGTGGAGACGAAGATCGCAACGGCTCCGGAATCCTTGAGAATGTAGGCAATCTGGTCCGCCGGGAGCGTCGGATAGATCGGCACGTCGGTGAGACCAGCCGTGAGACACGCGAAGTCGGCTATCGCCCACTCCGGCCGGTTCTCGGAGAGTATCGCAACGCGGTCACCGCGCCGGACCCCCAATGACGACAACCCGCGCGCGGCGTGACGCACTCGATCGGCGACCACGCTGTGAGAGATCGGCTTGTAAGCGCCGGCGACCTTGACCTGGAGCGCGTCGGGCCGGTTGAACTTCGAGACGGCATCAAAGAAGAGTTTCGTCAGCGTCCCCGGAGCGGGTCGCGGTCCACCTCGTGCTTGCATCAAAGCTTCCCCCTGCTGAAGTGGTCTAGCTTCGTGGTTTCACCTTGAGAACGAGCCGCACCGGACTCCCACTCACCGGAATCCCGCGGTACCTGGCTGTCGCGTTCACAATGATCGAATCGACGGTGGTGCCCGAATTGAGGAAGACAGGATGCAGCCTAATCGCTCTTCCCGCCACACCGGTCGCGTCGGTAGTGTCGACAACAGATGGCTTCCCTCCGTCATTCACCAGCCCACCAAGGCCTGGATTGCTCTGCGAGACGATGGCGAAGCTGACGATATACGACTTTACGACGCTGTCCGCTGGCGCGACGCCATGGGCGAGCTTCACGCTGAGCCGCGGCGACACGTTCTGGGTGGTATCGAGCAGGGAGTAGAGGAGCGAATCCTCTCCATTCACCGCTACGATGAGATCGGGCCGGAGCGTCAGGTCCACCCTCTGGATCGCCTGCAAAGTGCCCACGGTCGCCACGATTCGGACGGGTGTCGCTCTCAGGCTATCGCCGACGATTATGCCGGTGATGCTGTCGACGGCGACTCCCGAATCAGGCGACTGGAACCACACCGGAGCGGGAATGATCTCCTCGCCCTTGAAGCTGAAGGCGTGGACCACCGGAACGATCACAGCGCCAGTTGTATCGCGAAGCGTGTCGCCGACGACGACCGACGGCGCCGCCAGGCTGTCGAACTGGATCGAGAGGACGGATGTAGAGCTGCCGCTGACATCGGTGCAGGCGTAGGCGGCGACGGCGAGCAGCGCCGGGGCGACTAGAGTCGCGAATGGCTTGCTCATACCAGCCTGTCGGCGAGCATCGTCGCGAGATTGACGTACGCCTGTGACGCGGCATCGGCGGGACTGCGCACGACCACCGGCTGGCCGGCGGCGAACGCGTCCGCGGTAGCAACGGTCCGGGGAATGACTACGTCGAAGACGATGTTGGCGGGAAGGTGCTTTCTCACGTAATCCACTACCCTGTCGCTGGCCGGATTGTTCGCCTCGTACATGGTGAGGAGAATCCCGTCGAGCGTGAGACGCTCATTGATCGAGACGATGTCCTGGATCGCGCGGAGAATCTGTGGCGTGGTCTGGAGGGCGAGTGGCTCGCACTGAAGCGGCACGATCACGTGCTCGCTCGCGGCCAATACCTTGCGCGTGATGGACCCCAGCCCCGGCGGAGTATCGACCACCACCACCTGACACCGCTGCTCGGCCATCATCAGCAAATCCTGTAGAACATTCGTCTCGCGGATGAGCTGCGAATACATCGCGTGATCAGCTTCGTCGGCGACTGAGCCGGCAAGAATGACCCGGAGCCAGGGGAGGGACGTCGGGAGGATGATCTCACGCAGCGTCCTCTCGCCATTCAGGTAATCGGCGAAGCCGGCTGTCTCGTGTCCGCGCGCGAGGCCCGAGCCGTAGCGCACCGATCCCTGCGGATCGACGTCGATCAGCAGCGTCTTCATCCCGCGCCGCGCAAACGCGGCGGCGAGATTGACTGCAGTGGTGGTTTTGCCGACTCCTCCTTTCTGGCTTACGACTGAGAGTACCGCCCCCATCTACTCTACAATCCCAGGGTACTCACTGGTCTTCAGCCTTTGGCCAGGTTGGGAACCGGTCGAAGGGCCAGCGCCCTTCATCTCGTCGAGGGTCTTCTGCGCGTGCTTCACCCACCGCTCCGCCTCGGGGCTTTTGGGCGGATCCATGAGGAAGGCCTCGAGATGAAAGGCGGCATCGCTTACATCGCCGCGCCTGAGAAGAAGAAACGCGAGACCGTAGTGGGCGCCCGAAAGGTTGGGCTCGATCGCGAGCGCGCGTCGGTAGCAGCGAATCGCCTCGTCCATCTGACCGAGCTTGGAGTAGGCGATCGCCATATTCTGCAGGACCTTGTGGTTGTTCGGAGTCTGCCGAAGGGCGAGCCGGTAGGACGTCAGTGCGGCGTCGTAATCGCCCTGGCGTTCCAGCGCGAGCGCCTCGTTGAGATAATCGAGGTGATCGCTCGTCGGTTTCGGCTTTCCGCCTGTCAGACGGTCCCAGAATGACATTTGGTCGAATCTACCGACTAAGATGTGAGAGGGCTAGCTTAACTCTAACTGCTTTTCCACGAACGCTTTGAGAGCAAAATGTCACCTCGCAAACACACGGTCGACGCCACGAAAGGCGTGCTCGAAATCGAATGGCCGTTTTTCGGCGAGCTGTCGCGCGGGCTGGCGCTCAAGGTGGCGAGAGCCTACGACCCGGAGCTCGTGATCGGGATCGCGACGGCGGGCGTCATTCCCGGCGCCGTGATCGCCGCGATCCTCCGCCGCGAGTTCCACTCGCTGATAGTGAGTAGGCGGTTCCAGGCGTCCTACGCGCGCGAAACGCCGCAGATATTCGGGACCGCGCCCAAGGACGCCCGTGGCAAGAGAGTGCTGATCGTGGACGAGACCTGCGACTCGGGTGACACGATGCGGCTGGCGATTTCCGCGGTCAACGAAGCCGGCGCCTCAGAGATAAGAACGGCTGTCTCGATCCGTACGGGTAACTACGCTCCCGACTTTCACGCGATCGCGACCGAGAGCACGATCATTCTGCCCTGGGACCGTGAGATCCTCATTGACGGGGAGTTGAAGCCGAATCCGTTGTACGCCGCAGCGATTGAAGCGGCGGGGGGCTAACTGCCACTACGGACTACGGACTTACTACGGACTGCGGATTAACTGCGGACTGCCCACTAAACGATACTGCGAACTGCGGACTAACTACGGACTACGGACTAACTGCGGACTGCGGACTAACTCCAAGAGCAGAGGTAGTTCGCGTGTGGTCCGCAGTCCGCAGTAGGTCCGCAGTCCGCAATTAGTCCGCAGTCCGCAGTGGCACCTAGTCGGCAGTCCGCAGTCAATCCGCAGTCCGCAGTATCAGTTAGAACTCTCCCGCCCCAATGGTCTCCCATTCCTCCCCGCGCGACAGTCGCTCGTATGCGTGCTCGAGCATGTCGGCGTTGCCGGCAAGGAATCGGCAGCGCGAGTGCGTGCTCGTGCCGCACTCGATTTCCATGACCGCGACCGGATAGTCGGCAAGGCAGCCGAGGAATCCGGCGAGCGTGCCAGTGGTGAGGTGACATCCGGTCTCACCCTGACCGTGGAGCTGTGACTCCCAGCAGTTCTCGATGTCGATCACTGCCAGCGCATCGTGCAGGGACTTGAAGGAGACCTTGCCCCATCCGGCGTGCTGGAAGAACTCCGCCGCGCGCGAGGAAAACTCATCGATCGCCAGATCTTCCGCCCTCTGGGAGCCGCGATCGTCGAGCCAGGTCTCGAACGCGTCGAAGAGCGAAGTCGCGCCGGCGTACCCTGCCTCGCGAAGCGCGTCGGGACCACCGCCGCTCGCGCCGGCGACGCGCAGCCGCAGGTCGCGCAGCGTGCGCTGCGCCAGGCCGATCAGCTCCGGAGCTTCGGAAGTTGCCATGCCGATTAGGACGATCTCACTGTGAAGATGTTGCGGTAGAAGCGATGCGACGCAAGAGCTCGGCCTCGTCAATGATCTCGACGCCGAGTGATTTTGCCTTCTCCAGCTTGCTCCCGGCTTCCTCGCCGGCGACGAGAAAGCTGGTCGATTTCGACACCGAGCCGGTGACCCGTCCACCCGCCGCCTCGATCACCGAGGTAGCCCTGGCTCTGCTCAATGTTGGCAGAGTACCAGTGATCACGGCAGTCTTGCCGCTGAATGGTCCGCCCGCTACCACAGCGCGGGGCTCGGTGAAATTTACGCCGCGAGCTCTGAGTTTTTCGACCAGTGTTCGCCCTGCCGGATCGGAGAAATACGCCACCACGCCGTTGGCGATTGTCGCACCGATTCCGCGCACGTTGAGGATGTCGTCGGCCGATGCCGGCATGAGTGCGTCGAGCGTCCCAAAATGCTCCGCGAGCAGTTGCGCCGCTATCGACCCGACGTGCCTGATCCCGAGTCCGTGCAGCAGATGGGAGAGCGGCTGAGACTTTGAGGCGCGGATGGCAGAGATTAGCGCATCGGCTCCCTTATCGGCATAACCCTCGAGCTCGAGGAGCTTGTCGAGCGTTAGGGCGTAGAGATCTCCCGGGTCGCTCACGAGTCCTTCCTGCACGAGCTGCTGAATGCGCGCGTACGAGAGGCCCCGAATGTCCATCGCTCCCCGCGAGGTGAAGTGCACGAGCCCCTCGAGCTGTCTCCCCGGGCAGGCGATGTTCGGGCAGTAGATCGCGGCTTCGTCCTCTTCGCGAGTCGCGGGCGTTCCGCACACCGGGCAGTTCTTGGGCATGCGCCAGGGTACTTCGCTGCCGGTCCGCTTCTCGGGAATCGGCGCGATGATCTGCGGAATGACCTCTCCCGCTCTCTTCACCTGCACCCAGTCCCCGACGCGGAGATCCTTGGAGATGATCAGATCCTCGTTGTGGAGCGTAGCCTGCCTCACGACGACGCCGCCGATCTCGACCGGCTCCAGCACCGCGAACGGATTCATCGCTCCGGTTCGCCCGACGTTTACTTCGATCGCGAGGAGCTTCGTCTCGGCGATGTCGGGCGCGAATTTGCGTGCGATCGCCCACCGCGGCTCGCGACCGCCCACGACGCCCAGCTCGTCCTGCAGCCTGAGCGAATCGATTTTTACCACACCGCCGTCGATCCCGAAATTCAGCTGCCCGCGGATCTTGTGCTCCAGATCGTGCGCCCACTTCTCGACTTCGGCGAGCGTCTTCGCGCGGCGGCGGTGGGGCGCGACCGGCACACCCCATTCGGCGAGCACGTCGAGCAGCTCCGACTGTGTCTCGAAGGGAAGCTCCTCGCCGTCCGGGGCGGCGACGGAATACCCGAAGAATCTGAGTGGCCGAGACGCGGTTATGGCCGGATCGAGCATCCTGAGACTCCCGGCGGCGGCGTTGCGCGGGTTTGCGAACACCGGATCCCCGGCGCGCGCGCGCGCTTCGTTCATCTCCTCGAACCGGTCGAATGGGAAATAAATTTCGCCGCGCACTTCGATCCGCCCCTTCGGTGCGCTTTCGTGCAGCCGCAGCGGAATGTCCCGCACCGTTCGAAGATTGACGGTGACGTCCTCTCCTATCGTCCCATTGCCGCGCGTAGCACCCATCACGAACACTTGATTCTCGTACGTGAGCGCGACCGCGGTGCCATCGATCTTGAGCTCGGCCGTGTAGCCCGACTTGGCGACATCCTCACCCGCGATTCGCACCAGCCGTTCCTCCCAGCCGCGAAGTTCTTCGTCGTCGAACGCGTTCGACAGCGACAGCATCGTCCGCATGTGTTCGTGCTTGGAGAGCTGGCTCTGCGGCTCGGCGCCTATTCGAAGCGTCGGCGAATCGGGGCTGATGCAGTCCGGAAATGCCTTCTCGATCTCCTGCAGCTCGCGGAAGAGCGTGTCGTACTGGGCGTCCGACATCGTCGGCCGGTCGAGAATGTAGTACTCGTGGGATGCGCGATTGAGCAGGACGCGCAGCTCGGTCGCCCGGCTATGTTGTTGTTTGGAACCCTTCGGTGGAGGAGACTGATCGCGGCGGTGAGCCCGGGCTGGTTCCTCCTGATGCTTCTTTGACCGGCTTGTTGCCATCCGTCGAGTCGTTCCCCGTGCCCTGTGAGTGTGCGTTGAATTCACCGCCATCGAAGCGGATCACGCGGTTGCGCCCCGTCTCTTTCGCCACGTAGAGCGCGTCGTCCGCCGCCCTGAGGAGCGCTTCCTGATCCTTCACCTTTGGGTGGGGTGAAGCTGCCACGCCGCAGCTCATCGTCCGGCGAAGCGTCCCGCCCTCGTAAGAAAATGTATGACCCTCCACCTTCTCCCGCAGGCGCTCCGCGAAAGTAACCGCGGCGTCCAGAACGGTACCGGACAAAATGAGAAGGAACTCCTCCCCTCCGTAACGGCCGACGCGATCGATCTCCCGCGCTTCCGACTTCAGGAGCTGTGCGAACTCCTTGAGCACCGCGTCTCCGGCCTGGTGGCCGTAGGTGTCATTTACGGCCTTGAACTTGTCGATGTCGCAGATGATGAGGGCGATTGGCTCGTGAAGTCGCACTGAATGCTGCCACATCTCGTGAAGATGCAGCTCCAGTGATCGCCTGTTTTCGATCTGGGTAAGTCCATCGGTGAGGGATATCTGCCGCAACTTGTCGTTCAGCTCCGACAGCTCGGTTTCCCTCTCGGCGAGGGCAACCTGGAGCGCCTTGATCCGGAGCAGTGAGTTAACCCTCGCCTCGAGCTCGGCGAAGTTGATGGGTTTGGTGATGTAGTCGTCGGCGCCCGCGTCCAGTCCCTCCACCTTGTTCTCAGTGGAATCCAGCGCCGTCTGCATGATCACCGGGATGAAGGGCAGCTCTTTGTTTTCGCTCTTGGCCTTGAGGCGCCGCACCACCTCGATGCCGTCCATCCTCGGCATCATGACGTCCAGCAGAATCAGATCGGGGCAGGTGCGCATCACCGCGTCCAGCGCCGCCTGTCCGTCGCTCGCTCCCTCTACCTCGTACCCGCGCGCCTCCAAGCGAGCGCGGAGGAGCTCGATGTTGTCCTCGTGATCGTCAACGACCAGGATCCGCTTCTTCTTCTTATGCTCCATTGTTCTTGCCGAGGAATCTCTGCACTTCGGCCACCACCGCTCTCGGCTCGCAGGGTTTGGCGAGATAGCCATCGCAACCCACCTCCATCGCCTTCTCGCGGTCCGACGCCAGGGCGTGCGCGGTAAGCGCAATGATGGGAATGTTCCTGGTGGATGGGTCGTGCTTCAACACCTGGGTTGCCTCCCAGCCGTCGATGATAGGGATAGAGATGTCCATCAGGATCAAGTCAGGTTTTTCTGACCGGGCCTTGGCGATTCCTTCCTCTCCGTTCAATGCTTCGGTTACCTCGTAACCGAAGTGCTTCAGGATGGTGGAGTAAACGATCCGATTGTCCTCGTTATCCTCCACCAACAATACCATTTTACCTGAACTGCTCATTAAGCATCCTCGCACGGCTATTGCTGGGTATGGGATTAGGGCAAATTTCTTACCAACCCCTGAGCTAAGCCTTCATGTTTGACTCTTCGAGCCCTGGCAGGACTGCGACGTCCGTTCCCAAGTCACCGCCTCCGGGGTCGATTCCGCAGCCCCGACCGGATGGTCTTCCGCACGAAACCGTCCCCGACTGGAACAACATCGGGCTGTTCACGGCTGGCATTGTGGTCGGGGCGATTCTCGGAGCGACAGTCGCTCTCCTGCTCGCGCCCGCGAGCGGAGACGAGACGCGCCACAGCATCGCGCGCCGCGTGAGGAACATTCGCGGCGACGACGACGACGTCTGGGACGAGCTGGCGCAGGAGCTGGAGCTCGCCGCCGCCGACAGGGAAGAGGAAGCGACTACTGAGGCTACTATCCGCGTCCCGGTAGAGACCTAGCCCTTTCGAAGAGCCGCGTCGGCCTCCGCCTTGTAGTGGCGGTCGTTGTAGTCCCGGTTCGGCAGCCTCATCGCCGCTTCGTACTCCGCGCGCGCCTTCGCCTTGTCACCCGTGTCCCGGTAGACCCCGGCGAGGTCGACGCGGTGTACGATCCGGTCCGGCTCACTGGCGACGGATTCTTCCATGTACCGCCTCGCCTCCGGCCAGCTGGCTGATCCGAAGATTTTCCCGCCCAGGAAGTTCTTCGCCATCATCCGCGTGAAGCCGCTCAGTCGCATCACTTCGGCGTTCCACATCCCCATCACGTGGAGACAGCCGGCGTGCTTGGGATTGAGCTTGAGGCATTCGAGGGCCTGACCACGAACGTCGCCCGCGTACTTGATCCGTGCCTTTGGCCCCTGGGACAGAGCATTTTTCCCCAGCGCGCGCGCAAGATTGAAGTGCCCTTCTGCGTCCGACGGATTCGCCTCGACGGCGCGGCGCGCATAGAGCTCTGCATTTCTGAAATAGACGCCGCGCATCTCGTCATTCTTCTCGTACGACCCCAGGTCGACGGCGGATCTCGACGCCTTCCAGAGCGCCTCGTAGTTCTTCGGATCTTCCGCGAACGCGGCCTGGTAGTGCTTCAGAGCAGCGCCAGCGTTCATGGCGACGTATTCTTTGTCGCCAAGTGCTACGTGATTGACCGCAGTCTGGCCGCTCGCAACCGAGGCGACGAGCAACATTCCTGCAGACAGGTACCGAAGAGTGCGCATATGGACTCCGATGGCGATAGAAGATGATCCCAACAGATACCCCCGCCGAGCCTAAATGATCGTACCCCGCTTGATCGAACGCAAACGTGACGGCGAGCGGCTCGAGCCCGGGGAGGTCAGGGAGCTCATTCTCGCCTACGCGGCGGGCAGTGTGCCCGACTACCAGATGGCGGCCCTCCTCATGGCCGTCTACTTCCGCGGGCTCGACAGGGATGAGATGAACGCCCTCACGGATGCGATGCTCGAGAGCGGAAAGAGGCTCGATCTGACGCGCCTGCCAATGCCGCGCATCGACAAGCATTCCACCGGCGGCGTGGGTGACAAGACATCGCTCATTCTCGCTCCACTCATCTCCTCGCTCGGGGTTGCCGTGCCGATGATGTCGGGCCGCGGCCTTGGCCACACCGGCGGAACGCTCGACAAGCTCGAATCGATCCCCGGATTCAGGACGGCGCTTTCCCTCTCGGAAGCTGAGAAGCAGATCGCGAGAATCGGGTGCGCGATGCTGAGCCAGACAGCCGAGATAGTGCCCGCGGACCGCAAGCTCTACGCGCTGCGCGACGCGACCGCGACGGTGGAAGTCATTCCGCTCATTGCGGCAAGCATCATGAGCAAGAAGATCGCGGAGAGCCTCACCGGTCTCGTTCTCGACGTCAAACGGGGCTCCGGCTCCTTTCTGCCGAAGCTCGACGACGAGCTGGATCTGGCAAAGGCGATGATCGATCTCGGCGCCCGGCACGGCTGCCCGGTCATCGCACTCCTCACCGCGATGGACCGCCCGCTCGGCTACGCCTGTGGAAATGCGCTCGAGGTCGCGGAAGCGATCGAGGTCCTCAAGGGCGCGGGTCCCCCCGACCTGATAGAGGTCACGCTGGCTCTCGGAGCCGAAATGCTGGTCCTGGCCGCCGCCGCGACCAGCAGAGACGCCGCGCACGCACACATGAGGGACGCGATCTCATCCGGACGAGCGCTGCTCAAGCTCGAGGAGATCGTGCGCGCGCAAGGTGGCGACGTCGCTGTCGTGCGCGATCCGCCGCGACTTCCGCAGGCGCCCCACCAATCGTCATTCGACGCGCCGCGCGACGGAATCGTGCAATCGGTCGATCCGCGGGAGATCGGCTACGGAGTCATCGCCCTCGGCGGCGGACGCAGGAACATGGAGGACAAGGTAAATCCGTCGGTCGGCTTCGTGATCACCGCCAAGCCGGGGCACCACGTCACAAAAGGCCAGCGCCTCGCGGTGATCCACGCCCGCAGCAAGGAGGATCTCGATGTCGGAAGAGCCGCACTCGAGCGCGCGATCGTGATTGGAGACTCCGCGACTCCGCCGCTCCCGCTCGTGTCACACCGCGTCACCGTGCGGGGAGTGGAGACGCTGGCGTAACTACTTGATGGTCGCCCCGGCTTCAGCCAGCAAGCTCTTTAGAATCGAGCGGTGGCAGCTCGTCTCGTCGGCACAGTAACAGCCCACCGAGAAATCAGTCTGACGTGAGAGTGTCGCCAGCAGGGCGAGCAGTCGTTGTGCCGCCGGTTTCCGCATCTGGCTGCGGTAGGCTTTCTCGAATCTGGTCCAGCGCTTTTGGGTGAAAGGCTCCGACAATGCCCGCGAGACAAGCTCGGCGCTCGGAGCAAGTTCGGGCATCCACACGTCGAAATAATCGTCTTTCGCGTAGTCTTCCTTGCGCACTCCTCGCGGCGGCCGGCGAACGGTGCCGAGGCGCAATCCTTCGCCGGGAGCGCGCGGAGTACCGAGTCTGACTACGCGAATCGACATCTCACGCAGTGAAGGAGCGAGATCCGGGCCGGGCTATTCTTTCAGCAGCGCCAGCAGCTTCTTCGGCGCCGTCATCCGGTAGCCGTCCTGCAAGAGGCCAGCGAGCTCGCTCCAATCGATCTTCCCGTCGAGCCACACTCCGACCCACCCACTGGGGCCGACATAGGGTGGCACGAAGACGGGTAAGCGGACTGGGAGGCATGATGAATGGTGCGCCGGGAACGCGAGAAAATCCAGAAACCCTGCGAGCGAGGAATCGAAGAACACACCTCTCCCGGCCGTGGCTTCTTCGAGCGCGCCGCAGTAAGCTTAGTCCCCGAAGCTCAAATCAGCTCCCATCAGAGGAAGTCTACATGTTCCCGGCTCTGCGACGCTCGCTCTCACCGTTAAAGTTAGCCGTCGTCCTTGCACTTATCGGTGCGGGCGGCTGCACGCTCAACACCGATGTGTCGGTGGGACCGGCGGGACTGATCAAGGTTCCTGATAGCGATGGACAGTCCGCACCCACGAGTACGGCCCTCCCAATACCGCTGTCGGTGATCGTCGTAAATCAATTCGGCGAGCGGCTGCGCGACGCCACCGTAACCTGGACTATCACGTCGGGCGGCGGAACGCTGAGCGCGACTTCGACGCAGACTGATGAAACGGGTGTTGCTTCGGTCAACTACACGACCGGAGCGACGGCGGGGCAGGCGGTCATCCGGGCCAGCGTCGCCAACGGCCTCCTCCTGGTCACCTTCGACGTCACCGTCACCTAATAGCGCGGCGATCAAGACTAAGGGCAGGGTGCGTCACGCGGACGCCTCCTCCGCCTGCTGGATGTGACGGTGCTGGTGGCGCGCGATGATCACCAACGCCGAGTACGCGCTGTACTTCACGCGTCCGCCAAACGGGGACACGATCTTCACCTGATCGAGCGGCAGCCGATCTCCCGAGCGAATCACCGCAGCGAGCTCCGCCTGAAGGCGCATGAAATTCGATAGGATCTCGGTTCTCGATCTTCCGCGCTTGGGAACGAACTTGGGTGTGGTCTTGACCGGCACGATCCGGAATGTCCCCAGATGGCGAAGTGGCCCGATCATAATCGACATGAACCAGCCGAGGGCATCGCGGCGATAGTGCTTCTGCGCCGGCCCACCGCGCTTCTTCGCCCGCATCACCGCATCAGGCAGTAGAGCCAGATACGCTTTCGAGGTGAGATTCAGGTGCTCAACGCATTCCGCCGCTGACCATCGGTCGGGACCGGGGCGTTTGCTCCAGTTCTCGTCGGAGAGCTCGTCGCTCAGCCGGCGCAGACGCGTTTGTGCGGACCGGAGCGAGTCAGTTATCGCCTTAAGCTGCCTTTGCACACTGGCTCCGAACGGCTATCCCGTTATCCGCATCGCTCATCGAAAGCGGGGCGTCGACGGCGCGAGAACCAGCGTGCTACCGGTGAACTCGAAGCGGGTGCTCAGGCTGGCGTTTGAATCGGTGCCGACGTAGACAGTAAACGTTCCCGGCTCGACAACGCGCCGCATCTGCCGGTCATACAGTGCGAACGAACCTGGTCCGAGCTTGAATGTCACGGTGCGCATCTCGCCGGGGCCAAGGGTCACGCGCCGAAATGCCTTGAGTGATCGCACGGGCTCCGCTACGCTCGCGACATCGTCGCGCAGGTACAGCTGCACCACCTCGTCGCCCGCGCGGTCGCCCGTATTCCGAACATCCACGGCAACGTCGAGCGAATCACCAGCGCCGATCCGTGGCGAAGACAAGCGAAGCCTGGCGTACTCGAACTTCGTGTAGCTCAGCCCGTAGCCGAATGGAAAGAGAGGCGTCGACGGCAAGTCCAGATACTTCGATGTGTACTTCTGGGCGTCATTGGATGGCCGTCCCGTATTGCGGTGGTTGTAGTAGATCGGAATCTGACCCGTGGTTCGGGGAAAGGTGGCGGGAAGCTTTCCACCCGGGTTGTAATCTCCAAACAGCACATCTGCCAACGCGCGGCCGTGCTGATTGCCGAGGAACCAGGCCTCGACCACAGCGGGGGCTTCACTCGCGAGCTCGGGGATGGCCAGCGGTCGCCCATTCATCAGCACCGCGACGATTGGCTTGGACTGTCCACCGCTCGAGCGCCGCGCCGCGCCGATCACCGCGCGGGCCAGTGCGAGTTGCGACCCAGGCAGCTCGATGGACGCTCGACTCGCTGCCTCGGCCGACATGTCTTCCCGCTCGCCGAGTACGAGGACGATGGCATCGGCTTCGGAGGCGGCGTTGCGGGCCAGGGCGAATCCAGTCGTATCCGCGGTATCGACCGGCGCACCGCGCGCGTAGATGACGCGGGTCGATGGGGCAACGGCGGAGCGAATGCCTGCCAGGGCGCTGATCGCCTCCTCCGGCTTTCCGTCCGCAGCCCAGTTCCCCAGCGCTGAGCGGGCATCGTCGGCGAGCGGACCGATGACCGCAATCGTACGAAGATCCTTGCGAAACGGAAGCGTCCTGTTCGCGTTCTTCAGCAGAACGATTGCTTCACGCGCGGCAATTCTTGCCGCCGCCAGGTGCTCCGGAGCCAGGGTGAAGCGCCGCTCGCGCACGACATCGCTGAAACGATAAGGATCCTGAAACAGGCCGAGCGCGTATTTGACGCGAAGCAGCCGGTGCACCGAGGAATCGACGAATGCCTGCGGCAGCCGTCCCGCTCGAACCGCTGTCGCCATGCTATCCACGTAGATGTCGTCGGACATGTCGACGTCGACCCCGGCGCGAAGAGCGAGAATTCCGGCTTCCCCTCTCGTCGCGGCGACGCCGTGCGCGATGAGCTCCTGGATGCCGGACCAGTCGCTGACGACGAGACCCTTGAATCCCCAGCGTCCGCGCAGGACATCACCGAGAAGCCAATCGCTCGCGTGCGCGGGAGTTCCACCGATGTCGTTGAACGACGACATCACAACGGCGGCGCCGGCTTTCACCGCCGCTTCGTACGGCGGCAAGTACGTCTCCCACAGCGTGCGCTCGGACAGCTCGACGGTGTTGTAGTCGCGTCCGCCTTCCGGCCCACCATACGCGGCGAAGTGTTTTGCGGTTGCGAGCATCGCGTCGGTCGTGCCGATGTTCACGGCGCCGGCTCCACCCTGGAAGCCCAAAACCCGGGCAGCGGCCATCATCTCGCCGAGGTGCGGATCCTCTCCTGCTCCTTCGACGATTCGCCCCCAGCGGGGGTCGCGCGCGAGGTCAACCATAGGCGCGAACGTCCAGTGAAGGCCGTGCGCCGTGGCTTCAACGGCTGACAGGCGGGCGGACAGCTCGACGCGCTCCGGATTGAAGCTCGCCGCTTCCGCGATCGAGACCGGATAGATGGTGCGGAAGCCGTGGATTACATCCATGGCGAAGACAAGTGGAATCTTGAGCCGCGATTCCTGGATGGCAATTCGCTGCAGCTCGCGGGTGTATTCGGCGCCGAAGATTCCGAGAAATGATCCAACGCGTCCGGCGCGAATCTTTGCTTCTCCACCCTCCGGGGCACGCGGCCCGGTCTGCGTTCCGCGCCCCGGCGATTGCGTCAGCTGTCCGACCTTTTCTTCGAGCGTCATCAGCCTGAGCACCGAATCCGCGAACCTCGACGCCCGCGCGGATGTGAGCGGCGATTCACGACCTTGCCCGACCGCGACGGCGATTGGCGATCCGATCAGGATCGCCAGAAGAAGAGTTTTTCTCATGTTGGTTGAATCTGGGGGCACCCGGGGGAACCGCAACTGCAACTCCAACTGCAACGGAACGAGTGGGGAGCCGAGAGCCTTCAAGCTGATAGCTCTTTGCCTCACTACGTCGGGACGTCACTGGCGCGGGTCAGGGCACAATCAAATGCCTGTCCCATCAAGCGGCGCGGTCAAGAAGTCGTGGGCGGTTTCCAGAGCGCCGCATCGACAATTGACCAGAGATGGATGGCCCAGCCCAGCAGGAAGATCCAGAGAACGATTGCCAGCACGAACTGAAGAATCGCCATTCCGAGGCGGCCCTGCACCAGCTGCCCCAGCCCGGGAACGAAGAAGCTGCAAACCGCGGCGATGACGTTTCCTGCGGAACCCT
>JANMMF010000014.1:0-8993 GCA_031372985.1 Gemmatimonadota bacterium
GTTCGGAAAGCTCGACCCTGGAGTGGTCGAGGCGGTTGTGGCCGGGGTCGCCGCGGGGTGCCGAGAGAACGGTTGTGCGCTAATAGGCGGGGAAACGGCCGAAATGCCCGGTCTCTATGAACCTCCTGATTACGACTTGGCGGGGTTCATCGTCGGATATGTGGAAGAAAGTCGCATTCTCGGGCCGCAGCGGGTTCGACCGGATGATGTGCTGATTGGCCTTCCGAGCTCGGGACTGCATACGAACGGATATTCGCTCGCCCGTAAAATCGTGTCAGAGAGATTGGGGCTGCGAATGGATCAAGTGTTCCCGAATGGTGGCGGGGCGGTAGCGGACATTTTACTCGCTGAGCACCGGTCTTACCTGCCGGCGCTCAAACCGGTGCTCGATCGGGTGCACGCGCTGGCCCACATCACTGGCGGCGGACTGCCGGGGAACCTGGATCGTGCATTGCCACCGACGCTGGACGCGGTTGTGAACACATCAAGCTGGAAGGTTCCAAACGTTTTCAGGGTTTTGAGGGAGGCTGGGGCGGTGGAACCCGCCGAGATGTACCGAACGTTCAATATGGGTGTAGGAATGGTCGTCATCTGCGGGCCGTCCGACGCGAATGCGGTTTTGTCGGCGGCTGCCAGGGCCGGAGTTGCGGGCTGGATGCTGGGCTCGCTCAAGCCAGGCACTGGAGCAGTCATACTTTCTTGAGGAATTAATCGATGAAAGCTCGTTTGTTCATTTCGTTCGCGGCAGTTGCGCTCGCGGCTACCTCGGCGGGTGGCCAGGGTATCGACACCCAGCGCTGCCCCCCGGGCACGGTCAATGGTCTTGGGGTACCTGACCAGACGCGCGCTTCGCAGGATGCGTGTCAGAAGGCGATCGACCTCTTCCAGTACATGGCGCCGCAGCTCGGGACTGCCATCACCGGTGGAAATGCGACGCTCGGCCAGGGCGGTAGCCTGGGTGGCCTCGGACATTTCTCGGTAGGTCTTCGAATCAACGCTGTTCAGGGGAGCCTTCCCCAGATTCAGAACGTGACACCGTCCGTACTCGGTGCGCAGAGTACGCAGTTCGACACCAAGACCCAGATCATCCCGATGCCAACTGCAGATCTGGCAATCGGCATCTTCAAGGGCCTGCCGCTCGCCATCACCAATGTTGGCGGCATCGATCTTCTGGTCAGCGCCGCCTATCTCCCGGAGTTCGACGGGAGCGGCGTGAGCGTGAAAGTCCCGAGCGGGTCGCTCAAGCTTGGTTACGGAGCACGCGTTGGAATACTGCAGGAATCTCTGCTGGTGCCCGGGATTTCGGTGAGCTACCTCCAGCGTGATCTGCCTACCGTCAACATCGCGGGGGCCAGCGGCAATGACTCTCTCTACGTCAACAATCTCAGTCTGAAGACGAAGGCGTGGCGGGTGGTCGCAAGCAAGAGCCTGCTGTTCATCGGTCTCGCGGCGGGTGCCGGTCAGGACAAGTACGAATCATCCACGGAAATTGGCGCCCACCTCGGTGCACGAACGGTCCCGCCAACTCCTGCTGCCAATGCGGGTCCGATCCCGGTCTCGCAGAACATCACACGCACCAACGTCTTCGCGAATTTGTCGTTGAACCTTTTGCTTTTGAAGCTCACCGGCGAAATTGGACAGGTATCCGGTGGCACCATCAACACATTCAATACCTTCAGTGGCAAGCAAGCAGCCGATTCCAGAATCTACGGATCGGTCGGAGCTCGATTCGGGTTCTAACGACCCGCGCGACGCAGAGTACATGCGTCGCGCGCTCGCCCTTGCCCAACAAGGCTGGGGTCAAACAGCGCCGAACCCCATGGTCGGCGCTGTTGTCGTTCGCGACGGGGCCGTCGTGGGCGAGGGATACCACACACGTTACGGCGAGCCCCACGCCGAGATAGCGGCACTCAAGGCTGCTGGCGATCGGGCCCGAGGCTCGACGTTGTACGTCACGCTCGAGCCGTGCAATCACTTCGGCAAGACGCCACCGTGCACGGAAGCAATTCTCGAGGCTCGCGTTCAGCGCGTCGTGATCGCCGCGGCCGATCCGACCGCCCTCGCGGGGGGAGGAGCCAGGCACCTCACCGACTACGGCGTCCGGGTCGATTTCTCGGTGGAAGAGCCGGCCGCGCTCGAACTTAACGCTCCGTTCTTTTTCGCCGCCGTGAACTCGAAGCGCCCCTGGGTCACGCTCAAGCTCGCACTGTCGAGCGACGGCGGAATGAACGATCCCTCGGGCGAGCGCCGGTGGATAAGCAATGAGGCGTCGCGCGACGAAGTGCAGCGGCTCCGCGCCAATGTCGACGCGATAGCAGTCGGTCTGGGCACTGTGCGCGCGGACGATCCACAGCTTACCGCCAGAGGTGCGATTCGACCTCGGGTTGCTCCGATGCGAGTCGTGTTCGACAGGAACGCCGAGACCCCCCTCGAGTCCACTCTCGTCCGCACGGCGAAAGCGACTCCAACCATGATTTTCGCGCACCATCCGCCGGTATCGCGTTTGGCGGCGCTCCACAACGCGGGCGTGGATGTGTTTGAAGCCGAAGATCTCCCGGCGGCCCTCGAGGCTCTGCGGGGTTTCGACGTCCAGCATCTGATGGTGGAGGGAGGGGCAGGGGTCGCGCGCGAGTTCCTGCGTCAGGACCTGGTGGACCGACTCGTTATCTTTCAATCACCCGTCGTACTTGGCGGCGACGCGCTTCGCCCGTTCGAGGGCACGCCAGGCAGCTTTCGCGAAATGCTTGCGAACAAGCCCATCGTCAGGCGCTCTGAGTTTGGCGAAGATGTGATGACCGAGTACGCGTTGCGCGAGGCTTGAATGTTTACTGGGCTGATCGAACAGGTTGGTGAAATCGACAGCGTCCGCCAAACGGACGCCGGGCGCGAGCTTCGTGTTCGCGCCCCGTACACCGACCTGACGAGCGGCGAGAGCATCGCGATCAACGGCGCGTGTCTCACGGTCAGAGAGTCTGGATCGGGGTGGTTTGATGCGGCGGCCGTGCTGACTACTCTGGAGCGCACGGCGATCGGCGACTGGAAAAAGGGCACCAAGGTGAACCTGGAGCGCGCCCTGCGGCCTGGCGACAGGCTTGGCGGGCACATCGTTCAGGGCCACGTCGATTGCGTCGGCATCGTGGCTGCCCGGGAACAAGCCGGAGATGCCCTGCTGCTTGATATCTCGGTGCCAGCCTCGATCGAGCCGCTGCTGGTGTCACACGGATCCGTTGCGGTGGATGGCGTAAGTCTTACGGTCAACGAGCTCAAGCCCGGCAGATTGCAGATTTCGCTCATCGACTACACTTTGCGTCACACTGCACTGGGCGGCTTGAGAGAGGGAAGCCGGGTGCATGTGGAAGCCGACGTGATCGCCAAGCACGTGCGTCGTTTGCTGGAGCCCTACCTGCGCGAGGCATCCGCGCTGACTTCTCTGACCGATTTTTCGCTGGAGCACTAGGAACATGGCGTTCGGAACAGTCGAGCAGGCCATTGCCGACATAAAGGGCGGCAAGTTGATCATCGTCGCGGATGACGAGGATCGCGAGAATGAGGGTGATCTCATTTGCGCGGCGGAGCTCGTGACGCCCGAAATGGTCAACTTCATGATCCGCAAGGCGGGTGGATGGATTTGCCTCGCCCTCACGGGAGACCGTGCCGACCATCTGGAGCTGGCCCAACAGACCGAAGACAACACCGATGAGTACCGCACCGCGTTCACCATCAGCATCGACGCCGACGAACGGTTTGGCATAACCACCGGAGTGAGCGCCCAGGACCGCGCCAAGACTATTCGCGTCGCGGTTGATCCGAGGACGGTTCCCACCGATCTGCGGCGTCCCGGGCACGTGCCTCCGCTTCGCGCGCGCGATGGTGGAGTGCTGCAGCGCGTTGGACACACGGAAGCGGCTGTCGATCTCGCCCGACTCGCCGGGCTCACGCCCGCCGGAGTGGTTTGCGAGATCCTCAGCGAAGACGGCTCGAGCGCGCGGAGACCGGAGCTGGACCGGTTTGCGCAGGAGCACGGTCTGACCTTCATCACCGTTGCACAGCTCGTCGCTTACAGACTTCAGACGGAGCGTCTGGTGCACCGGGTCGCCGAAGCTCGCCTTCCGATGGAAAGCGGGACGTGGAAGGTCGTGGGGTACCGCAACGACGTGGATAAGCACGAGCATATCGCGCTCGTCCTGGGCGATGTCGGTCCTGACGCCAGCGTTCTCGTGCGCATGCACTCCAAGTGTCTGACGGGCGACGTCTTCCACTCGCTCCGCTGCGATTGCGGCTGGCAGCTCGAGACGGCGATGAAGATGATCGCGAAAGACGGGAAGGGCGTCATCGTGTACCTCGATCAGGAGGGTCGCGGAATTGGCCTGCTCAACAAGCTCAAGGCGTACGAGCTTCAGGATCAAGGAAGCGACACGGTAGAAGCGAACGAGAGGCTGGGGTTCAAGCCCGATCTCCGCAACTACGGCATTGGCGCGCAGATCCTCCTCGACCTGGGGCTCAAGACGATCCGGCCGATCACCAACAATCCACGCAAGCTGGTAGGGCTCGAAGGTTATGGCCTCACCGTCGACGAGCGAGTGCCGATCATCTCGATCGCGCACGACGAGAACTCAAGCTACCTCGAAGCCAAGCGCGCGAAGCTCGGTCACCTCTTCGCGTCGTAAATGGCAGAGTTTGCAGGATTGCCGAGCGGTGTTGGGCGGCGCGTGGCCGTTCTCGCCAGCCGCTTCAACGAACCCATCGTAACGAAGCTCGTCGACGGCGCGCTCCAGGCGCTGCTCAAACACGGTGTGCTTTTCGAGGACATTGACGTCGTCTGGGTTCCAGGAGCATGGGAGCTGCCGGTTGCCGCGCGGTGGCTCCTCGAGACTGACCGCTATCACGGCATCGTGGCCGTCGGAGCCGTAATTCGCGGCGAGACCGCGCACTTCGATTACATCGCGGGCGAGGCTTCCCGGGGGCTCGCTGACGCCAGTGCTGAATCCGAGACGCCGATTGGATTTGGCGTTCTCACCTGCGATAGCGACGAACAGGCCGAGGCGCGCGCTGGTGGCGCTCACGGCAACAAAGGCTGGGACGCCGCGGTGGCGATGCTCGAGATGGCCGACCTGGTCGATCGCCTCAATCCCGACGATGAGGATTGAGTCGCGGGCGCGCGCGAGGGCGCTGCAGGCGCTCTACGCTTGCGAGATGCGGGGTGGAAAGAATCTCGACCGGGTGGCGACGCAGGTGTGGGATGATCTCGCCGTTGCCCCCGAGGAGCGGCGCCTCGCTGGCCTTCTCGTTCGCGAGGTGGTGAGTGGGGGGAGCGCGCTGGACTCGCGCCTTGCCGATCTCACTACCAATTGGCGTCTGGAGCGGCTCGGCGCGATCGAAAGATCTGTCCTGCGCCTCGGAGCCGCCGAGCTGATGAAGGGTGATACTCCGCCTCGCGTCGCAATCCAGGAAGCCGTCCGCCTGGCCGAGCGATTCGGTACATCCGCCAGCGCCAAGTTCGTCAACGGTGTGCTCGATGCCTTCGCGCGACAGGCCGGCATGATCTAGTGCGGATACTCGTCCTCAACTGGCTGGATCACGAAAATCCGCAGGCGGGCGGCGCCGAGCTTCACCTCAGGGAGATCTTCAGTCGCATTGTCGCACGAGGGCACAGCGTCGATCTTCTCTGCAGCTCGTGGGTGAACGCCGCGCAGCGGGTGAATCTCGATGGCATCGAGGTCCATCGGGTTGGGACTCGCCAGACCTTCCCGTTCGTTGCTCGCGGATACTACTCGGCCCGGCTCGCGGCGAACAACTACGATGTGGTCATCGAGGACCTGAACAAGGTTCCGCTCTACACGCCGCTGTGGGGCGTGCAGAGGCTGGTCGCACTCGTGCACCATCTATTCGGCGCGACGGTCTTTCGCGAGGCTCCGCTCCCGCTGGCGGCCGCCGTCTGGTTGTCCGAGCGACCGCTGGGCGCGCTTTATCGCGGTGTGCCGTTCCAGGCGGTCAGCGTCAGCACGGCCGACGACCTGGTTGCGCGCGGGATTCCGCGCGGCTCGATCCGAGTCATCTATAACGGAGTCGATTCGGCGCGCCTGACACCGGATCCGGCGGAACGGTCGCCTACTCCTCTGTTCGTGTATCTGGGCCGGCTCAAGAAGTACAAGAGGGTAGACGTCGTCATTCGCGCGTTCGCGGGGCTCAACGTACCTGGTGCGACGCTCGAGATCGCCGGAACGGGAGACTATCGCGCCCAGCTCGAAGGACTGGTAAAATCCCTTGATCTGAATGACAGAGTAAAGTTTCTGGGATTCATTCCAGAGGACGACAAGATTCATCTCCTTCGCCGTGCCTGGGCCTCGACGTTGGCGTCACCAAAGGAAGGGTGGGGAATCAGCAACCTCGAAGCTGCCGCGTGCGCGACACCGGTAATCGCCGCCAATTCGCCGGGCATCCGCGAGTCGGTGATCGATGGACAGACCGGCTTTCTCGTTCCGCAGGATGACCCGGAAGCAATGACGGCCGCGATGAGGGGAATCGTGGAGTCCCCCGAGCTGGTGTCGTCCATTGGTGCGGCCGGCCGCCGCTACGCGGAGACGTTCACCTGGGACCGCGCCGCGAACGACACGCTCGCGCATCTCGAGCACGTAGTCGCGCGATGACGAGAATCAGGAAGTCAATGGAACGGCAATGGCGCATCCGAAAGTAACCGTCGCGCAGCTTCTCGAGCGCTTGCGGGCGACGCTGCAGCTCGAGGAGATAGAGCCCGGAGTCGGTCACGATCGCACTGTCGGTAACCCCGAGGTCTCGAGCCCGGGGCTCGTACTCGCGGGCTACGTGAAGCGATTCTCGGCGGGCCGGCTCCAGGTTCTGGGCGAAACGGAGATCACGTATCTCTCGTCGCTCGCCACTGCCGATCGAAAGCGCATTCTCGAGCTGTTCTTCTCCTTTCCGATTCCCGCGGTCTTCGTCACCAAAGGGCAGCGGCTCCCCCATGGTCTCAAGGAGATCGCGAGCGCGGCCGGCATTCCCCTGATTCGAACCAAGCTGAAGACCGCCGAGTTCTACAGGCGCATCAAGCCGGTGCTCGAGATGGAGTTCGCGCCGACGGTATCTCTCCACGGATCTCTTGCCGACGTATTCGGCGTCGGGCTGTTCTTCACCGGCAAAAGCGGGATCGGCAAGTCCGAATGCGTGCTCGATCTGGTTGAGCGCGGCCACCGGCTGGTCGCCGACGATCTCGTCATCGCCAGCAAGCGTGGCAACGATGTGTTGATTGCCCGCGGCCACGAGATGCAGCGTCATTACATGGAGATTCGCGGCGTCGGACTCATCGACATTCCGGCTATATTTGGAATTCGCGCCGTCAGACAGCAGAAGCGCATCGAGGTCGTGGTCCAGCTCGAGGAATGGGATCAGCACGCGGTAGTCGAACGAACCGGTCTCGACGTCCAGACCACCACGATACTCGAAGTCGAGCTGCCGAAGATCACGGTCTTCCTCAACCCGGGGAAAAACATCACGGTGATCGCCGAAGTAATCGCGCTCAACCACCTGCTGCGGTATTCGGGGATCAACGCCGCCGAAGCGTTCAATGATCGGCTCGTTCGGCGCATGAAGAACGCGGCGCCGGCTAGCAACATTCGAAAGTATCTCCAGGAAGATCATGAGTGACAGTGAAAGCGCGGGAACCGGGAAACCGAAGGCGATAGTCGTAGGTCACGGGCAATTCTCCGCCGGCCTAGTGTCTGCGGTGGGCCAGATTTGCGGATTGGCGGACAAGCTGGTCGTGCTCTCCAACGTGGGACAGACGCCGCAGGACATCGAAGCTACGCTACGCGATCACCTCGCGCGCACCGGCGCACGCGTGATCTTCACGGATCTTCCGGGAGGCAGCGCTACGATCGCCGCACGCCGGATCGCCAAGGAGAATCCGGACATCGTGCTCGTGAGTGGCGTCAATCTGGCGACGCTTTTGGATTTTGTCTTCAGCTCCGGCACACCCGAGGAGGCGGCGAGGGCCGCCGCGGAGCGCGGGAAAGCGTCTCTCATCGTCATTGAGCGGGGCTGATGGGGATTAACCTCTACCGCATCGACGACCGGCTGATTCACGGCCAGGTCGTCGTGGGCTGGGGCCAGCCGCACAACATTCGCTTCCTTGTCCTTGTCGATGACCTCGTCGCATCCAGCGACTGGGAAAAGGAGTTGTACCGCATGGCGGTTCCGCCCGAGATGGAGATCTATTTCGCCGACGTGAGCTCGGCGATTCGGGATCACGCGCGCTACGCCAGCGATCCACGTCCCGGCATCCTGATCACCGGTGACATCGCGAGCATGCTGCGTCTCGTGAAGGGTGTGAAGGCAATAGGCAGCGTCAACCTCGGAGGCATCCACCACCGCGCCGGCCGCGCCGAGAAGGTCCGCTACGTTTTTCTGACTACGGATGAAGAGGATCAGCTGCGGGCTCTCGAGGCGTCGGGGGTTGAAGTCACGGCTCAGGATGTTCCGTCCGCGCGTGCCCGTCCCCTCTCCGAAGTGCTCGACGGTGATTCCAAGTGAGTTTGCTCGAGGCACTTCCTCTGGCGCTACTGGGGGCGCTGCTCGGCCTCGACGTGGTCAGCTTCCCCCAGGCGATGGTCTCTCGACCGATCGTCGCGGCTACGCTGGCCGGCGCATTCATCGGGCATCCGCTCGCTGGTCTCCTCATTGGTGTCGTTCTCGAGCTGATCGCACTCGACACCTTGCCCTTTGGCGCCTCGCGCTATCCGGAGTGGGGTTCGGCCAGTGTCGTGGGCGGCGCCCTCTTCGCGGCGCAGCCGCCGGGGATGCCCGGTGCATTGCCCGCTTCGCTGCTAGCGGCGCTGCTCACGGCGAGCATCAGCGGCTGGAGCATGGTCGTGTTGCGGCGGATCATCGCCACGCGGCTGGAACGAACCCGCGATGCGATCGAGGCCGGATCGCGAGATGCGCTCATGGGGCTCCACCTGTCGGGTATGACCATGGACCTG
>JANMMF010000181.1:0-8142 GCA_031372985.1 Gemmatimonadota bacterium
GCGCCGAAGCGTGGCTTCTTGTTGAGCGGGCATCCCCCGCATAGCCCAACTATTGGCATTGTGCGGGCCGTCAGCTGGTCCGGAACCAAGTCGTTACCCATCAAACACTTAGCGAATTTCGTTGGCCGTGAGCGGCGGGCCTTGTGTTGCGCAGGTGCCAAGGATTCGATGCGCCGTCGCCCGACGCCCGATACCCGAAACCCGAGGCCCGAAACCCGAGACCCGAAACCCGAAGCCCGAAACCCGAAACCAGAAACCCGGTGCCCGGTGCCCGGTGCCCGGTACCCGGTACCTGATGCTGGCTGCTACCGCACGACGGGAGGCTGCGACTCCGTTTCCCGCGTGTAGAACGTGCGCTGGGTCGTGTCGGTGCGTGCAGTCTCGCCCGTCCACAGGGGCAGCCCAAACGAAAAGACGCTCCCCCGCCCTTCCTCGCTCCGGACGTCGATAGTTCCGCCGTGCGCCTCCACAATGCCGCGCGCGATCGCGAGGCCCAATCCAACCCCGCGTCCATCACCGCGCTTCGCCTGCCAGAATTTCCCAAACAGCCGCGGGATCTGCGCAGCGGGTATCCCGGGGCCTGTGTCCGTCACCGAGCACAACACTCGGCCATTGGATCGAGCCGCGGAAAGTGTGATCGAGCCGCCCGCGGGCGTGAACTTGACGGCGTTGCCCACGAGATTGGAAAGAACCTGGAGTACACGAGCCGAGTCCGCGCGTACCGCCGGAAGATCGTCCGCAACGTTTACGACGAAGGCGATCGATTTCTCGCGGGCAATCGGCTCCAGCATCTCCGAAGCTTCCCGAAAGAGCTCGGACACAGTCGTCTTTCGCGGAGCAATCGACAACCGGCCCGCTTCGATCGTGGTGACGCTGAGCAGGTCCTGGATGAGATGATTCATTCGCTCGCCGGATCGCTGGATAATGCGCAGCTGACTGACTCGCGCCGTCTCGGGTCCCGGCTCCTCGATGAGGAGCTCCGTCGCCATGTGGATCGTGTTGAGCGGATTGCGGAGGTCGTGCGCAACGATCCGAAGGATCTCCTCGCGAGCATCGATGATTCGTTGTGCGTCGTCATAAAGCCGATCGAGGTTGACGCGGCTCACCTCGTTCATCACAACTCGCCGAACCATATCTGTCACGCCGAGAGCCAGCACTCCCGAGAGTATCACCGCGACAAGTGATCCTCCGGCGGCCAACACCGGTACCCAACTAAACGCTGCTGCGACAAGGAGCGCGCCGACTCCGAGGCCGGTGGTGAGCTCGACGGCCGAGCGCGTAAGACGGAAGGCACCCGTAAAGGCGAGCACAACGCAAAGGCCTGCAAAGGTCGTGGCCAAGCCAGGTGGCGCGGCGAATGGGTCCGCGCCGAGCCTACTCAGTCCCAACCCCACGACGAGAAGAGAGGCGTCGGCAATCGGGAACGCGCGCCGGAGCCACGCATGGTACCAGTCCCGACGGAGAAGTCCAAGGACTGCTGCGGCGAAAGTCATCCAAACGAGAGAGGCCGCCAAGCTGCCCATCGTCGGCGGGGCGATCGTGGTGATTCTGCTGACCAGGAGACGGCCCAGCACGAACACCGCGAATGCGCCGGCAGCTCCGACTCGCAGGTAAGCGAGTTTCAACTCGGCGCGCCGCGCCTCCTCGAGCAGATTCTTCTCGATGGTGAGGCTGAGGTTCTCCGCGGACTGCTTTGCGTGCAGCTGGCCGCGAACCGCCTCGGCGATTTCCGACGCCAAGGCCGCCCGAGAGTCGAGAACGTTGGACGACATTGCATCTCGGCGATCCGCGTTTCTAAACGTGCTCGGTCCCTCGAGGGGTCGGGTGTGGAGCCAATATCGACCCCGTTGGATGTCTCAGCAACCTTCGGTTAACGGTCATGGGTTTAAAACAGCCGCTGGCGTGGCGCGCGTGGTCGTAGTCCCATCCCCCAGCTGTCCAGAAAAGTTGAAGCCCCAGCAGTACGCTACGCCGCCGCTCGTTAGGCCGCAGGTGTGGTGCCCGCCCGCTCCCGCTGTCAGGCTCGTGAACGTAATCTCGCCTATCACGGCAACCGGAGCGGTCCGAGGAGCCGTCGTGCCGTCGCCGACCTGGCCGTTAGCGTTGTGCCCCCAGCAGTATGCCGCCCCGCCGTTCGTCAGGCCGCAGTGGTGGTTCTCACCCGGTGTCAGGCTCACGAATGTGTGTCCTCCCGTCACGGCAACCGGGGTCGTCCGAAAGGTCGTCGTGCCGTCGCCCAGCGCGCCGAGGCCGTTAGAGCCCCAACAGTACGCTGCGCCGCCGCTCGTCAGGCCGCAGCTGTTGAGGCCGCCCGCCGCCAAGGTCGTGAACGTGAGGCCGCCCGCGACGAGCACCGGGGTGGTGCGATCTGTGGTCGACCCGTCGCCCAACTGACCGAAGTTATTGAATCCCCAGCAGTACGCCAACCCGGCACTCGTCAGGCCGCAGGTGTGACCAGAGCCGCTCGAAAGGCCGCCCGCCGTGAGACTCGCAAACGTGATCCCGCCTGCCACGGCTACTGGCGTGGTGCGATCGGTCGTCGTGCCGTCGCCTAGCTGGCCAGAAGCGTTATAGCCCCAGCAGTGTGCCGCCCCAGCGCTCGTGCGGCCGCACGTGTGATTACCCGCCGCTACGGTCAGGCTCGCGAACGTGAGCCCGCCGGCCACGGCGACCGGCGTGTTGCGATGGGTCGTCGTGCCGTCCCCCAATTGGCCAAAGGGATTATTGCCCCAGCAGTACGCCGCCCCGCTGCTCGTCAGGCCGCAAGTGTGAAAGGCACCTCCCATTAGCCTCACGAACGCGCGCTCGCCCGCCACAGCGACCGGCGTGGTGCGACCGGTCCCCGTCGTGCCGTCGCCCACTTGGCCAACGGCGTTGTTGCCCCAGCAGTACGCCGCCCCGCCACTTGTTAGGCCACAGGTGTGATGGTTGCCCGCTATCAGAGAACCTTGGAGAATATTGAAACCGACCACTGGGGGCCCTGTCACCGCGACATTGTTCGACCTGTACGTCACACCCGTCGCGCGATCGATCAGCGTGATATACACCTGCGACGGAGGCGACGAGCCGACAGGCCACGCGAACCAGATTGACTGCAGCCCGGACGGACTTCCAAGCGCGCAGAACCCATAGATTCGGTTGTCATTGCTGGCATTGTAGATATCCACCCAGGTGCGGGAAGCATTGTCGTTCAGGCCGCACGCCGGCAAGGTAGGCGCCGGGGCAAACATTGCCGCAGGGTACGCCGCGAAATTCGTGACGTTCAGGTTGTATGTCACAAACTCCGCGCCGACCTCGAACCCCGTGAACTCGAGAATGGGATTCGGAAGTCCCGCGGTGACTGTCGCCGTGAACGTCACCGGCGCGCCTATCGCCTGCGCCTTCGCCGTGATCGTGTAGTTACCAGGCTCAGTCGGAGTCCAGTCAAAGGAGGCGAATCCACCCTCGCCCGTGTTAACGACCTGTGTCACCGGCGGGTCCTCACTCCCCAAGTGAATGAGTGTGAACGTGACGGGGAGATCACCAATGCCAACGTTGTAGACGGGATGGTCATTGTGCGCCTTCGTACCCTCGATCTTGACAGTCGGTGCGGCGTTGCCCCCGGCCGCGACGGTGAACTCGGTGCTCGTGGTAGCGCGAATGTGCGCCGTCAACGCCGGTCCGATGTTGCTCAGATCGAACGCCAGCCCGCCAATGCCAAAGTCCACTGCGTATGCAGTCTGAACCCCGAAGAATCGGCTATAGCCGCTTTTCACTTTCTGCCATCCCGCGCTCGCGAATCGCGTGAAGCCGTTCGAGTTTTCGTTGACAGCGAGGAGGACGTCCCCGCAATTCTGTCCGCTCGGCCCCGACAGGATTTGTGCAGCGGAGGCGCTCGGAAGCGGCTTCGTATCCTCACCCCCCTCATCTGAAGACCAGAGCTGAGCAAACGCCTCGCGAGGGTCGGTTGGCTCAGCGTCGCGAAGAACGAAGCAAACCGCGACAGTGATCGGCTTCAGGAACTGATGGCCCTCCTCACTGCCCTCAATGGTCGCAAGCTGGGGGATCGTGCTGAAATGGAAGCAGCTGTTGAACTGCTGCAGAGGAAGATTGGCGTGACACGGTGTTGCTTGCGTGCCTGCGGAGCGATCATTTGCGCCGGTGTTCACCGCGGCGATGGTCAGCACCACGGTCTGCGGCCCGGGCGGCGGCGGCAGGAAGCCACTTGGAATCAGCACTCCCGCGATGAACGATCCATCAGCGGCTTCCACGCGGACGAACTGCGGTTCCCCGTTCGGTGTGGTATTCGTGATAGTTCCCGAGCCGCATAAAGTGGCTCCGCCACAGAGTGTAGGCCCGCCGCCTTTCTCGATGCGGAACTTGATGGGAAGCGTAGAGTCATCAATCAACGCGATTACCTCGCCCGTACGCGTGTTTTTCAACTGACCCTTGTTCTCCATCGGATCCACATCGGCGAGGCCGAAGACGGCAGCCGACCCCTCGATTAAGACCTTGATGCGGTAATACTTGGTTACGTCCAGATTGGACTCCCGTGTTTTCCACAGGACCTGGTAGTGGCCGTCCGCACCGCCCTGCAGTTCGACTGTCCCCGCGGCGAATTTCTTCACGAGGGGGCCAGCGATACAATCAGTCGCCACCGGTTGGCCTTGCGCATTGACCGGCGGTCCCTGGAGCAAGCAGATCTCGACCGTGAGCCTTGCCGCGAGCGAGCGGTTGAATTTCCCGGCCTCGTAGTTCGGACTGTTCACCGGGTTCGGCACCATCGGGGGAAGAAAAAAGAAGTCTGGGTTCCCACCGGCGTGAGCTCCATCGCTTATGAGCCCCGCCGGGTCCCCTGGAGCACCTAGCCCCCTCGGCCCAGGCCCAGTAGGCGGGCTATTGTCCTGGCATGCGAGCGCGATAGTGAGCACCGACAGTGTGAGCAGGCGACGACCTTTCATGCGGACCTTCCTCGTCAAAGGAGTGGTGTCGCGTTTCTCTCGGGACGCGGCGTCTATGGATGAGCTTTGGGCGACCCCAATATAGGAACATCTGGCAAAAGCGCGATAGGCTGTTCCCGACACCTCAAGGGTGCGGACCTAGTGTCCGGCAACCAGTGACTTGAACCGGGGGTCGTCCTGAAGATCCCGCCACCACCACGGGTTCGCCTTCGCAAATCCATGCCGGTGCTCGGGGTGTTCGGTCAGGTATTGCTGGAGAAGATCGACTGCTTCCTTTTTGTCGCCCAGCATAGTCCGGACGAACGCTTCAAGTCCCATGAGTTCGCCACGCGGGTCTACCTGCCGGTCTGCACGCGCCCGAACGAGCACGCGGCGGGCACTGTCAGGCAGCCCCGCCCGCGCCAGCACCGCCCCGACGAATATTTGCCCCTCTCGGCGATAGTACTCCCTTTGCGGAGTGGGCGCCACGCGCTCGAGCTCGGCGGCCCGCCGCCAAGCTTCGGTCGGATCGGCAGGTATGGCTTTGGTAGTCATCATAAGCAGCTGACAGCGCGCCGCGGCCAGATGCTGCGGGAACCGGCGGAGCTCCTCATCACACCACCTTTCAGCGTTCGCGAACTGCTCCAAGTCGTATGACGTCGCGAAGAGCCGCCACAGTATTTCGGGCGCGGCCGTAAGATACGCATCGGCCTCGTACGCTCGACGCGCAAGGTTGTATGACTCAACGGGGCCCCGCTGTTGGTATTCGAGTTGGCTGAGGACGTTCAGCGCCCCCGCCTGGGTTGGATTCGACGCGATCGCAGCACGCAAATCCTGTTCGGACGCCCGAATGATTTGGTCCACTTCGCGCGCGTCTTTCGCGAGTCCGCGCGCAATACGCCGAACGCGGAGCGTCCCGCGCAGCTCGAGCGCATCAGCTTCCCTCGAATTCAATGCGATCGCGCGATCGGCATGGGCTAGCCCGACGTTGATCCACCGGGCCGCGTCCCCTGCATCGCGACTCAGTCGTTCTTGGCGGCCAGCGATCGCACCGCGCAGCACGATCGGCTCCGTCCACCCCGGGTCGAGACGCTCGGCCTCCGCCAACATCGTGTCGGCGGCAGCGAGCTCATTAGCGGCGCCAGCCGTATTTCCACCTTGCTCGAGCACGGCGGCATCCTTGCGCGCCTTCTCGGCGCGCTGCACCAACGACCACGCATTGGGGTTTTCGGTGCCGGTGCGCAGTGCGCGGACGCGGATCTCGTCGCGGAGCCATTGGCGCAGCATGAGCGACAGCTTCTCCGCCAGCATCGCGCGCAGCGCGATCGGGTCACCGAGCGAGGCGATGACCGGAGCTTCGTCGAACTCCGCTCCGCTGTTGCCGTCCACGAGCCGCAGCGTCACCCGAACGCGGTCTCCCTCGGGCGCGACGCTCCCGTCGATCAGCGTCCCCGCTTCGAGCGCGTGTGCGATGCTGTCGCGCGACACGTCCTTCCCCCGAAACTGGGCGATTCCCCCACTCGAGATTACGTCGAGCGCTTTCACCTGACTCAGCTCGTCTGTCAGCGATTCGGTGAGACCGTCAGCCAGGTATCCGAGCCGCTTGTCCGGGCTTAGATCCTTGAAGTAGAGGACAGCAACACGCTGGGGCCTGAACTGTGGAGTTCCAACGTTCGCGAAGGCGGTGCGACCCCGGAGAAAAGACTTGCCCGCCCACGCGGCGCCGGTGATGACGAGAGCTATGACTGCAACCGACCCCGCGATCGCGAGCCAGCTTCTCTGCTTCGGCCGTTTTCTCGCCCCGGTACGACGCCCCGTTCTGCGAACGGTCCTCGCACCGGTCTGTTGGCAGGCCTTCAGCGCGTCGGCAAATTCGCCCGCAGTAGCGAATCGATCGGCCGGCACTTTGGCCAGCGCGATCATCACCGCTTCCTCGACTTCTTCGGGAATCGTCTGCCGGACGATGCTCAGCGACGGCACCTGGTCGAGCGAATGGCGCGCGATCAGCGCCTGCGTGGTGCGACCCGTGAACGGCGGCTGCCCGGCGAGCATCTCGTACAGAACGCAGCCGAGACTGTAGATGTCGGTCCTGCCATCGAGGTTCGGATCGGCCATCCCCTGCTCGGGACTCATGTAGGTCGGAGTGCCCAGCGAGACGCCCGTCGATGTGAGCTTCTCCTCGCCCATCGCGCTCACCGCGCGAGCGATTCCAAAGTCTGCGACGAGGGCTTGCCCATCCTCGAGGAGGATGTTCTCAGGCTTGATGTCGCGGTGGATGATGCCGTGGCGGTGCGAGTGATCGAGCGCGCTCGCTACTTCGCAGGCGATGCGCAGCGCTTCGTCGAGCGGAAGCTGTCGCTCGCGGTTGAGACGCGCGCGCAGCGACTCACCGGCGACGTACGGCATTACGTAGTACAGCTCGCCTTCCGCCTCTCCCGAATCGTAGATCGGAAGGATGTGCGGGTGACTCAGATGCGATGCGAGGTCGATCTCGCGGCGGAAGCGCTCGGGACCAAGAGCGAAACCCACGTCGGCGAGAAGAACCTTTATGGCGACTTCCCGATTGTGCTTGAGGTCGCGCGCCAGGTATACCGTGGCCATGGCCCCGTGACCTAGCTCACGCTCGATCTCGTAACGTGCAGCGATGGCGGCCTTTAGGCGGTCGAGAGAGGTGGGCATGCCTCGGGGAAACGGGGGTTCGCGCGAGGCCAACTATACGGCTGTTTTGTCGAGGCCGCCAGCCGCATCTGGCAGAGAGGAACCAGTTGCAGCTATGCGGCTGCTAGATGCGTGGCCCCGCGATCCGATCCAGATCATCGAGCCCGGCAAGAACGTCGCGGGGCCTGCTGCCATCCGGCGGCCCAAGTATCCCGGCCGTCTGAAGCTGGTCGATGATGCGCGCCGCGCGGCCGTACCCGACCTTCAGCCGTCGCTGGAGAAGCGACGTCGAGCCCTGCTGGTGCTGGATCACAACCTCGGCGGCCTCGCGGAACAGCTTGTCCCGATCCGCGTCGTCGTAATTCTCGGCGTCACTGCCGAGGGCCTCCTCGGCTTCCTTCTTACGAATGGACTCGATGATGTCCGGCTCGCTCGGCGTCTCGTCGAGAATGAGACCCTGCGCTTCGAACGACGCCTTGCGCTGCTCGCGACGAAGCTCGTACCAACCCATCAGGCGCTCGGTGTCTTCGCTGGATATGTAGGCGCCCTGCAAACGCGCGGGCTC
>JANMMF010000241.1:0-4509 GCA_031372985.1 Gemmatimonadota bacterium
GTCACGATCGTCGAGCCCAGCGGATTTCGCACCGACTGGGCGGGACGCTCGGCGAACGAGAGCAAGACGCGCATCGCGGATTATGCGGGGACGGCTGGGCAGAATCTGGAGACTCTCCGCGGCTACAGCGGAAAGCAGCCCGGCGATCCGGTGCGCGCTGCCGCGGCAATCATTGCGGCGGTCGAATCGCCGAACCCGCCGCTAAGGCTGCTGTTAGGGAAAGCCGCGCTCAAGGGAGCGCGGGTCAAGCTGGACATGCTGAAGAAAGATTTCGACGCGTGGGAGAAGACGACGGTCGAAGCGGATTTCCCGGAGTAGCTCAGTCAAGCACGACCATCGCGTCGCCATACGAGTAGAGCCTGTAGCGTTCCCCGACAGCCTCCTGATAGGCTCGCATGGTGAGATCGTATCCAGCGAACGCGGCGACGAGCATGACGAGCGTCGAGCGCGGCAGGTGGAAGTTCGTGATCAGGCGGTCGACGCCGCGGAACTCGTAGGGCGGCCGAATGAAAATCCGTGTTTCGCCCGATTTCTCGGCAAAGAGCCCGTCTTCGCCGATGGCGCTCTCCAGGGTGCGGACGCTGGTCGTGCCGACCGCCCAGATCTTGCCGCCGTTTCGTCGCGTCTCGTTCAGCACCTCGGCGGTGCCGGCGGGAAGGACATACGACTCCTCATGCATGACGTGATCGGCGGGATGCTCGACGTCGACTGGCTTGAACGTCCCGGCGCCGACGTGGAGGATGAGATCTGCGCGCCGAACTCCCTTTGACGCGAGGTTCTCGAGGATCTCCGGCGTGAAATGCAGTCCCGCAGTCGGCGCCGCCACCGATCCACTTTCCTTCGCGTAGACAGTCTGGTACCGCTCGGCGTCGGACTCTTCGTCAGCGCGGGTGATGTAAGGAGGGAGCGGGACGTGCCCGTACTTCTCGATCGCCTGATCGATCGGCAGCGACGTGTTGAACCGGACTACTCGAGTCCGTCGCTCGGTAGTCGACACGATCTCGGCCTCGAAGTCATCGGCGATGTGAACCGTTCTCCCAGGCTTGAGCTTGCCACCGGGGTGCACCATCGCCTCCCACGTCGAATCTCCGAGGGGACGTAACAGCAGGACTTCGGCGGGGGTTCCGTTTTCGCGAATGCCGAGCAGGCGGGCGCGAAAAACACGGGTCGTGTTGAGCACGATCGTATCGCCGGCGGGAATGAGCTGCTCGAGGTCGCTGAACTGCTTGTGGGAGATCTCGCCGGTCGAGCGATTCACGACCATGAGCCGACTATCGCCACGTCGCGCAGTCGGCTGCTGCGCAATGCGGTCTACGGGAAGATCGAAATCGTAGTGCGAGGTGAGGGTGCCATCGTTCATGTCGAGTACATCGCCGAAATCTAACTCAGCCCCGTACGCGCTCCGATTCGATAACCGTGAACGATCTCTGGTTCACCCGAATGCTTTTCTTCCTCAGCAAGAATTCTGGCGGTTCCTCTGATGACTCGCTCGCCCTCCACCCGATCGGCAGATTCACGACGGAGCTCTCGGACGACCATCTTGATAAACTCGATAGAGAGCCACAGGCCGGCAGCCTTTATCAGCGAGACCAGCTCCGGTGGGAGCGTCACCGCCTTCCCGTGCGTCGTGGAACCTCGAACGGCTTGACGGGCAGCACCGCGTTGAGCTTGAAGTCGATGGGATATTGCACGAGCTGCTCGATCTTGTGCCCTTCGAGCGTGGCCGGAACGAATTCCATCGTCTTCACGACCGCGGTCGCCGCATCGGCGAAATCCTTGTAAGTGGCCTCGAGGCAGGTGATGGACTCGTGCCTGGCGCGGCCAAGAGTGTCGACGACGAATTGCACGAGCGCCGAGCCGGAGAGTCCGGCGAGCTTGGCGGTGCGCGGGTAGACGAAGTTGACGGACTTGGCGAGCGCAATCGGCTTCTCCGTAATCGGACCTTGGCGTTGGAGCTCGGCATCGGTCAGCGTCTGCGCGGCGATCGCGCCTTTCGCGAGCAGGTCGAGAAACTCCTCGATGCCGTTCTTGTCGGTGAGCACCGTGCGCGCTGCCCCACCTGTGTCGGCGAGCGTCAGCGCGTAGCCAATCCTCGAGGAATCAGCCGCGTACGGCTCCACCAGAATCGCGTTGCCGAGTATGTAGCGCGTGCGCGTGGGCTTGTCGAGCTGCGAGAACAGGGTCTCCTGAAACGCTTTGAGCGAGTCGGGGCCCATCTCGTCGCTGGTGAGCTTCGACGTGTCGAGCTGACTGAACAGCCGGATCGTGTGCGCCGAGGAGACGTCGATGCGAGCGCGGAATCGTCCGAGCTTGATGCTTCTGACCTCGCGCCAATTGGTCTGGGCGTCGAGCTCCGGCGGAGATAGCGTTGTTGGAGCGGCAACAAGGAGTGTGATGACCACACGGGCCACAGTCTTACGCGACAGATTCATCTGGCCTCCTCCGCGCTCGGCGCGGCTGCACCCAACGACTACAAGCTATAGCAACGTCGGCCTCCTGGGTGCCGTTTGTTACATTGATCTGACCGGCCTCTTTTGTGCAAAACCAGACGAGAATGAGAACTGCCCAACTTTTGACACGTACACGCGTGGCCTTGAGCGTCTGTTTCGTCGTGAGCGCCGCCTGCCGATCAGCCCCGTCGCCGGAAGAGGCACCGCGTCCGATCACTCGACCTGCCTCTCGCGAAGAGGAGGTCACGCTCATAAGCGCCGACTCGGTGCTGTTCGACGCGGTCATCCGAGCTCAACTCAATGGAACGGGAGACGAATACCCGTTTCGTCTCGAGCGCTTTCGATACGATTCACGCCCGTACGGAACAGCGACGGGATATCCCGAAGTTTTTGCGGGTGTCCAGGGAATCGATCCGACGCTGAGCTTTCCGCGAGCTGGCAGGTCGGCCATTCGTCGTCTGGCTGAAAATCGAAAACGAATTCTGAAGATGAACGGCGTGCTGGAGGGAGGTCCCGTCGCGTATAGCCAGTGCGCCGGCGTTCGCGTGCCGGAGCCGCCACCTCCACGGGGATCGAAGTCGACTGCGCTATCGAAAAAGCGCGCGGACGTTCACGCCGGCTGCCCGAAGATGCGGGAGTACTATCTGACGGTGGGGCTTCCCATTCGCGGACAGCCGCCGGGACTCAGGAACGTGCGGGACACACGCGGCGATCGGGTGACGCTCAAGGGTGACGTGTGGACGGCCCTCGTCGACGTGAATTCCGTCGGTCCCAACGGTTGGAGCTCGTCTCAGTACGCCTGGTTATTTCGGCGGGATGGCTCGGGGCGTCCGGTGCTGGAGAGCACGATTCTCGTTGGCGTCGTCGAGTAGCTAGCGTCTAAAACAGCGTCGGCTGCTGGGCGCCGCCACTCACGCTCGGCGGATTGAAGCCGAAGTGCCGATACGCCTGCGCGGTTGCGACGCGACCGCGTGGAGTCCGCTGGAGGAATCCGTTCTGGACCAGGAACGGCTCGTAGACTTCCTCGAGTGTCCCCGCGTCCTCGCCTACTGCGGCGGCAATAGTGGTTACGCCCACTGGTCCGCCGTCGAACTTCTCGATGATCGTCTTGAGGATCCGCGAGTCCATGTCATCGAGTCCGAACTGGTCGACTTCGAGAAGCTGTAGGGCATCAGCGGCGACCTTGCGATTGATGGTGCCGTTGGCGCGCATCTGGGCGAAGTCGCGGATGCGGCGCAGCAAGCGGTTGGCGACGCGCGGGGTTCCGCGAGATCTCTTGGCGATCTCCTGCGCACCTTCCTCGTCGATCTCGACCTGCATCACCTCGGCGGTCCGGTGGACGATCTGCTCGAGGTCCCCGGGCGGGTAGAAGTTGAGGCGCTGCTCGATCCCAAACCGCGCGCGCATTGGGGGAGTGAGCATGCCGAGTCGAGTGGTCGCGCCGATCAGAGTGAACTTCTCGATTTGCATGCTGATCGTTTGCGCTTTGGGTCCTTCGGACAGGCGGATGTCGATCCGCCAGTCTTCCATCGCGGGGTAGAGGAATTCCTCGATGATCGGTTTAAGCCGGTGGATCTCGTCGATGAAGAGGATGTCGCCCTCTCTCAGATTTGTCAGCGTTCCGACCAGGTCGCCCGGCTTTTCCAGCGCGGGGCCGGAGGTCGTTCTGATATTCACGCCCAGTTCTCTGGCGATCAGCTCAGCCAGAGTTGTCTTGCCGAGACCTGGTGGCCCGAAGAAAAGGGTGTGGTCTAGCGGTTCTCTTCTGCCCAGAGCTGCATCTATGTAGATGCGCAGGGACTCCTTCACGCGGTCCTGGCCGATGAACTCCGACAGGCGCTGAGGGCGGAGGGAGAGCTCGACTACGCTCTCGTCCGGGATAATTTCAGGAGTGGTTATTTCGGCGCGGGACATGGGGAAAAGATATCCGAATACACACCGAAGATCGATAGCGAGATTTTTCGAGTTCGAAACAGGCGAGAAGTTGGGACTCTTGCAGGATCACCGGTCAGACGCTGGCCCGTAAAGTCACGAGTCTCTCAGCGGCCTTCTCCAACGT
>JANMMF010000026.1:0-8371 GCA_031372985.1 Gemmatimonadota bacterium
TAGCCCGCTCCAGCGCCGATCGCTTCTGATGGCGCGACAAAGCTCCGTACCGCTGAGCATCGGCATCTCGAGATCGAGCAGGATCAGGCCGGGATTCACCTCAGCGATCGCATTCCAGAACTGAAGTGGATTGTTGACGCCAGTCACGGCCATGCCGCGACGTCCCCGCCTAGTCGTGAGTCCGCGCGTGATCGCCGGCTCGTCGTCGACGGCGAGGATCCGGGCACCTCTGATGGCAGAGTCCTCCGACCGCTCGCCCGCGTTGATCGACGCGAGCGCCTGCTCCTCTCGTGGCTGGGACTCGACTCGTGGTTGGGGCGGACCCTCCAAAGCTTCCCGAAGCACGAGGAGTTGCTCGGAAACGGACACTCCCTCGACAGCGGTAAGAGATGGACTCGAGAACCTTTCAGCGATTTCTCCAGCGATGCGCGAGCCCTGCGCGAAGCCGAAGCGAGCGGTCACCTCGACGAGGCTTTGTGCGGCGCGCTCGGCAGCCGTCTTCAATTCGGCGGAAAGGCTGTTCTCCAGAAGGGCGATCGCGGCATCGTCGAGTGTGTCGATCTTCTTGAACGCAGGTCCGCGATTTCTATCCCAGGCATCGAGGACAGCAGCGGCGATGTTGTCCCCATGCGACGCGAGGGGCGCGCGAACCTCCACCCTGCACATCTTCGCCAGCTCCCGCAGCATTTCCTCGATGTCGACGGGCAGGAGAAAGAACCGGTCGACGCGCATTCCCTCGAGCAGGTGCAGGCCAGTTTCTGCCTGCCCCATCGAAAGGCAGTAGGCGATCCGTACCTGATCGTTGGCGTCCTTGGCTCGGTTCCCAATGTAGATGGAATCCTGAAGCGGAAGCGAGTCGCTGAGGATGACCAGCTCCGCCTCTCCCTGAGCCGCGGCGCGCCCCATCTGCTGCGCATTCTCAAACTCGGTGACGGTGACGCCGCGAAGCCTCAGTCCGATTTCCCGAACGATTTCCGCGGGCAGTCCCGCTACCAACAGCCTGACCACTTCGGCCACAGCCTATCCCTCGGCTAAGAGGGAAGAATATAACTCAGCCCCGAGTCTGCTTGGCGATGGCGACCACCGCGTTCCATTCAGCGGCTCCCACTTTCTGGACCGACAAGCGGTTCCCCTTCTGAAGCAGCGGCATCCCTTCGAGCTCTGGCTTCACCCGCATCTCGCTCAGTGTGATTGGCCGGGGAAGTCGCTCAATTGCGCGAACATCCACCATCGACCACGATGACTCGCCCCCCTTGGTCCTCGGATCGTAGTGCGGATCCTTGGGATCGACAGCGGTATGATCGGGGTATCCCTCCCTCACGATCTCCACAATGCCCACAATCCCCGGCTCGGCGCCGGAATGATAGAAAAAGGCGAGATCGCCTTTCTTCATCTCGTCGCGCATGAAGTTGCGCGCCTGAAAATTTCGCACGCCGTCCCAGTGAGAGGTGTGGTTGGGCGCGTTCCAGAGATCATCGAAGGAGAAGGACTCGGGCTCCGACTTGAGAAGCCAGTACTGCCGGTCCTTCTGCGCGGATCGAGTAACCTGAGTCATTCAGCTCACCGCCTGTGCAAGTGATTGCCACCAGTGGAACCTAACCGTCGAAGCGTCGTAGATTGCAGTACATCATAACCATCAGACCAGCAGGCCATAGACCATGCGTCGTCACAGCTCCCGCGCCGTTCTCTCGCTGCTCACGATCGTCACCGGCACCATTGGTGCCCAGACGCAGAATGCCCCGCTCAGCTACCCGGCCGCCGCGCGCGGCCCCCAGGTCGACGATTACCACGGCGTCAGCGTCGCCAACCCCTATCGCTGGCTGGAGGACACCGACTCACCAGCCACGAAAGCCTGGGTGGAGGCGGAAAACAGGCTGACCGACTCTTTTCTCGCGACGATCCCCGAGCGCCCAGCCATCAAGAACAGGCTGACTCAGCTCTGGAACTACGCCCGCTACTCCGCCCCGTTCAAGGAAAAAGGACGCTACTTCTACTTCCAGAACACCGGGCTGCAGAATCAGAGCGTTCTCTTCGTCCAGGACGGCAGAAGCGCGCCACCCCGCGTGCTGCTCGATCCGAACGGGCTCTCTCCTGATGGTACGGTCGCGCTCTCGGGTCAGGCCGCATCCGATGACGGACGTTATCTCGCCTACAGCATCTCGACCAGCGGATCCGATTGGCAGGAGCTACACGTTCGCGACGTGAACACCGGACGCGATCTGCCCGATGTCGTCAAATGGGTCAAGTTCTCGAGCATCTCCTGGACACACGACGACAAGGGGTTCTTCTACTCGCGGTACGACGAGCCGACATCGGGCAACAAGATGACCAACGTCAATCGCAATCATAAGATCTACTACCATCGGATTGGGCGCCCGCAGTCGCGCGACGAGCTGGTCTACGATCGGCCCGACCAGCCCGACTGGCTGCTGTTCGGCAGCGTGACTGATGACGGCCAATACCTCATCATCACTGTGGCGCAGGGCACCGATGTCCGCAACCGGCTTTACTTCGTCGATCTCGACAATCCGGGCAAGCCGAAGATCAACAATCCGGTCGTGCGCCTCATCGACAGGTTCGACGCCGAGTACGAGTTCGTTGGCAACCGGGCGACGATGTTCTACGTGCGGACCGACCGGAGCGCGCCAAAAGGACGGATCGTCGCGATCAGCATCGACAATCCACGAGAGGAACGCTGGAACACGATCGTCGCCGAGAGCAAGGACGCTCTCGTGACGGCGACGACGGCAGGTGACGACATCGTTGCCAACTACCTCAAAGACGCGCAATCCAGCATCCGGTTCTTCAGCGCGGGGCGCGATGACCGCCGCGATCAGCGGCCGCGCGGTCAGCCGCAACCACAGAGAAATCCCGGCAGCATCTACGATGACACCAGCACCGCGCCGATCGTGACGAGGGGCCAGGCAACCGGCGGTGGCTTCACACTGCGCGGCGAGCTTCCGCTGCCCGGAATCGGAACCGTCAACGAGATCCACGGCAAGCAGGGTGACGACGAGATGTTCTACAGCTTCACGTCGTTCCTTTACCCGACGACGATCTACCGATACGACCTCAAATCGCGGAGGAATGAAGTCTTTCGCGCGCCGAAGGTCCCGTTCGACGCCGCGAAGTACGAGACCCGCCAGGTGTTCTTTGCAAGCAAGGACGGAACTCGCGTGCCGATGTTCATAACGGCGAAAAAGGGTCTTCAGCTCGACGGCAACAACCCGACTCTCCTCTACGCCTACGGCGGATTCAACATTTCATCGACGCCGTCATTCTCCTCGGCCAACGCGGCGTGGCTCGAAATGGGCGGTATTTACGCGCTGGCCAATCTTCGCGGCGGCGGTGAATACGGCAAGGATTGGCACGAGGGCGGGATGTTGGCGAAGAAGCAGAACGTATTCGATGATTTCATCGCGGCTTCCGAGTACCTGATCAGGGAGAAATACACGTCGACACCCAAGCTCGCGATCCGTGGTGGATCGAATGGCGGCCTGCTGGTGGGAGCGGTAATTACCCAGCGTCCCGAGCTGTTCGGAGGCGCGCTTCCGGAAGTGGGCGTCATGGACATGCTGCGTTTCCAGAAGTTCACCATCGGCTGGGCGTGGACATCCGATTACGGATCGTCGGATAACGCCGAGCAGTTCAAGTATCTTCGCGCGTATTCGCCGCTTCATAACATCAAGCCCGGCACCTGCTATCCGCCGACGCTCGCGTTCACGGCCGACCACGACGACCACGTCGTGCCCGGCCACACCTTCAAGTTCGTCGCCGCGCTGCAGGCTGCTCAGGGCTGCGCCAATCCGATTCTCGTCCGAATCGAGACCAAAGCAGGCCACGGCGCCGGGAAACCAACCACGAAACAGATCGACGAAGCCGCCGACAGATTCGCGTTTCTCGTCCGGGAGCTGCGGATGAAGCCAGCGCTGCAGTAAATGGAAACCTTTCTGTCGGGGGCCGGCGCAGTCATTCAGGTAGTGCGCGCCGCGCTCCTGTCGATAGCCGTCGTGTTCGGCGTGATCTGCGTCCTCGACTGGGCGGTTCGCACCAGAAAAATCAGTCCGTTCAATGCCATCGCGCGCTTCTGCCGCGCAACGGTTGATCCGTTGATCGCCCCGATCGAGCGGAAAGTCGTCCGCGCCGGCGGCACTCCCGCGGCGGCCCCGCTGTGGGCGCTAGCGGCAGTGGTGATCGGCGGGATTCTTCTGCTCTCTCTCCTCGATTTCATCCTGATTCAGGTTGCGAGATCTATGATCGCTTCGCAGAACGGAGCGGCGGGCGTCTTCCACCTCCTCGTGAGCTGGACGTTTACCATCCTCAAGATCGCGCTGATCGTAAGGGTGATCAGCTCCTGGCTGCCGATCTCTCCCTATTCGCGCTGGGTGCTCTGGAGCTACAAGTTGAGCGAGCCGATACTCGGTCCCCTACGCCGCATCGTACCGAACCTCGGCGGGCTGGACATCACGCCGATCCTGGCCTACTTCCTCCTGAACCTTACCGAGTCGCTTCTGTTCAGATTGATGTGAGCGACGGCGCAATGTGTGCATCGTTTCTGGCCACTCTTCGCGGACGAAGGTCGTTGAAGTCGGCGAGGTGGATCTAAAAGCAGTTCAACGCCTGGCGACCGGGAGAGAGACCTCATAGTGGCAAGAGTGATTCTGGTCGGAACGGACGTGGCGCTGCTCGAAGGGCTGGCGCAGACTTTGGTTGGCTTCGGGCACTCTGTCTCATTCGCGACTACGGTCGCCGAGGCAGCGGGAGCGCTGAGTGACGACTTGCCGGCCTTGGCCGTCGTCTCGTCCCGGGCGCTGGAAGACGGTGGGGTCGGGATGACGCTTCCTCTCACCCCGGGTGGCGCGCTGATCGTGTACGGAACCTCTCAGACCGATCGGCCCTTCCTCCCGACCAAGCTCCAGCGCGCGACGCTCGCGCATCTCGTGCTCCCGTTGGAGCGGCACAGACTGGTCGCGCTCGTGCAGTCGTTCGACAGCAGATCGCGGACGACCGGTCGAGCCACGCGCGAAGAGCCCGGCGATGATTTCCAGCTCCAGGTCTGAGTCGCCAGGACTGTCCCGACGTGTAGACCGCCAGAACGAGTCACTACTGCCTTGCCCGGCGGAGCGTCGTCCGCTACTATAGTAAAAGGGCACAACTGAACCCGTGGCGATTTAAAGCAACTTGCGGCCACGTTAAACAATCCGCTAAAGCGCTCGCCCGGCGCCTATGCGTGGGCTTTTTTGTTATCCCTCTCACGAGCGGCTCAGCAGGCCGAAAGGACACTGTTATTTCCGCTCAGGGATGACGCCACAACGAGAAGATGACCGAACGGAGCACTGAATCGCGATATCTGGACGAGCTCAAACGCCGAGTACTCATATACGACGGCGCGATGGGTACGAACATCCAGCGCTACAACCTCACCCCCGAAGATTTTGGCGGTAAGGCGCTGGAGGGGTGCAACGACAACCTCGTTCTGACGCGCCCCGACGTGATCCAGGCGATTCACGAGTCGTTCCTTGCTGTCGGATGCGATGTCGTCGAAACGTGCACCTTTCAGTCTACGCCCCGCCGTCTCAAGGAATGGGGATTGGGCGACAAGGCTCGTGAGATCAACGTCGCCGCCGCGCGGTTGGCGCGCGCCGCGGCGGACAAGTATTCCACGCCGGATTGGCCGCGTTTCGTCGCGGCTTCAATGGGTCCGACGGGGATGCTGCCGTCCAGCTCCGATCCGGTGCTCTCGCAAGTCTCCTACGGTGAGCTCGCCGACAACTTTTACGAGCAGGCGAAGTACCTGGTCGAAGGCGGAGTCGATCTACTTCTCATCGAGACGTCGCAGGACATCCTCGAGGTGAAGGCAGCGGTCGCTGGCATCGAGCGGCTGTTCGCGGAGCTCGGGCGCCGGTTGCCGCTGCAGGTCCAGGTCACGCTCGACGTGAGCGGGCGCATGCTTCTGGGAACGGACATCGCCAGCGCAATGACGACGCTCGAGTCGCTCAAGGTCGATGTCATCGGGCTCAATTGCTCGACCGGTCCCGAGCACATGCGCGAGCCGATCCGCTATCTGTCCGAGCACGCCACGCTTCCGCTGTCGGTGATTCCGAACGCTGGTCTCCCGCTCAACACCGGCGTCGGCGAAGCGGTGTATCCGCTCGAGCCGCAGCCGATGGCGACGGCGCTGTCGGAGTTCGTGAAGGACTTTGGGGTGCGAATCGTCGGCGGCTGTTGCGGCACTACTCCGGAGCATCTTTCCGCGATCGTCGCGGCCGTTCGCGAGGCGGAGCGCGGCGCCCGGCCCGTCAATCATGCCCAGCACGTCCCGCGTGTCAGCTCGGCTATGCGCGCCATTACGCTGCACCAGGATCCGCCGCCTCTGCTGGTGGGCGAGCGGGTAAACGCGCAGGGCTCGCGAAAGGTGAAGCGCCTGCTTCTCGCCGACGACTACGAGGGAATCCTCGAGGTCGCGCGCGAGCAGGTGGACTCCGGCGCGCACGTGCTCGACGTCTGCGTCGCGCTGACCGAGCGCGGGGATGAGGCCGAGCAGATGTCCAAGGTCGTGAAGCTGCTGTCGATGAGCGTGGAGACGCCGCTCGTGATCGACTCGACGGAGGCGAACGTCATCGAGGCGGCGCTCGAGCACATCCCGGGTCGCGGCATCGTCAACTCCATCAACATGGAGAACGGCCGCAAGCGCATCGACTCCGTCGTGCCACTGGTGAAAAAGCACGGAGCGGCGGTGATCGCGCTCACGATCGACGAGATCGGAATGGCCAAGACCCGCGAGCGGAAGCTCGAGGTAGCGAAGAAGATTTACGACATCGTCGTCGGGGAGTACGGGCTCGCGCCGGAGGATCTCATCTACGACGCGCTGACGTTCACGCTGGCGACCGGCGATGCGGAGTGGATCGACTCCGGCAAGGAGACTGTCGAAGGAATCCGCCTCATCAAGCGCGAGCTCCCGGGCGTCTCCACCATACTCGGCGTCTCGAACGTCAGCTTCGGTCTGACGCCGGAGGCGCGCGGAGTCCTCAACTCTGTGTTCCTGCACCACTGCGTGCAGGCGGGGCTCGACGCCGCGATCGTCAATCCGGCGCACATCAGACCGTACGCGGAAATCTCCGCGGACGAGCGCGAGATGGCGGACGATTTAGTTTTCAACAGAACTCCGACTGCCCTGCAACGTTTCATCGAGTATTTCGCGGCCGCGGGTGGCGGTGGCGCGGCCGCTCAGGTCGAGAAGGAAGATCCGACGGCCGGCATGACGCCGGAGCAGAAGATCCACTGGATGATTCTGCACCGGAAGAAGGAAGGAATCGAGGAACAGCTCGACGAGGCGGGGGTGCGCGACAATCCCGTGCGCGTGCTGAATGAAGTGTTATTGCCGGCGATGAAGGAAGTCGGCGACAAGTTCGGGGCCGGCGAGCTGATACTTCCGTTCGTGCTCCAGTCCGCGGAAGTGATGAAGAAGGCGGTAAAGCATCTCGAGCTGTTCCTCGAGAAGGCCGAAGGCTACACCAAGGGGAAGGTCGTCCTGGCGACCGTGTACGGCGACGTGCACGACATCGGCAAGTCGCTCGTCAACACCATCCTCTCCAACAACGGCTACACCGTCTTCGACCTCGGCAAGCAGGTTCCAGTCAACACGATTCTCGACAAGGCCGTCGAGGTCGGCGCCGATGCAATCGGGCTGAGCGCTCTTCTCGTCTCGACATCGAAGCAGATGCCGCTCTGCGTCCAGGAGCTCGACAAGCGGGGAATGCAGATCCCGGTGCTGATCGGCGGCGCGGCGATCAACCGCCGCTTCGGCCGGAGAGCACTGTTCGTCGAGGGAGAGCGCGCGTACGACTCCGGCGTGTTCTACTGCAAGGACGCGTTCGAGGGTCTGGAGACAATGGACATCCTTCAGGATACCAAAAGGCGGACGCTTTTCGTCGATAAGAACCTCGACGACGCCCGCAACGACGTGTTCCTGCGCACCGCAGTCGGCAAGGATATCGCCGTTGGCGACGCCGGTGGCGATCGCAGCAATGTCGCGGCCAACAATCCGCTTGCGTCGCCGCCCTTCTGGGGGACACGCGTGCTTCGCGACGTGCCGATCGACGAAGTGTTCGAGCTCCTCGACCTCGATGAGCTCTATCGGCTGCAGTGGGGTGGGCGCGGCTCGGGCGAGCAGTACAAATCCACGGTGAAGAGCGAGTTCGAGCCGGCGCTGGAGCGACTGAAGAAGGACGCGAAGAAGAATGGCTGGATCAAACCGCAGGTGGTCTACGGTTACTTCCCCGCGCAGTCGCAGGGGAACGACGTGATCATCTATGATCCGGCCGCGTACTCGAGCGATGGCGGCTCGCTGCGCGAGATCGCGCGCTTTCAC
>JANMMF010000034.1:0-2099 GCA_031372985.1 Gemmatimonadota bacterium
AACGCGGTTACCGCGCTGATCCCGGTGACCGACCTGCCGTCGTATCCGTCGGAGGACGGGGTTATATCGGGCGTCACCGTCGAAATGCTGAAGGCGCTGTTCCCGGCGGCGCTTCAGGAAATCACGCTGAAAGCGGCGGAACAGCGCAACGCCGCGCTCTGGTCCGGAAAGGCGACCGCGAGCGACCTCGCGGCGGGACTGGCGCTCGGGAAGTCCGTGGCCACTGTCTTCCTCGCCCGCGCGGCGGGTGATGGTATGCGCACCGCCGGTGGATCGGCGGTGCTATGGAAGGCGCTCGCCGACTCTGCCACGGCACGGGGTGAGGTCGCCTGGATAAGCCGCGACATTCCCGTTCGCCCACCGATGCTTCCACTATTCGGTCAGGTTCGCGCGTGGAACATGACCCCGGCGAATATCGTTGCCGAGCGCCCAGTACCACCGCCTTCTACCAGCTCGCAGCAGATGAAGGACGAGCTGGCCGAAGTCAAGCGAACAGTCGATCGCCTCACGAACGCGCAGCTCGCGATCGCCCAGAAGTGGAACGACGGCGCCGGAACGTATTCGCCCCCAGGACACTGGAATGATGTCGCCCTGGAGTATGTGCGTGACGCGCAAATGAGCGAGGTGCGGGCGGCAAGGGTATTCGCCTTGTTGAACATGGCGTTGCACGATGCCGGCGTCGGATGCTGGGAGGCAAAATACTACTACTTCAATCCGCGTCCCTCGCAGCTGGATCCAGGCATCAAGACGCAGATCGGAATTCCGAATTTCCCGGCGTACACCTCAGGCCACTCGACCTTTTCGGCGTCCGCCGCGTCGATCCTGTCGTACTTGTTTCCAATCGGTGCCACCAGCTTTGGCACGATGCGCGATGAGGCCGGGATATCCCGGCTCTATGGTGGCATTCACTACCGTAGCGACATCGAAGCCGGGAAGGCTCACGGCGATCGTATTGCCGCCTACACACTGACCTTCGCTCAAAGCGATGGGGCTCCGTAACGGCATGGCGTGACACGCCAGCTCACGCTCGAATCCCGTTAGCTCGCGAGAGCGCTCTTAGTTTCTCGCGCGCCAACCTGCTCGGCCGTAATCTCCTCTAACTGGCGCTTACTAGTCTCCGGGCCGAAGAGGGCAACGGCCACCGCCGCGAGCGCCATTGGGAGCGCTCCAATGAGCGCCGTGCCGGCGATCGATGGCGGCGCAACCGCAATAGCGACCAACGCGATGATCACCACACCGCCGGCTTTGCTGAAGCCGGCCGCCACGCCGCTGCCGCGAGACCGCAGCCGTGTCGGGAAAATCTCCGTGCTGTACGCCGAGAGCACGGCGATCACCGAGCTGACGCCCCAAATCGGCATAATGAGCAAGGCGTAGAGCAGGACCCTGTTCGTCGCCACCGAGCTGCCCGCCAGAACAAACCCGAACAAGGACAGCGCGGTTAGCGTGGTCACCAGGATCAGAGTTCTCTTGCTGCTCCAGAACCCGTAGAGCCACGCGATCAGAAAATTGAGCGGAAATCCGATGATGGCGGAATTGCGGAGCAGGCGATTCGCTTCTCCCTCTGCGAGCCCAAGCTTCTGCAGATTGGACGGGATCCAGAGCTGAAATCCGAACGACACCAGGCCAACGCCCAGACCCAGTAGCACGACCACTACTGTGGCACGCAGGAATGGCGGGCGAAGGAGTTGCAGCATTCCGCTGCCCGCCCCGGATTCTGCGGCGATCTCGCTTTTCGGCTCGGGCACGATAGCGGCGCCGTACCGCTTCATGATGGCCGCGGCTTCGTCTGTTCGTCCGTGGGCGAGCAGAAAGCGCGGCGACTCGGGAATCCAGCGGCTCAGGAGAATCAGAAGCACGCCCGTCGGGAAACCGATCAGCCACAGGATGCGCCAGCTGAGCGATGGCACCAGGGCGGCAGCAAGCCAGCTGGTGAGGATGTACGCGCCGGCAACGTCCCCGCCTATCAGCACCAGAAGCCAACCCCGATGCCGCGCGGGAATTGTCTCTGCCATAATCGTGAACATGATCGGAAGCATGCCGCCGACGCCGAGGCCCATGACGAAGCACATGACCATGTTCAGGGCGAAGCTGGGCATCGA
>JANMMF010000293.1:0-4130 GCA_031372985.1 Gemmatimonadota bacterium
TCCCGGCGGCTTCGGCATCACGACGATGAAGCTCAACGTTCAGGCGACCGTTCCCAAGATCGACAAGCAGAAGTTCGATCAGATCGCGCAGGAGACCAAGGAAGGATGCCCTGTCTCCAAGGCGCTCAAGGGCAATGTCGATCTGCAACTCGAGGCAAGGCTCGTCTAGCGAGAGTAGTTCCTGATCTTGCTCTTGAGCAGCTCGCCATTGGCGAAGATGATCTGCTCGCCCGATTCGCTCCGCACGCGGGTGGTCTTCAGCCCGATGTTCTCCACCTTGCCGCGGTAGTTCTCGACCGAGATCGAATCGCCGACGACGAAGGGCTTGTCCACGACGATCGCAATGGCGGCAAACAGGTCGCCCAGGATGTTCTGAACGGCGAGCGCAACGGCAAGTCCGCCGATGCCGAGGCCGGTGAGGAGCGGCTTGATCTCGATGTTCAGCGCCGAGAGTGCCGCGAGGCCGAGGGCGATCCAGATTGTGAGGCGGATCACTACGCCCAGCGCCTTGAGGGTCGTGATGCTGCTGCCATCGGTTGCCCGGAGCTCGATCTGACGCTGCAGGTAGTGATGGATGATGATGTTGGTCCAGACCACGCCCTGCATGAACAGCGCGAGAATCGTCGCCTTGTTGGCGGTATCCTGAGTGGTCGGCGCGAGTCCGAGCAGCTTCGGTAGGAAGGAGGAGATCAAGCCAAGAACAAGGAAGAACGACCCTCGCAGGATCTTGACCGCCAAGCTGTTTTGCATGGCCTAAAGACGAGGCATGAGCACCAACTGCAACTGCGACTATCCCGCTACGCCTCTCGGGCCAGGAGGGCCACACTCGCATCGCAGGCGTCGCAGTTATCGCAGCTCCAGTCCGGATCGACATTCTCACCGAAGTGCTCGAGGATGTACCGGGTTCTGCACTGCGTCGTCTGGCAGAACTGGATCATCGTGCGAAGCTTCTCCTGGTCCATCGCGCGGCGCTCCTCGTAATCCTGGAGGTCGGCGCTGAGATCGACGGCGCACAAGTTCTCGCCGAGCCGCTCCCATTTTCCGCCGCGATGCTCGCGCACCAGGCCGTGACGCTTCAACAGTGCGAAAACGATTTTCGCCTTGCGAGAGGGAATCCCCGTCAGCCCCACGATATCGTCGAGAAGAACAGGAGTTTTGAGGGGATATTTTTCCAAAGCCAAGGCGACCTGTGCGGCCTCCTGCACTTCCGGGTATTTGCCGCCGAGGAAGTACGACTGGATCCGCTTGTCCTCGACCCGATATAACACCCGACACACCGCTGGCGCGCCATCACGTCCCGCTCGGCCCGCTTCCTGGTAGTAGGCTTCGATCGATCCAGGAAAGTGGTAGTGGATAACCCAGCGCAGATCCTGCTTGTCGATGCCGAGCCCGAAAGCGTTGGTGGCAATGATCGCCTTGAGGTCGCCGGCCATAAAGCGGTCCTGAACATCCTTTCGGTCCGCCGCCGGCCGCTTGCCGTGATAGAGCCCGATGCTGAATTCCTCGGCCAGCATCTGGTGCAGCCGCTCCGCTTCCTTGACCGTTGCCACATAGATGACGCCAGAGCCCTCGAACTCGCGCAGGGCGTGACGCACGGTGGTGTCCTTGATCTGATCGTTGACGGTGCGAGCAACCTCGAAGCGGAGGTTGGGGCGCGCGAACCCGGTGATCGTGATATGCGGATCGATCATCCCGAGCTGACGAATGATGTCGGCCTGCACGTGCTCGGTCGCCGTCGCGGTCAGCGCGAGTATCGGTGGGCGTCCGAGGCGCTTTGCGATTCCGCCAAGCGAGAGATAGTCGGGCCGGAAGTCGTGGCCCCACTGACTGACGCAATGGGCCTCATCGACGACGAAGAGACTGATGGGGCGGGAAAGGAGGTGCTCGAAGAACGCGCGATCCTTGAACCTCTCGGGCGTGAGGTAAAGGATCTCGCCTTCCCCCTCGGCGATTTGCCGGTGGACCTCGCGACTCTCTGACGTCGAGAGATGCGAGTGCATGGCAACGGAGCCGACGCCCTGCGCTGAGAGCTTGTCGTGCTGGTCCTTCATGAGCGCGATCAGAGGGCTGACGACTACCGTAAGGCCGGGGAGCTGGACGGCGGGAAGCTGATAGATCAGGGATTTCCCGCTCCCCGTAGGCATTACGACCAGCGCATCCTTTCCGGACAGAACGGCGTCGAGCGGCTCCCACTGGCCTGTCCGGAAATCGCGGTGGCCAAAGCGCTCTGAGAGCAGTTTGCGGGCTGCTTCTTTCGTTACTCGTTTCGACACTCTGCCGGATACAGGCACAAACTATTCCGCCACTTACGTCCGCCCGGCGTGCGACGTAACCTGAGCAGCCATGCCCGATTCTCCTGTCGCCACCGACGCTCCGCGGTTCCAGCTTTTCGCGTCCGCGGCTCCCGGTCTGGAATCGATCGCGGCCGGCGAGCTCAAGAGTCTGCGATTGCGGGGCCGGCAGGAAATCGGAGGCGTGGCCTTCGGCGGCGATCTCGATCAGCTGTACGAGGCTAACCTGTGGCTTCGCACGGCGAGCCGTGTAGTCGCAAGGCTTGGCCGGTTTCACGCCAGCACGTTTTACGAGCTGGAGCGTCGTGCCAAAAAACTCCCGTGGGAGGAGTTCCTCCCCGCGAACGGGCGAGTGCGGCTAAGAGTCACCTGCAGGAAATCCAGGCTCTATCATTCCGACGCAGTCGCCGAGCGGCTGCTGTCGGCAATTTCCAAGGCTTCATCGCGGTCGATCGAGGCCAGTGGCGACGGCATCAACGACGAAGGGGATGACGCGGATCACGCGGATGGAACTGACGACAGGGAAACACTGCCTCACGCCAATGGTGGGACGCAGTTGTTCATCGTGCGCATTGTGCACGATGAGGTGGAGATAAGCGCCGATAGCTCCGGCGATTTGCTGCACCGGCGAGGATACAGGAAGGAGATCGCCAAAGCCCCGTTGCGCGAGACACTGGCAGCCGCGATGGTTCTGGCCAGTGGCTGGCGGAAGGGCGAGCCACTGCTGGATCCCATGTGCGGCTCGGGGACAATCCCGATCGAAGCAGCGATGATAGCGCGCGGCATTGCACCCGGCTTGCGACGTGGGTTCCAGTTCATGAATTGGCCAGGCTTCGATAGTGGCCGCTGGAACGGCATTCTCGAGCGTGCGCGCGGGTCGGCGACGCAGTCGATCGAGAGAATTCGCGGCAGCGATCGTGATGCGGGCGCCATCAAGGCGGCGACGCGCAATGCCGAGAGGGCAGGAGTGGCGGACACTCTTCAATTCGGGGTGGAGGCCATTTCGGGGTCCATCGCCCAACTCGAGACTGTCGCGGACGGATCTGGCTGGATTCTAACCAATCCACCTTACGGGGTCAGGATCGGGGAGAGCGAGGATCTCCGGGACCTGTACGCCAGGCTTGGCGTGGCGCTCAAGGCCAAGCGCGGCTGGAGGGTCGGCATTCTCACCTCGGACCTGGCGCTCGTTCGACAGACCCGGCTTCCGCTGGTGCCACGTTTCAGCACGCGTAATGGCGGTATTCCGGTGAGTTTTCTGGCGAGCGAAAAAAAGGGGAAAGGTTTAGGTATTTTTTGAAACCAGCAGTGTACGAAGGGAGTGTCCGTGAGTATCAATCCGAGCGTCGAGTCATCAGATAGTTATCGAACCGGGGTGCTTGCCTCAATCAACATCTCCACTGGCGGAGTCCCGAAAGGGCGTGTTGCTGGCGCCAAAGTGTCTCGATTGGGTCTTCTAAACGATGCTCAAAACGACACGAAACACCATGGCGGACCGGAGCGGGCGGTTTGCGTGTATTCCCTGGAACGGATTCGCGCCCTACAGGCTGAAGGACACCCGATCGACGTCGGCACCGTCGGCGAGAACGTCACGGTCGAAGGAGTCGACTGGGATCTCGTCGTACCCGGGGCCCGGCTACGCCTCGGCCAAGCGGTATTGCTCGAGGTCGCGTCCTTCACCACTCCCTGCAAAACCATCAGGGAGTCGTTCATCGACGGCGAATTTGTGCGTATCTCGCAGAAGCTCCACCCCGGGTGGAGCAGGGTCTACGCGAGGGTGCTCTCGGAAGGAGAGATCCGCGCCGGTGATTCGGTGGAAGTGACCCCGCCGCCAGAATAAAA
>JANMMF010000056.1:0-7949 GCA_031372985.1 Gemmatimonadota bacterium
GCGCGCGAGCGACTCCACGCTCACCACTCCAGCCTGGACCGCATCCTCGACGAGCCTCTTGTACATGGCAGTCGCGCTGCGCACGGCGTGGTGCCAGTACACGTTCCGGTACATCTGATACTTCGCGAACAACAGCGACTCCAGGGCCGAGAGCGCCTTCTCCCGCACGCCGATCGCGCGCCGGCCGGTCGCCGGGTCATCAACCAGGACCAGTGAGTTGGTGAGGCGATCGACGTCGATCTCTCCGTAAGGCACACCGCACATGAAAGCGTCGCGCTTCAGGTACTCGATCTTGTCGAGGTCGAGTGAGCCGGAGATGAGCCCCTGCAACGGGCTCTCGCTGTGGCCGCGAATGAGATCGAACACTCTGGCCGGCGCATCCTTTCCCAGGCGAGCAGCGAGCAGCGACGCCACGCTCCCCTCGGTGATCAGGGGCCGCGCGACAGCCTCGTGGTGCACGGCGCCGATCTCTTCCAGCGCGTGCGAGAACGGGTAATGTCCGACATCGTGCAGCAGCGCCGCGGATCGCACGATCGCCTGCTCCTCCTCGCTTATTGACGCAGCGTCCTCCGCTTCGCAAAGGAGCGCCAGGGTGCGTCGCGAGAGGTGGTGGGTTCCGAGCGCGTGCTCGAATCGCGAGTGGGTGGCGCCGGGGTAGACGAGGTAAGTCCATCCCAGCTGGCGGACGTACCTGAGCCGCTGAAAGACTTCGGTGTCGAGGAGATTGAGAGTGAGCTCGTCGACGCGAATGTTATTCCAGACGGGGTCGCGCAGGATCTCGAAGTGCACGGCCCCGGGCAAGCTATCCCTTGGGGCCGGCGTTCTTGATCGCCGGATCGACGCTGCCGAACTTCTCGAAATTTTCGCGGAACATCCCCGCGAGTTTTTTCGCCTGGGCATCATAGGCCGCAACATCGGACCAGGTTCTGCGCGGATTCAACACTCCCGACGGAACACCCTTCACCTCGGTTGGAATCGCGAGACCAAAGAATGGATCCATCTCTTTCCTGACATCGTCGACGTCGCCGGCGAGCGCGGCATTCACCATTGCCCGAGTGTACGCGAGCTTTATCCTTTTTCCGGTGCCGTATGGGCCTCCGCTCCACCCGGTGTTGATCAGCCACACGTTCGATCCGTGCTGACGCAGGAGCGCTCCCAGCATCGAGGCGTACTTCGTCGCATGCCACACCAGAAAGGCTGCGCCAAAGCAGGCGCTGAATGTCGGTTGCGGCTCGGTGACTCCTCTCTCGGTCCCGGCCACCTTCGCGGTGTAGCCGGAGAGGAAATAGTACATCGCTTGCTGCGGAGTGAGCTTCGCGATCGGGGGCAGCACGCCAAACGCGTCGGCGGTCAGGAACACGACGTTCCGCGGATGCCCACCGCGCCCGCCCTCGACGTGATTGCTGATGTAGTGCAGCGGATATGAAGCGCGGGTGTTCTCGGTGATCGACTGATCGGCGAACTTTACCTTCTTCGTCGCCGGATCGAGAACGACGTTCTCCAAAACAGTCCCGAACATCTGCGTCGTCCGGTAGATGTCGGGCTCACTCTCGGGAGAGAGATTGATCACCTTGGCGTAGCATCCGCCCTCGAAGTTGAAGACACCTTCGGCGGACCACCCGTGCTCGTCATCGCCGATGAGTCCGCGATTGGGATCGGCCGATAGCGTAGTCTTCCCCGTCCCCGACAGCCCGAAGAACAGAGCGGTGTCACCCGCCTTCCCGATGTTCGCCGAGCAGTGCATCGAGAGCACGCCCTGCCTGGGAAGCAGGTAGTTCATGACGGTGAACATCGACTTCTTCAGCTCACCGGCGTAGCGCGTTCCTCCGATCAGGATCGTTCGCTCGGCCACGTTGATGATGATGAAGGTGCTGGTGCGCGTGCCGTGTCGCGCCGGCTCCGCCTGGAATTCCGGCGCGTGCAGGACGGTGAAGTTGGGATCGAAGGTTGGCAGGTCGGTCAGCTCGGGGCGAATGAACATGTTCCGCACGAACGCCATATGCCACGCGTTGGGCGAGACGTAGCGGACCGACAACCGATAGGATGGATCGGCACCACAGTAGAGATCCTCGACGAACAACTCCTGCGCGTCGTTGAGATAGCGCTTGACGTCGTTGAGGAGCAGCTGGTACTTCTCGACCGAGAGGGGCTGATTGACCTTGCCCCAGTCGACATCCTTCTCCGATGTGGGCTCCTTCACCACGAACTTGTCGTTGGGTGAGCGGCCGGTGTGCGGCGTCGTGACGGCTACGAACGGGCCCATCTCGGCAAATTCGCCCTCGTCGCGGCGGGCGGCGGCTCTGAATAGCTCGGGCGCAATCAAATTCCAATGGACTTCGCCGCGCGGCGCCAGGCCCTGCTTGCCCAATCCAACGCTGCTCTCGCGCGCGACTGACGCGCGCTGCGGTTTCATTTCAGTTGCCATCACTCGCCTTCCTTTCAGTCACCCGCTGTTGCGCGTCCATCACGGCGACAGCGGCCATGTTCACGATATCCTGCACGTCGGCACCCTGCTCCAGCACGTGTACGGGAAGATTCATACCGACCAGGAAGGGCCCGATTTTCGTCGCGCCGCCGAGATGGTGCAACAGCTTGTAGGCGATATTCCCCGCGCTCAGGTTGGGAAATATCAGCACGTTCGCTCTCTCCTTCAGCACGCTGAACGAATAGGACGACCGGAGGATGTTCTCGTCCATCGCCGTGTCCGCCTGCATCTCCCCATCGACGATGAGCGCGGGGTCCCGTTTCCGGAGGATCGCAACCGCCTTCGCCACCTTCTCGGCTTCCGGATGCTGGACCGACCCGAAGTTCGAGAACGACAGCATCGCGATTCGCGGCGTGATGCCGAAGGTGCGGACGATCCGGCCGGCCGAATAAGCTATCTGGGCCAGCTGCTCCGCGGTCGGATCGATGTTGACCGTCGTATCTCCGAGGAAGATAACGTGCTTCTCGAATACGAGCATGTAGAGACCGCTGACGATCTCGGCCTTGGGATGGGCCCCGATCACCTGAAGGGCGGGGCGGATCGTTTCGGGATAGTGCATGCCGACGCCGGACAGCAGCGCATCCGCGTCGCCGCAAGCCACCATCACCGACCCGAAATAGTTGCCGTTGAACAAGAGCTGGTGCGCTTCGCCATGACTGAGTCCTTTGCGCTGGCGGCGCTTCCACAGGTAGTCGGCGTATTTGTCGCGCTTGTCGGACGACGCGGGATCCTCGATCAGGATGTCGCGGAGCGAGATGTGATTCTCGTCGGCGATGCGGTGAATCGACTCGCGCTGGCCGAGGAGGATGGGAGATCCGATTCCTTCGTCGACGATCATGCGGGCGGCGCGAATAATCTTCGGCTCTTCGCCCTCGGGGAACACCACGCGCTTCGGGTCGCGCACCGCGCGATTGATTATTCCACGCATTATTCCTTTCGCTCTACCCAGCCGGGTTTCCAATTGCTCGCGGTAATGCTCGAGGTCGATCATCTCTTTGGCGACGCCACTCGCGACGGCGGCCCAAGCGACGGCGGGTGCCACCCATAGCAGCACCCGCGGATCGAACGGGAATGGGATCAGGTAGTCGGGACCGAACTTCACCGAGCGCAGTCCGTAGAGTCGGGACACGCTCTCGGGAACGTCTTCCTTCGCCAGTGCCGCCAGTGCCCGCGTCGCCGCCATCTTCATCTCTTCGTTCACCTGTGTCGCGCGCGCATCGAGCGCACCGCGAAAAATGAACGGGAACCCGAGGACGTTGTTGACTTGATTGGGGAAGTCGCTGCGGCCGGTGGCGATGATTGCATCGGAGCGGACCGCTCGCACCTGCTCAGGCAGAATCTCGGGCTCGGGGTTGGCCAGCGCGAAGACGATGGGTTTCTTCGCCATCTTCGCGACCATCTCGCCCGTGATGGCGCCGGCGACGGAGAGTCCGACGAAGACGTCGGCTCCAACCAACGCGTCAGCAATACTCCGTGCTTTTGTCTTGTTCGCGAACTTGGCCTTGTATGGATCCATTTCGCCTGGGCGGCCTTCGTAGACTATGCCCTGCCGGTCGGTGAGAAGGATATTCTCGCGCGGCACCCCGAGCCTCACGTAGTGCTCGGCTGTCGAAATCGCGGCGGCGCCGGCGCCGGAGAAGACGACGCGGACCTTTTCGATCTTCTTGCCCACGCATTCGAGCGCGTTCAGGAGCGCGGCACCAGAGATGATCGCCGTCCCGTGCTGGTCGTCATGGAAGACGGGGATCTTCATCGTCTTCCGCAGCGTCTCCTCGATGTAAAAGCAGTCCGGCGCGCGGATGTCCTCGAGATTGATCCCGCCGACGGTTGGCTCGAGCAGCTGGCAGAACCTGATGACGTCGTCGGGATTCTCGGAGCCTACCTCGAGATCGAACACGTCGAGATCGGCGAACTGCTTGAAGAGATTTGCCTTGCCTTCCATCACAGGCTTGGCGGCGAGCGGGCCGATGTTGCCGAGGCCAAGCACGGCGGTGCCGTTCGTCACGACGGCGACGAGGTTGCCCTTGGCGGTGTACTTGTACGCGTCGTCGGGGTGCGCCTCGATCTCGAGGCAGGGAATCGCAACTCCGGGCGAGTATGCGAGTGCCAGGTCGCGCTGGTTGTTGAGCGGCTTGGTCGGGACTACCGCGATCTTTCCCGGGCGGCCGGACGAGTGGTATTCGAGGGCATCTTCACGCTTCATTGAACGTGGAAAAATGCCACCGCCACCATGCAAGTGCCACCCTCGCAGAGACGTAGAACTGGTCTTCGGAAGGAAACGGCACTACACTACAGCAGCCATGAGCCTGGATCGACACTCCCGCCTTTTCGAATCGGCACTCTTGAAGCCAGCGATCTGTCTCTTGATCGCCGCTCAGATGTTGCTGGCCTTTGCTCCCCTGATGGAGTGGCAATTCGGCGCGGACGCGCGGCCGCATGTGGAAGCCGCGGGCACGAGCGCGCACCATGCCCACAATCCGACGGATTGTGTAGCGTGCGCAGCGCGCGGTTTGCTCGCTGTGGTAAGCCAGCCCGCGCAGTCTGCCGTGGAATCCCTTCGGCCGGCAGCTCGCGGGCTTTCGGAGCGGGATGAGCATCTAGCCATCCTGAGGGAGTCGAAGTCTCGACCCCGAGCTCCGCCATTCAGACAAGCGTAGCACCCTTTTCTACGCAGCCACCCGCTCCATAGACGGAGCGTCGCGCGCCGCCAGGACGAGCCCGTCTCGGCCGGCAGATGTCTGAACCAATAAAAAGGATTCCCAATGAGAGGACGCTTCATCCTCTGCGCTCTCGTTATCGGTATGCCGAGCTTCGCACAGGCCCAGGTCGCTCCATCAAAATCGAAACAGGACTCCGTCGCGCGCGCCGACAGCATTGCGCGAGCGGATTCAATCGCCCTGGTGCGCCAACTGGAAAAAGAACTCGGTCAGGCCGCCGGCGACACCAGCGGGACCGGCGCGGCGCAGGGTCCGCGCGCGACGGGCGGCTACATGAACATTGGATTCGTCGCTCTGACCGACGCGGGTTGGTCAACGGAGGCGGACGTCGGCTCGATCCAGGTTGGTGACCACGATCCTCACGTGAATGGCTTTTCCATTCCCAACGTCGAGCTCACTCTCGACGGAGCAGTCGATCCCTACTTCAAGGGATTCAGCAACATCGTCTACAAACTCGACAAGAATGGCGAAACCGGCGTCGAGCTCGAGGAAGCCTACGTACTGACTACCTCGCTGCCGGCCAATCTGCAGCTCAAGGTAGGCCAGTTTTTCGCTGAGTTCGGTCGCCAGAACCCTCAGCACCCGCATGCGTGGGCTTTTGTCGACCAGCCGCTGGTCCTCAATCGAATGTTCGGGCCGGATGGCCTCCGCAGTCAGGGTTTGCGACTCTCATGGCTGCTGCCCACCTCGTTCTATACCGAGGCACTGCTTACCGTCGCCAACGCTACCGGCGGAACGACGTCGAGCTTCCGGTCGGAGGAATCGCCGGAAATTCACGGCGGTGTAGTCAACGAGCGTCCGGTGGATCGTCTTTCCGATCTTCTGCTCGTGCCGCGCATCAACACGTCACTCGATCTGAGCGAGACTCAAACCGTGATCCTTGGCGTCTCGGCGGCGCTCGGCCCCAACAATTCCGGACCCTCGGCCAAAACGCGGGTGTACGGTGTTGATGGTTACTGGAAATGGAAACCCGCCGCGGCTCAGGCGGGCTTTCCGTTCCTGTCGATGCAGGGCGAGGCGATGTGGCGCCGGTATGAAGCGGCGCAACGGATCTCCGCTGACGATCCGACGGTCACGTTGCCGAATGAAACGCTCAAGGATCGAGGAGCCTACGCACAGCTGTTGTGGGGAATCAAGCCCCGCATCGTGGCGGGACTGCGAGGCGAGTTCGCGAACGGCGACGACGCAGCATTCGTGTCGGAGTTACGCCGAGATCGGTCGCGGCTGTCGCCGAATTTCACGTGGTATCCGACGGAGTTCTCGAAGTTCAGGGTCCAGTACAATTACGACGACCGCAAGGGAATCGGCACCGACCACTCTCTCTGGTTCCAGTTCGAGTTTCTGCTCGGCGCACATGCGGCACACAAATTCTAAAGGTAGAACGACAAAATGACATCAATGAATCCTTACAAAGCCGCCACGGTCGCCCTGATCGCGATTGTGGCCTCCGGTTCGTCGGCATCGGGACAGCTGCGCGTCGTAACAACGACTCCCGATCTCGCTTCGGTGGCGAGAGAGATCGGCGGTGACCGCGTCAATGTGGTAGCGCTGGCCAAGCCGACTGAAGACCCGCATTACGTCGACGCGAAGCCAAGCCACATCGTGACGCTCAACCGTGCCGATGCGCTCATCGAAGGGGGCGCCGAGCTGGAGCTCGGGTGGCTGCCACCACTGCTGGAGAATTCGCGCAATCGCAAGATCGCCGCGGGCGCTCCGGGCCGCATCGTCGCTTCAGACGGGATAAAGATGCTCGAGGTCCCCACGAGCTTCGATCGCTCGAAGGGTGACGTACACTCTCTTGGCAACCCACATTTTCTGATCGACCCCGTGGACGTGAAAATTATCGCCGGCAACATCGCGGATCACTTCACACGAATCGATCCAAGGTCGGCGGCGACATACCGGGACAACCTGGCCAGGTTCAACGCCAAGCTGGACTCGAAGTTCGCCGACTGGCGCAAGCAGCTCGCGCCCTACCGCGGCGCGAAGATCGTCACCTATCACAACGATTTCGTCTACCTTGCCGACCGGTTCGGCCTCAACGTGGTTGAGACCCTCGAGCCGAAGCCCGGCATCGCACCTTCGCCCGCGCACCTCGCGCAGGTCATCGGCAAGATGAAATCGACGAATGCAAAGGTGATTCTCGTTCAGCCATACCAGAACCGCAGAACGGCAGAGACCGTCGCGCGTCAGACCGGCGCGGTGGTTCTGGATGTCTCGCAGCAGCCCGGGGCGCGCGGTAACACCGCGACGTACTTCGACATGATGGACAACCTCGTGAACACGCTGGCCCGCGCATTTGGCGCACTGAAATGACCATGGACCTTCAGGTTGTTTGGGAGGTCATGAAATGGCCCTTTGTGGCTTGCCTTCTGTTCCCGCCGTTGCTGGTCTACCTCGGCCTCCACGTTGTAAAACGCGAAGTGATTTTCGTGGACCTCGCGCTCGCGCAGGTGGCGACGTTGGGCACCTGCGTGGCCTTGCTGCTCGGGTATCACTTCGATGATCGCGTGACATTCTGGATTTCACTCGGCGTGACGTTCATCGGGGCCGCGTTCTTCAGCTGGTCGCGCAGCACCAAGAAGGGCGAGGTTCCCCAGGAAGCAATAATCGGCATCACGTTCGTCGTGGCCGCGGCGGGGGTAATTCTGCTCCTCAGTCGCGTCGCGGGTGGCAAGGAGGAGCTCGAGCACCTTCTGACTGGAGACATTCTCAACGTCACGAAGGGGGAAATCGGCCAGCGGCTG
>JANMMF010000389.1:0-1813 GCA_031372985.1 Gemmatimonadota bacterium
CCCCTCCAGGTCGGACCCCGCGCCCCGAACAACAATGGGGTCCTCAAGTGTGGACCCGTCACCTCCCTCGTACCACACGTGCGGCAACGCGAACGGGTTGGTGGTGTCGCGAAAAAATCCGCGGATGAAGGAGAGCAGTGACACGCTCGGACGTTGTGTTTCGATCACCCGCGTCCCCTTTTCTCGGTCGCCGCACGGAGGAGTATGGTCTGTCCGACCGCCAGTCGACCGATGCGAGTCACCGCGCCGTAGACTCCCGCCGTGTTCTGGTTCCGACGAACGACCGCCTTCAGCACTTCTGACGCAACACTTGCTGAGTCGGGATCAAGGTTCACCATCGAGCAGCGATCGTCGCGCATCGTGACGGTGATAGCGGGGGCATCGTCCCCGTCGCCGAATGAGAGCACGCCGCCCACCCACTCGTCCTCCTGGAAGGGAACCGATCGCAGCAAACGAACCACAACATTCGGGCGAAATCGTCGCAAGTCCGCGGTCCGCCCTGCGAGTCGTCCGATCTCGCGCACCGTATCGGAGGCGATCACGGAGATGCTCGCTTCATCGAAGATGCCATGATTCATCTGCATCATCTGCACGGGAGCCCCGTGCCGACGTCCGACCTCCCTGGCCAAGTCCTCCCCGAAGACAGGCATCTCTTCGCCATCCGGCGTGCGAATATGCGTTGGAAGGTCTCCCTGAGCACCGTTTTCCCGGTGCGGAGCAAACAGGAGCAGGTCGGGAAGCTTGGTTGCAGCTAGCCACGGGAACCCGCTGCGGTCATCAATCCGCCGGAATGCCAGGCGTCTGTCACCATCGAGGCCGTGCCAGCCCAGATTGGCGACCTCGAGTCGTTCGCCGCCCATGGACTTCACGGGATACCGGAAGATCGCCTCCACATGTCCGATTTCTATGAGCACGGTCGATCCGGGTCCGCCCAACGCCTTAGTTCAGCTGCAAGCACAGTATCACCATTGCGACGAAGTCGCATCCAAAAAGTGCTTGTCTGCGCAACGTTGGTTAGACGGCATGCGCTTCATTGGATATTTGGAGAGTCGCAATGTGGAAGCGATACAAGTTGCTCAACGACTCTAACGATCGGTTTCGTCGCGAAATCTTCCTGGCTGTGTGCTGCCAGGTTAGCCGCCGCGGCATCTGGTTCAGGCCAAGTATTGAACGCGAACATCTCGACGAGAAGCACTCGCCACTTTTGATCGCCGACCAGGAAGGGCTGGAACCGAAATGTCGGTAGCAGATCACAAACAGCCTTTGCGAATTCAGGGCGCGAGGTGTTTAGAAAACTTGCTGTTTCCAGCTCTATACGGCCGGTTGTATCAATGACAAACGCTACGACCGGCGCGCCAGTAATCCCTTTTTCTTGCAAACCGCGGGGATACCTTGGGAAGACTCTGACGCTCGTGTCTCTACGCAGGCCGGTTGGGTCGGCAGTAATGCCTTCAGGATCTTTGAAGCGATTCAGGTTTGCAGCCTGCGCGCTCAAGGTGCTCCCAACGGTGATAAGACAGAAGGACACGTAGAGAATCTTCATGGGTGGAAGTGTCGCTTATTGTTTGATTGTCCGTCTAACGCCTCAGTTAGCCCGCGCGGTCAGCGACGCCCTTCGGCGAACGCTTCGAAATCCGCAGGAGCACAAAGCCAGCGACGGCAGCAATCACCAACCCAGACACCAACGCAAGGCGCTCACCACGAGTATCGAGGTTGAAGGCAAAGAAGTCGATCTGCAACTGGATTACTCCGGCCAACGCCAACACCGTAACGACCGACAGCAGGGTGCCCATTCCAACCAGCAGCCATCCGA
>JANMMF010000403.1:0-1823 GCA_031372985.1 Gemmatimonadota bacterium
ATTAGCCAGACGCGTCGGAGATCTCCCGGCGCTATCAGAAATCCTTCTTTTGGAATGCGCGCATGCCGGCAAGGAGTGGGACGAACACCCACACCGCGAGCGCCAGGGAAGTTACCGTGACTCCGATCGATCTGCCGAAGAAGCTCTGCATAACGGCGCCGGTGTATCCCAGGAGCGCGGCTACGTCGAACTGGAGCAGCAGCGCCACCCGCGCCAGGTCCATCGGATTCGCCAGCATGAGACCGATGAGCGGCCGTTCGATTGGATAGTCGGCCATGATCGAAATGAGCAGCAGAACGAGGCCATCGTAGAGCACCGCCAGAAATAGCCACAAAGCAACGGCCAATCCCAATCCCTTGATCCTGTCCTCGGTGCGAGCGACGATCAGGAACGCCAGCGCCGTGAAGATGAGCGTCAGCGCAATTCCTGCCAGAAGCAGCGCGGCGAATGTGCCCGGCTGCGCGTTCGCCATGCCGCGGTGCAATATGAACGGAATGCAGACCGCTGCTACGAAGCTCAGTGACAGCGGAAGCGTCAGCCCAAGGTACAGTCCAGCGAAAACCTGGCGGCGCTTGATCGGCTGAGCCAGGAGCAGCTCGATGAATTCACGCGCGGTGTACAGATAGACAGTTGAAAACACCATCGCAACGAGCGGAATCAGAAAAAGCACGACGTTCACGAGACTGAGCAGCGCTTTCTCTCCGCCGCCGCCGAATCGGAAGAGTGCATCGGTGATGACGAGGAAAAAAAGCGTATAACCGATGAGCCAGCGGCTCCGGATGACGTCGCGTATCTCGTAACCCGCAACCTTTGCCGTCACCTTCATGCTGCCGCTCCGCGTTTCATCATCTCTGCGATTGCGCGCTCGAGATTGGACTGTCTCGTGACCCGCTTGAGCTCGGCCAGGGCTCCAACGAATGCAACCTTGCCTTCGTTGATGAACGCGACATCGTCGGCGAGCTCGTCGAGCTCGCTCATGATGTGTGATGTCAGGAGAAACGTTTTCCCCGCCTCTTTTTCGGCGCGCACTTTGTCCTTGAGGATGCCACTGGCAACGGGATCGAGGCCCGCAGTCGGCTCATCCAGAATCAGCAGATCCGGGCGAAAAAGAAACGCGATGACGGCATTGACCTTCTGACGGGTCCCGCCGGAGAGAATGCGAATGGGCTTGTCAAGCGCCCCTTCAAAGTTGAAGCGCTCCACCAGCTCGTCGTCCACCGGCTGTGTTGGACGACGCAGATCGGTCAGCATCTCGAACAGCTCGCGCGCGGAGAGATTCTCCGGGAACCGCGCCATCTGCGGCATGTAGCCAATGCGCGAACGATAGGCATCGTCCGCGCCGATCGCAGTTCCGTCGATCTCCAGCGTACCGGAATCCGCCTTCGTGAGGCCGAGGATGATCTTCGCGAGCGTTGTCTTCCCCGCGGCATTGGGTCCGATGAGGCCCGTGATCCTGCGCGGCCCGATGCTCAGGGACATGTCGTCCAGCACGCGCAGTCTCCCGAACGTTTTCGTGATGTGGCGCGCCTCGATCACTTGACCCTCTTCATAGCCGGCTCGCGATCGGCAAGAGCTTCCGGCGTCAGCGCCGGGATGATGCTCTCCGCTGAGTCGAGCAGACGCACGAACGTACTGCGCAGGAGTATGATCGACGGACCGTTCTGAGCGACGACCATCGAGAAGAGCCGCACGGGGTGATATGACACATCCCCGAAGCCGTCGTGATCCAGGTCGTAGCCTCGGTAGTCGTCCCAGTAGTTCCGCGCAAAGGTCGTCGTAGTCTCGCTGTTATTCGCTGAGACATCGAAGGTGTTGCCGATGAA
>JANMMF010000411.1:0-5727 GCA_031372985.1 Gemmatimonadota bacterium
GTGGTGGTAGTCCAGCACCGGAGCAAGGATTCCGAGCGCCTGCTCGTGCAGCTGCTGCAGGACGCAACGGAGCTGAAAGTCTGCGAGATCGAAGACAAGGACCCGCTCACTCCTGGAACGGTGCACGTAGCTCCCGCCAACTACCACGTGCTGATCGAGAACGGCTACGCTTCCCTCACGATCGAAGAGCCGGTGCGATTCAGCCGGCCATCGATCGACGTAATGTTCTCCTCGGCCGCTGACACCTATGGATCGGCGGCGATTGGTGTCGTGCTGACCGGAGCGAATGAGGACGGCGCACGGGGCCTCGCGCACATTGTGAAGCGCGGAGGACTCGCGCTGGTGCAGGACCCGAAAACCGCCGAGATTCCGATCATGCCGGAAGCCGCGATCCGCGCCGTCCCCACCAGCCAAGTGCTGCCACTCGATGCGCTGGCGCCGCGCTTGCTCGAGCTCAGCCTCGATCAAACGAGAGTCGGCGCGGGTAGAGGCGTATGACGGACGAACGCGTCAGTATTCTCCTCGTCGACGACCGCCCCGAAAACCTCCTCGCGCTCGAGGCCATCCTCGAGCCACTGGGCCAGCTCCTGATTCGCGCCACCTCGGGGCCGGAAGCTCTGAAAAAAGTGCTCGAGCTCGATCTCTCCGTCATTCTTCTCGACGTGCAGATGCCGGGGATGAACGGCTTCGAGGTCGCCGAGATCATCAAGTCGAGGGAGAAATCGCGAACGATTCCGATCATCTTCCTCAGCGCGATCAGCAAGGAAGACGCGTACGTCTTCAAGGGATACTCGATGGGCGCGGTGGACTACGTGTTCAAGCCCTTCAATCCCGACGTGCTCAGATCGAAGGTGGCCGTCTTCGTCGATCTCTACCTGAAGCAGCGTGAGATCCAGCGTCAGGGGGACTTGCTGCGCGAGAGCCAGAAGCGCGAGCTCGAGCTCGAGCACCGCACCTCGCTGCTAGAAACCGAGGCGCGCTCGGCCGCCAAGCTGTCGCAGATGAACGAGGAGCTGCACCGGCGTCAGATTGCTCTCGAGCAGGCGATGGGGGCGCGCAACCGCTTCTACGCGTCGATGAGCCACGAGCTCCGGACACCGATCAACGCCGTGATCGGATACAGCACGCTCATGCTCGACAACATCTACGGACCGCTCAACGCGAAGCAGAAGGAAGGCCTCCAGCGCACCCTCAAGGCGGCGCGACACCTGCTCGAGCTGGTGAACGATGTGCTCGACCTGTCCAAGATCGAAGCGGGCAAGATCGAGCTCTCACTGCAGCCGGTGATGTTCCCTTCTTTGATCGAGGATCTCTTCGTGACCGTTCGCCCACTGGCGGACGAGTACGGGTCGAGTCTCGCACTCGAGATGGAGGGAGAGTCCTTCAATATCGTAAGCGACCCGCGCCGGGTACGGCAGGTTTTGCTCAACCTTCTGTCGAACGCCATCAAATTTGGTGAGGGCAAGCCGATTCGCGTCCTCTGCAAACAGACTGACGCGAAGGGTGTAGAAATCGATGTAGTAGACCTGGGAGTAGGAATAGCGAACGATGACATCTCGCGCATCTTCGAGGAGTTCGTTCAGGTCTCCGAATCGAAGCAGCCGGGCACCGGCCTGGGGCTGCCGATTTCGAGGCGTCTGGCTCAGCTGTTGGATGGGTCGCTGACCGTTGTTTCGACCCTTGGGGAGGGCAGCGCTTTTCGTCTCATTCTACCGGCCTCTTTAGAGGACGTTATGTCGCCAACGGCCGAGTTATCAGCCGCTACGGCGGCATAAGTAAACCCCTGTGTATGGCATAGACCCTGCCCCTCCTATTAGGTACCGTCGCGTTGAGCGGGGGTCATTTCTGGAGGCCTTAAAATGTTTCGTAAGCTCATAATTCTCCCGGCCGCTCTCGTCGCATTCGCATGCGGCGGAAACGATAAGAAGGTCGATGACGCGTTGAATGCCGATCTTTCGACGGCCGCACAGGCGACTCCGTACACGCCCCTCGACAGCATCACCGCCGCCGAGCGCGCGGGAACAGCTCCCGCAAAGGCGCTGACGAGCACGGCACCGGCAACCCGCACGGTTTATCGTGCACCGGCCCGTCGCACGACGACTCGTCGCACCAGCTCGTCCGGCTCGGTGTACAGCGCTCCGGCCCCGGCTCGTCAGCCGACGGTCGTGAAGCACACCAAGCGTGACGCCGCGATCGGCGCCGGCGCAGGTGCAATCATCGGTGCCGTCACCAGCAAGAACAAGGTGAAGGGCGCAATCATCGGCGGCGCGGCCGGAGCCATTATCGGCGGCGTGATCGGCAACAACGTCGACAAGACGACCAAGTACTAGCACTGGCCAGTTGTGCTTTGGAACGCCCCGCACGGAATCTCAGTGCGGGGCGTTTCTTTTTTTAAGTAGCAGTTGCAGCAACGATCCGGCTTGTGCTCGGAGCGATGGTGCCTTACGATGAACGGGCATGACTTTGAACCCGAGCCTGGCGGCGCAGCAGGAAGGTGCCGCGCCACTTCGCGCACTGTGCATTGCGCGCCATTGCTTTTTGAGCGAGCACATCGCGCGCTATTTCGCCGCGATGGGGGTTGCCACGACCAACGCCGTGGGGCTCGATTCGGCCTCGGAATCGGTTGGTAGTGTCTCGCCCGATGTGGTCATCTGCGACTACGATCTTCTGGCGGCGATTCCGCTCGATAGGTGGGAGCACGACGGACTGCTGTCGAAGACTCCGGTGATCGCCGTCAGTCTCACGCGGAATGCCGAGGAGCTACAGCTGCTCGACGCGAACGGCATCGCGGGATTCCTTTACCTTCCGACGCTCGAGCAGGCATCCGCACTCAGGATTCTGCACGCTGCGGCAACACGCCCAAGATACACGCTGAGCTCTCGTGCAAGCGCGCCAAGGACGATAGCGCGAAGTTAAATTTAGGCATGAGCTCCGACCCCATAACGGGCGTCTTCAATGACGGATACATAAGCGAGGCGTACGAAGCCTACCGGCGCGACCCTGCTTCGGTAGACGAGTCCTGGCGCCAGTTCTTCCGATTCGCCGAAAGTCTCAGTGGGGCGGCGCCACCGGCAGCCGCCGGGCACACGGCTCCAGCGGGACAAATCGATCCCGCTTTTCTTCGCGATGTCGCCGCCGCGGCTGAGCTTGTAGACGCAATTCGCAGCTACGGTCACCTTGCTGTACCACTCGACCCGCTCGGAACGCCACCTGAAGGAACGCCGGAGCTGACACTGGAATTCCACGGGCTGAGCGAGGAGCATCTCGCCAGCATCCCTGGAATCGCGCTCGGCGCGTCAGGCGGCAGCGCCGCTGATGTAGTCGCGCGCCTTCGCGAGCTGTACACATCGAGAATCGGATTCGAGATATCCCACCTCGGAAGAGTCGAAGAGCGCGAGTGGCTCCGTAAGCAGATCGAAAGTGGACGCTTGAACGCGCCGCTCAGTGACGAAGAGAAGAAAGCCTTGCTCCGCCGACTGACGGAGGTCGATGGATTGGAGCGGTTCCTCGGCCGCGCGTACCAGGGCTACAAGCGCTTCTCGATCGAAGGCGGCGACATCCTGGTTCCGATGCTCGATGTCGCGATCGAGTCAGCCGCCGCCCAGGGCGCGCGCGAAGTCGATCTCGCGATGGCCCACCGCGGACGCATCAACGTCCTGGCGCACACGCTAAGCAAGCCGTACGCGACGATCTTCGAGGAGTTCGAAGGAAAGCACGCCACGACGAACGCGGTGAGCGAGACGGGCGACGTGAAGTATCACCTCGGCGCCACGGGAAAGAGGCAGGTCCCCGGCGGCGGTGAAGTCGAGATCATGCTGATTCCGAATCCGAGCCATCTCGAGGTCGTGAATCCGGTTCTCGAGGGAGTTGCGCGGGCGCGCCAGGTGCTCGCCGGAAATGGTGAGCGCGACGAGGCAGCGGTTCTTCCGATCTGTGTCCACGGCGACGCAGCATTTCCGGGCGAGGGTGTCGTAGCCGAGACGTTGAATCTGTCGGGGCTCGTGGGTTTCAGGACGGGTGGTACGCTCCATATCATCGTCAACAACCAGGTCGGTTTCACCACGGATCCGATCGACGCGAGATCGACCCATTACGCCAGCGATCTCGCCAAGGGCTTCGAAGTTCCGATCGTGCACGTCAACGCCGACGACGCCGAATCGTGCGTCCACGTCGTGCGCCTGGCAATAGAGTATCGGGCCAACTTCGGAAAAGATTTCCTGATCGATGTAGTTGGATACCGCCGTCACGGACACAACGAGACGGACGAGCCATCCTTCACGCAGCCGACTCTATATCAGAAGATCAGGTCGCACCCTTCACCGCGCGAGGTATGGGGAAGCCGGCTCGTTGCGGAAGGCCTCCTCACGGCCGATCAGGTGAAGCAGATCGACGTCGACGCCGCGGCGAATTTCGATCGCATCCAGACAGCGATGAAGAGCGGTGAGATCCACTCGCCCGAGTACAATCCGGCCAAGGATGCGGAAGCCGACCAATCCGGCGCGGGTGGGAGCGACACCGGAGTGCTGGCCGATAGCCTGCGCGAGCTCAACGATCGACTCCTCAAATGGCCGTCGACTCTCAAGGTCAATCCGCGGCTGGCAAAAACCCTTGCCCGCCGAGCGGACGCGATGGGAGACGCGGGTGGAATCGACTGGGGCCACGCCGAATCGCTGGCGTTCGCGGCTCTGCTGACTGACGGGAAATCGGTCAGACTCACCGGACAGGATGCGGAGCGCGCCACCTTCTCGCACCGGCAGGCGGTGTTGCACGATGCGGAGTCGGGAGAGATCTACACTCCGCTCGCGCACGTCGCGGAGGGAGAGGGACACGGAACGTTCGAGATATACAACAGTCCCCTGTCGGAAACGGCGGTGCTCGGCTTCGAGTACGGATACAGCACCGCGCACGAGAACACGCTGGTGCTGTGGGAAGCGCAGTACGGCGATTTCGTCAACGTCGCTCAACCGATCATCGATCAGTTCATCGCGGCCGATCGCGCAAAATGGGGCCAGGATTCAGCGATCGTTCTTCTCCTCCCGCACGGGTACGAGGGTCAGGGGCCCGAACACTCCAGTGCGCGCCTCGAGAGATTCCTGCAGCTGTGCGCCGAGGGGAACATACGGGTCGCGTCTCCGTCGACGCCGTCCCAGTACTTCCACATCCTGCGGCGCCAGGCGCAGATGTACGAGCGACGCCCGCTGATTCTGATGCAGCCGAAGAGTCTTCTGCGCCTTCCCGAGGCGGCGTCGCGGCTCTCCGATCTGACGAGCGGAAGCTTTCGTCCGGTGATCGACGATCCGGTTGCGTCGCAAACCAGGGATGCGATCACGCGCCTCGTTTTCTGCACCGGCAAGATCTACTACGATCTGGCAGTGAGGCGCGCGCCGCACGTCGCGATCGTGAGGGTCGAGGAGCTTTACCCGTGGCCGGGAACGGAGATCGCGCAGATCGTGGACCTGTATCCCGCGATAGAGGAAGTCGTGTGGGCGCAGGAGGAACCGAAGAATCAGGGTGCGTGGTCGTATGTCGCGCCACGTCTCCGGATGTCGACCGGCAATGCGCTGCTCACCCGCTACATCGGCCGGCCGGACCGTGCGAGCCCGGCGGAAGGGTACGCCGAAGTTCACAAGAAGGAGCAGGAGCGCATCATCGCTGAAGTGAACGCTCCGATGCAGCAGCCGGCGGGGGCAAAGCGCCGCGGCGTGGCGGTCAAAACCTGAGCATCGC
>JANMMF010000414.1:0-2159 GCA_031372985.1 Gemmatimonadota bacterium
AATGCTCCGCTATTACAAGGAGCGCAATCGCTCCATCCTGTCGCAGGAGCTCAACCTCACGCCGGCACAGCGGCTCAAGCTCCAGCAGTTCGTGCAATGGAACGCGCTGCCACAGAACAAGTTCTATCGGTACGATTACTATCGGGACAACTGCTCGACACGGCTCCGCGATGCCCTCGATCACGCGCTCTCAGGCCAGCTCCAGCTCGCGACCGTCACCCGCATGACTTCCGGCACCTATCGCTCGCATACGCAACGACTCATGACGGGCGACATTCCGCTCTACACCGGGGTGACGCTGGCGCTCGGGCCCCGCGCGGATAAGCCGCTCTCGCAGTGGGAGGAGATGTTCCTCCCCGTGCGGATGGCAAATACACTCAGGGCGACCAGCATTCCCGACAGCGCCGGGGTGCGAATTCCGCTCGTTCGGTCGGAGATGCCGCTGTTTGCGTCCGGTCGTCCGCCGGAGCCCGCGGCTCCGCCCAACTATTTCCCCTGGTATGTCGCGGTAGGGATTCTGCTCGCCGGTGTTCTGATCGCGCTGGTGAGGAGCGCGGAAGGTGGACATCGCGTTTCACTCTTTGCGGCGACTGCCTTCGCGACGTTGTGGAGCCTCATCGCCGGACTGGCGGGAATCGCGCTGGTGATCGCGTGGCTCTTTACGAAACACTACTTCATGGGCCGCAACGAAAACCTGATGCACTTCGATCCGCTCTCGATCGCGATGGCGGTCCTCATTCCGCTTTCGGTGTACGGGTTGCGCGGCATCTCGAGAGCTCTCAAGCTGAGTGGCTTTGTCGCCGCACTCTCGCTATTTGGCTTCGTCCTGCAGGGGTTGCCATTCTTCGATCAGAAGAACGGTGAGATCATCGCGCTGGCACTGCCGATCAATCTGGCGGTGTGGTGGACCGTCTACCGGCTCACTCACTACAGACGGACTTCCTTGCCTTCCTCAGCCGCCTTGTAAATGGCCTCCATCAGCCTGATGACCGTCAGCTGATCGTCGGGAGGCTCGTACGGCGTGTCTTCGTTCAGGACGGCGATGAAGTGCGCGAATTCGGCGCGATAGGACTGCAGGAACACGCTCTCCCTCGCCGCTGCGCCGCTTGGCGATACGTCGGTCGGCTTGCCGTTCAGCATCTTCACCACCCGCAGCGGGGCTAGCCGCGCGCTCCCGCGACCGGAGAGCACCTCGAACCACCAGCGCTCTTCCTGCCCCACGTAGGACCACGACACGTCGAAGCTGAAGCTCATGCCCCCCGTGCACTCGACGTGGACGATCATCGAGTCCTCGACCGTGTTGGTGCCACGGCTTCGATCCATGTTCGCGGTGACGCGCACGGGCTCCGGGAAATCGGCGACCCACAGCGCCAGGTCGACGAGAGGATAACCGTGCTCGAAGAAGGCTCCGCCGCCCGCTTCGGGCCTTCTGAATCTCCATCCGGTGCGACTGGTCGCGAACTGATACTGCCCGGCGCGAACTCCGATCAGACGGCCCAGCTCGCCACCCTGAAGAAAGCGATATAGCTGCTGGACGTCGCTGCGAAAGCGATGATTGTTTCCGACGACGACCTTGCGGTCGGACTGTTTGGCCGCGGCGAGGATGCGCTCCACTCCGCGCGATGTCAGCGACAGTGGTCGCTCGCACAGGACGTCTACCTTCGATTTCAGGGCGCGAAGAACGTGTGGCTCGTGCAGGTGGTTCGGCGTCGCGATCACGACGGCGTCGACCTGATCCAGCTCGAGGAGATCCTCGATGTCGGTGAACACGTCGGGGATCTGCAGGCGCTCGGCGATGGCGCTGGCCTTCGGTCCATCGTTGTCGCAGAGCGCCACGAGCTGGGCGCCCTTGATCTTCGACAGCACCGGCAAGTGAGCAAGCTGCGCGATCGCGCCCGCGCCGACGAGGCCAAGGCGGATGATGCCCTTTGCTTTCGAGTCTTTGTTGCTAACCGGCGATTCGGCCAATCGTCGTTCCCTGATAGTAGGTCTCTAGAATCGTACGATAATTCTGACCGGCGCGCGCCCGACCGATCGCGCCCCACTGGCACATCCCGATCCCGTGCCCGTAGCCGCGACCGTTGACGTTGAGGCTGGAGATCTCCCCGCCGCTCTGGTCTTTCGTGAAACTGAAATATGTGCTGTTGAGGATCGCACCT
>JANMMF010000082.1:0-1894 GCA_031372985.1 Gemmatimonadota bacterium
ACGGCAACGCCGGCCGAGTCGTAGCCGCGGTATTCCATCCTCTTCAGTCCCTCGAGGAGAAGAGGAGTCGCGCCGCGCATCCCGATGTAGCCAATGATTCCACACATATGAGCTCTTGTTGACTGTACGGTTACTTGCCCAACGCCTCGACCGGCTTGCGGCAGTCGCTGACCAGCTTTTCAGCCTCTTCCGCGGTCGGTGCTTCCGCTATTACTCGCACAATCGGTTCCGTTCCAGACGGCCTGATGTGCACCCAGCGGTCCGACCAGGTGAGCCGCAGGCCATCCTGCGTATCCACCTCGGCGTCGGGGAAGGCTTTTCTAAGCACTTCATACACCGTATCAAGCGGCGCGGTCGGACGGTCCAGCTTGTCTTTAACGATAACGTATCGAGGGTAGGACGCGACAATCTTCGAGAGGGGCTTCCCCTCCTCGAGAAGGAGCTGAAGCATGAGCACGGCCCCAACCGGGGCATCCCGACCCAGGTGGAGCTCCGGGAGAATCACCCCACCGTTCCCCTCCCCTCCGATCGGAGCATTCTCGGCCCGCATGCGCGTGGCGACGTTCACCTCGCCTACCGGCGCGCGGATGACCCTACTGCCGGCCTCTCGGGCGATGTCGTCGACGATCCTGCTCGTCGACAGATTGGTGACCACTACGCCCTTCCGATGCCGCAGGACAACCTTGGCCGCCAGCGCGAGCGTGTAGTCCTCCCCGATCGCCACGCCTTCCTCGGACACGAGCGCGAGTCGATCGACGTCGGGATCCACCGCCATCCCGATGTCGCAGTGGGAATCGAACACCAGCTTCTGGAGCTCTCCCAGATTCTCGGCAGTCGGCTCTGGAGGACGGGGGAATCTTCCGTCCGGCTCCATGTTGATCGTGGCGAGCTTGCACCCCAGTAGCTCGAGCAGGACGGGCATGAACACCCCGCCGGCGCCGCGTACGCAATCGAGTCCGACCCTGAATCCGCGTTTCCTGATTCCCTCCACGTCGAGAAACGGCAGCGCCAGAATTCTCTCGATGTGGTCGCTCGCGGCGTCCTGGTCCTTGGAGACGGTGCCCAGCTTGTCCCACGTCGCGCGGGGAATCTTACCCTCGACGACCTTCCGCATCTCCGCCGCTTCGGCTCCGTCGAGGAAGAGGCCCGATGGGCCGATGAACTTGAGCGCGTTCCATTCGATCGGGTTGTGGCTCGCGGTAATCGCAAGACCGCCGGCGGCGTGGTGGTGTTCGACGGCAAGCTGCACTGTAGGCGTGGGGACCATGCCGATGTCGAGCACGTCGCATCCCACCGACTGCAGCGCGGCGTGCACTACGGGCTGGAACATCGGACCCGACACGCGGCTGTCGCGCCCGACGACGATCTGCGCTTTGCCACCGGCGCGAGCGAGAGCCCACGCGCCGAAGCCAGCGGCGAACTGCGCCATGATCTCCGGCGTGAGCGCCTCGCCAACGCGCCCGCGCACACCGGAGACGCTCACCATCAGTCCTTCAAAGGCCATCGGTCCTCTGGGTTTTGTTGGGCTTTGGAGCAGGGTCTAAATCTAGTCCGCAGTTCGCAGTTAGTCCGCAATCCGCAATTAGTCCGCAGTCCGCAGTAGTAGTTAGTCGGCAGTCCGCAGTAAGTCCGCAGTCCGCAGTTAGTTATTATCTTCTCCAGCATCTTCCTCTATGTGAACACGAATGACCCGCATTTTTGACGAAGACCTGAAGGCCTCGTTCGGTACCCGAGCAATCCACGCGGGCCAGCGCCCGGACATGCTCTCCGGCGCGATCATGACGCCGATCTACACGACATCGACCTACGTCCAGGAAGGGCTGGGCAAGAACAAAGGCTACGAGTACGCACGGGGCAAGAACCCGACCCGCGAAGCGCTCGAGCGAAACGTGGC
>JANMMF010000053.1:0-19132 GCA_031372985.1 Gemmatimonadota bacterium
TCGCAACGGACGACTCGATCGAGATCGTCCACTTCGTCGGCGGAGGCTGATTGATGGCGCACGCAGATTTGCTGTCATCGGCCACACTGACCGATCCGCAACCGTTCGTGATCGCCGGGCGCGAGTTCCACTCGCGCCTGATGGTCGGGACCGGTAAGTACGCCTCGAACGCGCAGATGATCGAAGCGATCGAGGCATCTGGTGCGGAAGTCGTGACCGTCGCGGTGCGCCGGGTCGATCTCGATCGGTCCAAGGACGAAGCCATTCTCCATCACCTGGATCCCGACCATTACTTCCTCCTCGCCAACACCGCCGGCTGCTATAGCGCCAGCGAGGCGATTCGCTACGCGCGCCTCGCGCGCGCGGCTGGATTCAACGAGTGGGTCAAGCTCGAGGTGATCGGGGACCAGGAGACGCTGCTGCCCGATACGATTGGGCTCCTTCAGGCGACGAAGACGTTGGTAGACGAGGGCTTTAAAGTTTTGGCGTACACGAATGATGATCTCATCACCGCGCTCAAGCTCGAGGAGGCAGGAGCCGTCGCGGTGATGCCCCTCGCCTCTCCGATTGGATCGGGGCTCGGAATGCTGAATCCTTACGCCATCCGCACGATCAAGCAGCGGCTCTCCGTTCCGGTGATCGTCGATGCCGGAGTGGGCACCGCATCCGACGCGTGCATCGTGATGGAGCAGGGCGTGGACGGGATCCTGATGAACACCGGAATCGCGGCGGCTCAGGATCCGGTGCGGATGGCGGCGGCGATGAAGACGGCTGTCGAGTCGGGACGCCACGCCTACCTCGCTGGCAGGATGCCTCGACGTGAAGTCGCGGTGCCGTCTTCACCCACGACCGGAATGTTGGGCTCATGAGCGCCACTGCCACATCGACTGGCGCAGTCACTGCGTCGCGAGCCGTCGCGGCCGAGATCTGCACCGATCTGAGACGCGGGGAGTTTCTCGATCAGTCGTTCGAGCGGCGCATCGCTCCGCTCGACGCACGCGACCGGCGCTGGACGCGCGAGCTGGTGTACGGAATGCTCCGCCATCGCGGCTGGATCGACGCGATTCTCTCCGACCGCGTGCGCGGCGGACTCGTGCGCCTCGATCCCGACGTGATCGACCTGTTGAGGCTCGGAGTCTATCAGCTCACCAGCATGGGCAGCGTTCCCGCCTACGCCGCGATCGCCCAAACGGTCGAGCTCGCGAAGCGCAGACACGGACTCGGCGCCAGCAAGCTGGTGAATGCGGTGCTTCGGCGCACCGATCGCGAGCGAGATGAGTTTCACCTCCCGGTTTCTGCCGAGGCCGACGAAGCTCTGTCGCTCAGGTACTCGCATCCGCGGTGGCTGATCGCGCGCTGGATCGAGCGGTTCGGGGAGCAGGACACCGAACGGCTGCTCGCGCTGAACAACGCCGAGGCTCCGATCGTCATCAGGCCGTACGGCATCGTGCGAGAGCAGCTCGAGGCCATGCTCGAGGAGGCGGGAGTTCACGTCGCCGAAGCGCCTTTCGTACCGGATAGCATCGCGATCTCGGGTGGAACGACGTTCACCGAGCTGGGCGCATTCAAGAAAGGACTGTTCTTCGTCCAGGATCCCGCGGCGACGCTCGTGACCGAGTATGCCGCGATCCCATCGGAGGCGACCGTTGCGGACCTGTGCGCCGCTCCCGGCGGAAAGGCGCTCGAGCTCTCCAAGATCGCGGGAACCGTCATCGCGAGCGACAAGTCGTTCGGACGACTTCAGCGGCTGCTCGCCAACAAGCAGCGGCTCGAAACGACGAACCTCTATCCCTTCGTCGGCGACGCCCGTCATCCAGCGACAAGTCCGGTCGACGCGGTGTTGATCGATGTGCCGTGCACGGGTACCGGCACGTTCCGGCGGCATCCGGATGCGCGGTGGCGGCTCAAGATCTCCGACTTCGCCGTGATGTCGGCGCTGCAGAAAGTAATCCTCCGATCAGCCAGCAAAGTCGTGAAATCGGGGGGCCTGCTCATTTACAGCACCTGCTCGCTCGAGCGGGAAGAGAACGACGAGCAGATCGAGCAGTTCCTCTCCGAGAACCAGAATTGGATTCCGGATCCGCCGCCGGAAGGATCCGTCGCGCCGGAACTCCTCGATGGCGGGTTCCTTCGCGTCCTGCCGCAGCGTCACGGAACCGACGGGGCGTTTGCCGCGCGATTGCGCAGGGTGAGCTAGGTGAACTTTCGCGCGCTTCCGCGGCGTGCGTTCCCATACCTGATTGCCGCGGTCGGCGGATTTCTCATCGCCTACGTTGCCGTCTTTCTCTTTGCGTTCCCGGCCGAGGTTCTTCCCGACGATGGAATTCTTCCGAACGTAGTCGGGAAGTCGTTCGAGGACGCATCGGCGATGCTGCAGAAGGCGGGATTCCCGTCGCAGCAGGGCGAGACTCGATTCCACAGGACGGTCGCCGCTAACGTCGTGCTCCAGGAAGATCCGCCCGCTGGAAGCAGACAGAAACGCGGCACGACTGTCGTGCTGGCGCTGAGCGGTGGTCAGCGTTCCGCCGAAGTCCCCGTGACGACCAACATGTCGCAGCAGCAGGCGCGCATCTCCATCGAGAACACGGGGCTTACGCTGGGCACCGTTACCGAGCAGCTCGCCGACCAGCCGCGAGGCCTGGTCATCGCATCATCGCCAGCGGCCGGGACAAAGGTCGAGCTGCCGGGAAGCGTCGACATCGTCCTCAGCAAGGGACCGGCGACGGTGCAGGTGCCCGATCTCTACGGCCGCAGCGTCGGAGAAGCGCGCTCGATGATCGAACAGATCGGACTGCGTGTCGCCGGACTCTCGCGCGACACCAGCTCGCTCCAGCCGGAGAACACGGTTATCAGGCAGTACCCCGCGGCGGGACAGAATATCGGCGCCGGAGGCCCCGTGAGCCTCACCGTCTCGCACTTCCCTCCGCCTCCTTCTATCTCGGCGCCACCTCCACCACCGGGTCCGGCGCCGGGATTCGAGCGATGAGCGTTCGCATCGCACCGTCGATTCTGAGCGCGGACCTCGCCAGGCTCGCCGACGAGATCGCGATGCTCGAAGCGGGTGGCGCGGACTGGGTTCACATCGATGTCATGGACGGCCGATTCGTTCCGAATCTCACCTTCGGAGCCAAGGTGATCGAGTCGGTGCGAAAGCTGACGAAGCTGCCGATCGACGTGCATCTGATGGTCGTCGAGCCGGAGAATTACTTCGAGGACTTCGCCGCGGCCGGCGCCAACGGAATGTCGATTCATACCGAGGTGTCTCCGCACCTGCAGCGGCAGCTGAGTCGCATCCGCGAGCTCGGCTGCCGCGCCGGAGCGGTCGTGAATCCGGCGACGCCGCTCACTGCCGTGAGTGAAGTGATTACGGACATCGATCTTCTGCTGGTTATGACCGTCAATCCCGGTTTTGGCGGACAGCGTTTCATCAAGGGATCCGTCGACAAGGTCAGACGTGCTCGCGAGATGCTGGCCGAGAACGGCAGCAAGGCATTTCTCGAGGTTGATGGCGGGATCGATCGCAAGACCATCAAATCGGTGTGGGAGGCCGGCGCCGACACCTTCGTGGCGGGCAATGCGATCTTCGGCGCGAAGGATCCAAAAGCGGAGATCGGAGAGCTGCGGGCGCGCTGCACGGTACAGGTATGACGGGCAGGCAGCAGCTGGCGATAGGACTCTTCGTCCTCGGCATCACCGGCGTCATCGCCTACGGCGCGAGTCGGTACCTGAGGAGGGAGCTTTTTCCGGTCCAGGTCGGGAGCAAGGCCCCCAACTTCACGGCAGTGACACTGGACTCGATTCCTCGCGAGAAGAGTCTGGCCGACTATCGTGGACAGGTAGTGATGATCAACGTCTGGGCGACGTGGTGCCTTCCATGCCGCGTCGAGATGCCGAGCATCGAGGCGCTTCACCGCGATTACGGGCCGAAAGGGCTCAAGATCCTGGCGGTGAGCATCGACGATCCCGGCACCGACTCGACCATTCGCGCCTTCGTGAAACAGTACGGTCTGACGTTCGAGGTGCTCCACGATCCGAAGGGGAAGATATCCCAGACTTATGACATCCTTGGTTATCCGGAGACGTTGATCGTCGGCAAGGATGGGGTGATCAGGAAGAAGCTGATGTCGGCCGTCGACTGGAATTCTCCCGAGTCGCGGGCGCTGGTGGAGAGACTTCTCGCCGAGCCCAGCGAGTAGCGTGACGCGGATTCTGGGAATCGAGACTTCCTGCGACGAGACATCGGCCGCGGTTCTCGAAGGTACGGGCAACAACGTGATCCAAAAATCATTGGTGATCCTGTCGCAGGACGTTCACCGCGTTTTTGGTGGAGTCGTCCCCGAGATCGCGTCGCGCGCGCATCTCACCAGCATCGTGCCCGTGGTCGAGCGCGCGCTCGATGAAGCTGGGACGACACTCGATGATCTCGACGCGGTTGCCGTCACCAATACGCCCGGGTTGGTGGGAGCGCTGCTGGTCGGTGTCAGCTACGGCAAGGCGCTCGCGTTCTCCCGCGACATCCCACTGCTCGGTATCCACCACATGGAAGGTCATCTCTTCGCGGCGGCACTCGAGCACCGCGATGCCGTCCCTCCGTTCACCGCGCTTCTCATCTCGGGCGGCCACACGCTGCTGCTGGATGTCGAGGCGTGGGGGAGATACAGGCTCCTCGGATCGACCCGTGACGACGCCGCCGGGGAAGCGTTCGACAAGGTAGCGAAGCTGTTGGGGCTCCCGTATCCCGGCGGACGCTACGTCGAGGAGCTCGCCCGCGCCGGTGACCCGAAGCGCTTTCATTTCGCGCGGCCGATGCTGCGCAGGAACGCCATGGCCGGCGACGAGGACTACTACGCGTTCTCGTTCAGTGGGATCAAGACCGCGGTGCTCAACGCGGTTCGCGGCTCGAAGGACATCGAAAAAGACAAGAGCGACATCGCGCGCGGGTTTCAAGATTCCGTGATCGACACACTCGTCGAGAAGACTTGGCGCGCCGCGAATTCGTTCTCCCGGCAGCGGGTGGTTCTGGGCGGCGGAGTGGCCTGCAACCGGACGCTGGCAGAGGCGATGCGAACCAGGCTCGAGCCGGAGGGTATCACGGTATTCACACCGAGTCCGCGTCTGGCCACCGACAACGCGGCCATGATTGCGCGCGCGGCGTTCTTCAGATTCGAGCACGGCGAGCGGGCGGGACTCGATCTCAACGCGTACGCGGCCAGCCCTATCCCGGGCCTCATCGCAGCCTAGATTACAGCCCTCAATGCAGAAAATATTCGCTTCAGTCGTTCAACAGCCGCTCTCGTACGATGTCGGGCCGCTCCAGCTCACTGGGTTCGGGCTGGCGATGCTCATGTGTTTCGTCATCGCACAGATCATGGCGCAACGGGAGCTCGCGCGGCGCGGGTACGATCCCGAGCCAATCGGCGATCTCGTCTTCGCCGCGGTGATCGGCGGACTCCTCGGCGGCAAACTGTATTATGCGATCCTGATGGGAGATCTGAGCGCCGTCTTCAGCAGAGCCGGCTTCGTATTCTGGGGCGGACTGATGGGCGGAATCATCGCCTGCTACATCGTGATCCGGAAGAAACACCTCAGCTTCCCCCGCATCAGCGACGTCTCCGCGCCAGCGCTCGCCGCCGCCTACTCGATCGGTCGCACCGGATGCTGGGCAGTCGGCGACGACTACGGCCGCCCGTGGGATGGACCGTGGGCGGTGGCCTTCCCGAACGGGGCGCCGCCTTCGACGGTCGCCAACATGACGCAGCTGTTCCACACGCCGCCGCCATTGGACGCGTCTCCCAATCAAGTTCTGTCAGTGCATCCGACCCAGCTCTACGAGACCGCGCTCGGCTTCGTGATGTTCCTGATACTGTGGCGATTCCGGGGTCACAAACACGCCGAGGGTTGGCTGTTCGGATTGTACTGCGTCCTGGCGGGCATCGAGCGCTTCATCATCGAGTTCGTGCGCGCCAAGGACGATCGCTTTTTCCTCGGGACGTTCACGATGGCGCAAGTCATCGCTATACTGTTTGCTGTGGGCGGGGCGATCTGGATGTATGTTCGCCGGAACCCCGGTCCCGATGCGCCTGGTATCTACGCGGTGCCGCAAGCGGCGTAGCAGTTTCTTCGCAGGCCGGCGACGCGATCGCCGCGAATGGGGGCGACGCAAATGAACCGATTCGACAGCTTCCGCCGCTACAGATTTCTTCCAGTCGTGGGCGCGTCCATTTTTCTGGTCGCGACCTCGGGCTGCGCTCCCATCCAGACGACGGCGGTCATCGTCGACCCAGGCGTGTCATTCACGCTGGCCCCGGGGCAGGCCGCGACGGTGAAAACGACCGACACCCGGGTCACCTTCAAGGAAGTGCGCGAGGATTCGCGCTGTCCGGTTGATGTGACCTGTGTCTGGGCAGGCGATGCGAAGATCGATGTCGTCATCGCCCGCACTGGATTCCCCGCGGAAACGATGACCCTGAGCGTCACACCGCCCGACAACGAAGCGCTGGTAGGCAACCTGAAGATCAGGTTCGTCGGGCTTACGCCCGTACCCCGTCAGGGGGATGCAAACACGCCGCGCAATTATCTGGCTGAGTTTGTGGCCGAGCGGCAATAACCTGCCGCTCGGGCAGGCTACCGAGACGAGCTAACGCCCCAGCCAGCGCGAACTCCGTTGGAATTCCGGGAGTGCGATCGGCTGGGTCTCCGTGATCGTCTGCCAGAGACCGTGAATCGTCTGCCTCGGGATGGTTACGGTGAGGCGCTGCGTGCTTGGCCCCGCCTCCGAGAAAGCTTCGAACGTGATCGCGCCCTGCTCATCGAACGTCGCCATGCTGCACGAGCCGGATTTCGCGTATGGCGGGAGCGGTAGTCCACATGATTGACTCGTCGCCGCAACCTCGCTGGTCAGCGTTCCCGACCGCGAGATCCAGAAGCTGTCCCTGCCCTCCATGTACATTGCGATGCCCGACGTGAGGTCCGCTGTGGAGCCAGCTGTGTACGTGTAACTGGAGAGAGAGTTGAAGTCGATCGCGCCGACGTCGCCGACAATGAAGATCATGCGGTCGGGCGGAGCAGACGCCGAGTGTGACTGCCACAAAATGAGGCCTAGGCCTGTATCCGGCGGGGTGCACACGCCGTTCAAGGGCGGAATCGAGGGAAAGATGAATAGATCCTCGAGACACGTCCCTTCCGGAAAAGTCTGCCTCGTTCCAAACGCGAACATTGTCTGCGACTTTCCGTCGATCGTGACATCGACCTGGTCCAGCAGCGGCGCGATCCCACCAAAGGACTCGTCCATCGTTGCGGGGATCGGAGACGGCACTACCAGAAGCGATCTCATCCCGATGGCGAGGCTCTGCAACGCAGCGCTCGGCTCCAGCCTGCTGGGGCCGGTTGAATCGCTGCCGCAAGCGGAAATCGAAACAAGGAGTCCGGCGAATGCTGCGGTGACTCCGAGACGTGCGCGAGCATTAGTCAATGCCATATGCACACCCTGTATGGAGGCTTTCGTGGCGCGGGGTACATGATGATCATGCGTTCCCGATCGGTCAAGCAAATGATCAGGATGCGTGGTCGTGGATCATTCGCCATCCAGTGGCGGTGCGCGTCCAAATCGTTGTGAACCAACCAGTTCGATCGGGCCGGCCCGCCCCGGTGAGAATATACTGGCCGGTGGCGAGGGCGTTATCCGGACCGAGCGAACGGATCTCCAGATGGTCGTAGTGAAGCGCCTGCAGGGGGCGCCCGGTTCTCCAGTACCCAGCGCGCATCTGGTCACCAATCGCGCTCACCCCGCGCTCCGGACCCTTGGCGCCCATGGCAGTAGCTGACTCGGTGTAGGCCGAGAGATAGACTGGGAGCTCACCGCGATTCCATCCCGCGGCAGTCGTGTCAAAGACCGCTTGTATCGCGGCTGCGTCATTCGGATAGCGAAGGCCGGTCCCCACCGACTGCGGTTGCGACGCACAGCCAATCACAGCGAGGATCAACAGAATCATCCAACCACGATACGGCTTCATTCGAGCTCCTTGAGGGGCAGCTGGCGGCTGGTAGCCGGCAGCTGGCAGCTTGGTGTCGGGCGTCGGGCGTCGGGCGTCGGGTGTCGGGTGTCGGGTTTCGGGTTTCGGGTCTCTATCGTTCGGGCGTAAGCCTCAAACTCGTGCCCCAAGGATCGGTAAGAACCCATTCGCCACCTTCCTGCTTCACACGGTACCCAGCGTCCTTAACGTGGCTCGCCGCTTCCTCAGCGTCCTTCTGCGTCGGCACGACAATCTCCCATTCAAGCAGCCTCGCATCTGCGTCAGTGGCGGGGGGAGCGCCCTTCGCCCATGTATTCGTTCCGAGATGGTGATGGTATCCGCCCGCCGAAAGGAACAGCGCGCCAGGGTAGCTCCACACCACTTTATCGAATCCGAGCGCGTCGTGATAGAACGCGGCCGCCTTGTCGATGTCGTCGACGTAGAGATGCACGTGTCCGAGCACGGTACCGCGCGGCATTCCAGTCCACCGCTCACCGCGCGCGGACCTGACGAGATCTTCCACATCGAGATGATTCGTCGTCATGTACAGCTGCTGCTCATCGTAGCGCCACGCATCACGGGGACGATCGGCGTACACCTCGATTCCCAGACCGTCAGGGTCAGTTAGATACACAGCCTCGCTCACGGCATGATCCGACATCCCGGCGTGCACCCCGATCTCCGCGAGGTGAGCGACGAAGCGGCCGAGCGAAGCGCGGTCGGGAAGCAGAATCGCGAAGTGATACAAGCCGAGCAGCCCCCGCTGTGGAACGGGACGGGCGCTCTTGAGCTGCCGGAGATGGACGATCTCGCGGTCATCTCCATGCGCACCCAGGCTCACCGAGTCGGCGCTGCCATCGAGCACGCACATGCCGAGAACTTTCGAGTAGAAGAGCAGAGACCTCTCGATGTCGGCAACCTGAAGCCGCACGGCGCCGAGGCGCGTCGACTCCGGCAGCCGGTATTCACGCGGGCGGATTCCGTGTTGACCTTCACCTGTTTCCGGTATCTGCCTGGTCGTCATCTCACCCTCCCTGATGAAGCGACATCGCGCAAATGCTACGCCTCAGCGCCGGCCTCGGGCGTATGGCGAGGCCAGAAGGTCTTGATCATCGCAAACAGCAGCAGGACAACCAGAATTCCCTGTGCGGTAAGCGTCTCGACGCTCGGGTAGATGCCCATCGCATCCACGTGCGGACCTCCCGGGATCACCGTGATGCGCATGATGTTCCCTTCCTGGAGCTCGCGGATTCCCTTACCCATGAACACGAACGCCAGGTAGTACAGCAGGATGCTGGTGACCGCAAAGAACGGGCGCATCGGAATCCGCACGCCGTAGCGATAGAAGAGCGTGAAGACCACCGCCAGCACCGCGAAGCCCGCGATGATCCCGAGCGCCAGCGGGAGCATGACGTTCGGCCCCTCGTTGAAGAGCGCCTGATAGAACAGCGCCGTTTCGGCCCCTTCGCGATAGACGGCAAGGAACGCGACGAGAGCAAGTGCTTTCCCCCCTCCGTGCTCGAGCGCCGACGAGACCTTCTCGCGGATGAACTTCTGCCACTTGGCGGCCTCGACCTTCGAGATCAGCCAGTAGCTCACCGAAAACAGCACGACCACGGCCAGCAACATCGTCGTCGCTTCAACGATCTCTCGACTGGCGGGCATCGCGGCGAGCAGCGTTTTCAGGACGACCGCGGTGGCGAGACTTGCGACGAGTCCGAGTGTGATGCCGAGCCAGATCGAGCGAAGGCGCTCGCGGTGGCCGGTCTTGATCAGGAAAGCGACGACCGCGCCGACGACGAGAATCGCCTCGAAGCCTTCGCGCAAAATGATGAGGAAAGACTGGAAGAACGCTTCCCAGTTCGTCGACGGCTGCTGAGTGAGCTCGACCACCGACGGCAGCCCGTCGGCAATCGCATCGCGCGAATTCTTGGCGCCGGCGATGTCGTTCCGCCTCACGGCACCTTTGAAGTCGGCGAAATGTCGCTCCATGGTGGCGACGAGACCGGGCTTCTTCGCGCGCGCCGGGGTCTCCAGCGGCTCGAACGCGATGTACGCATCGAACGCGCGGTCACCCGCTTCGGCGACCTGACCCTTCCGCGCAAAGTCGAGCGCGCTGTCCAGCATCGCGAGAATGACTGGTGACGCGGTGTCGCCGGCAATTGCGGTTGCATCTCTCACCGCAACCGGCAAAGTGAGCTTCTCGCCACGGAGCGCGTAGATGTAGCTGATGACGTTCCAGCGCTCCTGCGGAGTGAGCGACGCCCCGAATCCGAGCATCGCCGTGCCACGCACGCCCACCGAGATGACGTTGTAGGCGAGCGTCGGAGTCAGGCGAGTCGTCGGGCTCCTGACTCCGATCGGCTGCGGTGGCGGGTTGAGCGCGCGGGCCGCTGGGCCGTCCCCTGCTCCGGTCATCCCGTGACATGACGCACAGCTCCTGACATAGAGCGCATGACCTTTCGCCGTGTCGAGCGGAGCCTTGGGAAGATCCATCGCGCCGGCTGTCCCCAGTGATCCGAGAAAGCGCTGATGAAGGTCTCGCACCGCTGTCGGTGGTTTTCGCGCCGCTACCGCCCCGAGAAGGGTGTCGAGAATCGCTCTCGCCCGCGCGGCATCGTAGCCGGACAGTCGAGTCGCGACCTGCCTGGCATCGGTCAGGAATCCGTACGTCTCGTCGAACTCTTCCCTGGAGACGAGCTTCCCGCCCTCGTCGACCGCCTTCGAGTACTCCTCGACGGCGACTCCAACGATGCTGGATAGACGTTTTGCCACGTTTTCCTGGGCGGGCAAAGTGGCTGAAGCTACGAGCGATAGGATCGAGACAGCGATCCATCGCATAAGTCGACAATTCATTGCCGAGTGAATCTATCTGGATAACGAGGGGAAGCAATTGCTAAACTTCAAAGGTGGGCCAAACTCTCAACTGCAACCGAACAGGTGCGAGGCGTCTGTGGCGTAGTTGCCAGTGATTTAGTTCACGACGCCCGGACTTGCTTCTGTGGCATTCGAGGTAAAGGCAGTTGTATGTGCCCTTGGTACAGCAGTAGAAAAGTCAGGGCGTAGTGAACTAGGAAACTGGCACCTTTGCCACTGACGCCTCCCGCCTGTTCAGTTAGCAGTTGACCTCGGCGATGGCCTACGAATCCCTAAGGGAATAGTCGCCCTTCAACTCCCGGTCGCAGATGGCTGCCCGAACGCCCGTTTTCTGCTCGAATCGCCCCACAAACGTCGCGAGGCGATCGGTGCAGAATTGTCCACGAGCGATGCCCGATGTTTCGATCGCGCTCTCGATCGCGTCGGGCTCGCCCTCGACTTCGACAAGCACATCCATCCGCGGGTAAGTCTCGAAGCGGATCGTCGCGCCGCCGAGGTCGTACTGGGCGACCTCGCGATCTATCTCCATCGTGACGATGAATCCCAGCCGCGACAGGATTTGGTCGAGCGCGTCGAAATCCTCGACGAGCGTGGATACCTCTTCGCGGATCTTGTAGACGTCCTGAATTTCGTTGGGACCCTTCCAGTCGAGGTAGGTCTTCGACGAACCCGAGCTCTGGTATCGCCTCACCCGCAGCACCTCATCCCGCCCTGCGAGCTCTCGCGATTCAAGGTCGTAGCGCCGGTCGGACATCCTCCCCGCAAAGGAGAGAATTGCCCCTGCCTTCTCCAGCCGCTTTCGCGCCCCATTGAGATCATCGACAACTGCCTTGAGCTCGACCTCACGCATGGACAATCGTGTCGAGCAGCTTCGCCGTATCTCCGAGCGATGGAAATGCGGCGTACGGATTGTGCGCCTCCAGCTGCTCCACCGTGTAGTGTCCGGTTGCCACGCCGATCGCCTTGGCGCCCAGTGACCGCCCGCACTCGATGTCGGCCGGCGTGTCTCCGATCACCACGATCCGTTCTCCGGCGATATCGAGCCCAAGCGTTTCACTCGCTCGTCGCTTTGCGATTGCCGGAAGCTGGGGCCGGTTCTCGTGGTCCGATCCATAGGCGTTGACGCGAAAACGATTGGGATCGATTCCGGCAGCAGTCAGTTTTACTTTCGCCCCCGCCTCGACGTTGCCGGTCAGCAATCCGAGCACGACATCCTCGCGGGCGTCGAGCGCGTCGAGCAGCTCGACGACTCCCACGTGCGGTCTGACGTTGAACTTTCCGCTCTTGGCGCCTACCCGCAGCCCCTCGAGGTAGACCAGGATCAGGCTATCCATCCTCGAATCGATATGCTCGTCGGTGTGACCGTCGAGCCGCATGACATCGCGTACGATCTGCTTGTCCGTCTTTCCATCGTATCGGTAGGCTGGATTGCCCGGCGATCCGAAGATTTCCCCCAGCGCCCGCTGCATTGAGGCGCGGCCGAGCCCTTCCGAGTTCAGCAGCGTTCTGTCGATGTCGAACAGAACCAGCCTCATGTTCTAGTCAGGAAGACTCCGGCCACGATTGTGGCGGCGCCAACCCCCTGAAAGATCGTCGGTATTTCGCCGAGGAATGCCCACGCCACAGCGAGCGCGATGATGGGCTGAAGGTTCGCGTAAACCGCAGTGCGGGTGGGGCCGAGCACGCGCAATCCGCGGTACCAGAAGAAGTAGGCGACGCCCATCGAGATCACACTCGAGTAGAACAGCGCCCACCATCCCCCTGGGCCGACAGCGGACCAGTCGGTGTCGACCAGCGCCGGCATCGAGGCGATCAGCAAAGGCACGGCCCCTCCAACCATCGTGATTGCCGAAAGTCTGAAGACATCTATGCGCGTGGTGTAGGGTTGAAGCATGATCGTGTACACACTCCAGCAGAGAACCCCGACGAAGACCAGCATCGATCCCACGAGCGTCGTCTGACCGTTGGTCGGTTTGGCGCTTCCGGCGATCACGAGTCCGACACCGAGCATCGACAGCGCGATGCCGACCAGCGTCATCCGCTTGACGCGCTCCAGCCCGCGCAGCCGCGCGAACAACGCTATGAAAGCCGGCGCCGCGGCAACGATCAGCGCCGCGTTCCCCGCTCGCGTGCGCGCCACACCATGTACGAAGAAGAGCTGGTACAAGCCGTTGCCGATGACGCCGGCCATGAGGAGTCCGATCGCATCACGACGAGGCAGTGCGAAACGACCACGCGCGAGTGCCACCAGAAGGAGAAAGAGCGCGGCGGTTCCGACACGGAGTCCGGTGAACGCCACCGGATTGAAGACCTGGGTGGCGTACTTCACTACCACGAAGTTGATCCCCCAGATCACGGCCATCATGAACAGGAGAAGGTCGGTGACGCCGAACGCTGGACGCGCACCAGAATCCGCCATCGCGGTCGCCGTGTGTGATGCCGAGTCAGTCATCGCCGAAAGCTAGCCGGGGCAGGCGCGGCGCGGCTACTTTGGATCATGCACATCTCTTTCGCCGTCTTCGCCGACGCCGCCAATCTCTCCCAGGAGGGAAAGCTCAACATTCTCGGCGTCTTCGACGCGGTGCAGGTGGCGGGGCTCCCCGCGATCCATCCGCGCACTCACTTCGTCGTCCGACTCAAGGCGAACGGAGACGACGTTGGTCAGCACAAGCTCACCTTCCGCTGGCTGAGCCCGTTCGAAGAAGAGCTCTGGTCTTCCGTGGGGGAGATGACCGTCGCGCCCTCGCCGAATCCGGTGTTCGAGGTCGACCTGCCGATAATTGCCGTAGTGGACCTGCCGCTCAATGTCACTGGGCAATACACAATGCAGGTCACTCTCGATGGCGAGCTCACCGCCTCAGCCCGCCTGCTCGTGAACGCCAATCAACCGACGATGGTGAGCGGGACCCCGAACGGAATGGTCAGCTAAAGGATTCTGCGCGCGAAGCGGTACCGTTTCAACAAGAGGTCAGTGTACTCGTCTCCGCTCTCGAGATCATCCACGGCGTAGCCTCCTCGCCCGAGCGCCAGGTGCACGACCCGCATTCCTCCCAAAGAAATCGCCACGTGGCTGACCTTCCCGTCGGGCTCGTCGGAGAAAAAGAGAAGATCGGCCGGGCGAAGCTCCTTCATCGCCACAACCGGCTCGCCGGTCATCGCCTGCATCCAGGCGTCCCGCGGCACGTGCACACCGTGCAGATGGAAGGAGCTCGATACGAGGCCGGAGCAGTCGCATCCCCACGGCGTGACCCCGCCCCATTCGTACGACGTGCCCTCGAAGAACGTCATCGCCGACGCAGTGATCGAGTCGGGCGCGGGCGGGAAGCTGTTCCGCCTCTCCTCGAGAGTCATCGCCAGGCCGCCGAAGCGCTCCTGGCCTTCAGTGACGAGAGCGCCGAACGGCAGCTTGCGGGTCGCCCCGTGCTCGTCGCGGACGGTACAGCCGAGGGAGAGGGGTCGAGGATCGTCCCAACCGGTCTCTGACAACGGCGGCACCGGCTCGGGCATCGCCGCCACGTAACCCTGATGGATCCAGCCGGAATATGCGTCCGCCCCTTTGACGTGCAGCCACAACCCGTTGCGCTCGATGACGTGGGCGATGTGACCGTGGAGGAGCTGTGATACCTGCGTCGTTTTTACGTCGGGCTCGCACAGCATCGGCGCGATGGCGGCGATGGCGGTGACACTCTCGCTCAATGCTCGGGCCAGTCGATCTTCCCCGTCTTGGTTGGCGTCATCGGAGGCTCGGGGCGCTTCGCGCGGCATGCCTTGCAGAGCGCGACTCCGCGGAAGTTACAGATGATGCAGACAAACGTCCCGCAGTCCGCGCACGGATAACCTTCGGACGCGCGCTCCTCGTTACCGCAGGAGCGGCACATCATCAGATCTCTTTCGCGCAGCGGGTTTTTCGCCATCAGAGGTGCGGGCTAAAGCTCAGGAAGACCGGCTTAAAGTCGTTAAGTGACGACTGAGTAACGGTTTAGAAACGCCAGTTGCGAAAGAAGTCGAAGCCCAGCTGTGGCGGGGTTTGCGTCGGACTGACGTTCGGCCTTGGCGTGTTGTCGCATTTGGTGTTGCTGGATCCAGGCTCGATCGCGGCTTGTGCACTGTAGAGTGAGCTAATCCTGTACTCGAGCTGAAGCCCCAGGTTTTCCTGGAATGCGCGTGTGTTAACGAAGCATAACCCGGTGCTCAATCCGAGGAACCACCTACTACCGAGCTGCTTCCCCAGTACTGCTCGCGTGTTGAGCAGACTGTAGTAGCCCGGAGTCGTGGCGGTCGACGTCGCGTCCGGCGTCGCAGTCTGCAGCTCCACGATGTCGAGGACGTTCCGTGGAACGGCGTTGGTGAGAATGTTGGCGAACGCTCGAACGCCGAGACCTTTCGCCTGTGCTCCGGTGTTGTCGAGGCCGAGCGCCGGCTCACCGGTTACGAGGTAGCTGAGCAAGTCGCTCTCCGACAGCGGAAGATTGTCGGGATTTCTGAGCGCCAGCTGCGGTCGCGCCAGCGTTCCGGTGATGTCCACTTCCACTCTCACGTCACGTCCGTTGGCGCTCTTGCTCGGTTGGCGGACCGTGTGGATCGCGCGAATGTCGAGAGACGGATTCAGATCCGATGTTCCAAAGAATCGCAGATTTCCGCTTTGCACATCGAACGTCGGCTGGATGAAAGGATCGACGATATTCAGCCGGTACGTTCCCTTGTCCGCGCTCAGCTGTCCCTCCAGCGCCAGTCTCGGCGCCTCGCCCGGATTCTGCGGCGCGAGCGTGACGTTGAGCGAGCCACCGAGCTTGATGTTCGCTTCGGACGACCGCAGCCACACATCGGGACCGATGTCGATCGCGACGTTCTCCAGCCTGAGGTTTCGCGCCACCGCCTTGGGCGGGCGCGGCATTACCTCTCGGTTCTGCGCCAGCAGCGTATCGACCGTGCTCTGGAACTCCGGATCGTTGAGATCGATGATCCGTTTCTTCACGACGTCCGGGATGTAGATCGATCCGCGCTCGACCCGAAGCGTCCCGCGCAAAACCGCGTCCAGAGTCGAGCCGGAAAGGGTCACCGGAGCCGGGGTGGAGATGTCGAGCGATGCCAGTCCCGGCTTGTCGATCGCGTGGAAATTGGACGCGTTCGCGACAAGCGAGAACGACGGATTGTCGTAATGCTCGAAGCTCACGGTTCCCGCGAGCCTCAGTGAGCCGCGCCGCTCTTTCACCGTCTCCGCCGAGAGCTGCTTGATGTGAACTGTGTCGCCGGAGAGGGCGATGTCGGCCAGGATGTGGCTGAAGCTGGTGCCCAGGTTGGAGAATACCGCCGATCCGTCGGCGAGTGATATCTGGCCGAACAGGCGTGGCTGCTTGATGCTGCCGCGGATGTCGACATCCGCCACGATTGCGCCGTGCGCATCGACAAGGCCCGGGACAAATGCACGGAAGAGCCGCATGTCGACGCTGTCGGTGCGGATGTGTCCCCTGATCGAGTCTCCGTTCAGGTGAACGTTCTGGACGACGAGCCTGGCGCGGCTGCTGTGCTGGAGGATCAACGAATCGAGAGACAGAAACCCTTTCGAGAACACAACTCGGCTCGGGGACTGGAGGCGATACCGATTGTCCGCATCGACCAGCACCGCGGCCGAGTCGAGCCGCAAAACCGTCGTGTCTCTGCTTCGCGTGAGGTTCCCCGACAGATCCGTCTGCACTCCGCGCTCGCTCAGCATTGACGCGGTGAAATGTCCGGACGTCGGCGAGGCCAACGCCACCGATGCCCTGATGCTGTTGAAGCCGACCGGTCCAAGGGCGACGGTGTCCGCTCCGAATATGAGCGAGCCGGTCATGTCCTTCGTGATGTCGGCCAGCAGCACAGTTCCGCGCAGGCTCTCCACGCTGCGCCTGCCGAACCGCACGTGGTTTGCGCGAATGATGCCGTTGAGCGCGAGGTGGTCGGCGCTACCGGTCACTTCACCGGAGAGCTCGCCGCTCCCCCGCAGCGAATCGAGGCTGGTATTGCTCGCAAGACCAGGCACCAGAGCGCGTAGCCGCGAGAGCGAGTCCATCACTGCCGTGAATTTGAGCGAGCCCGTGCGCGCGCCTGAAAGGCCGAAGGTACCCGAGGCCCGCGCGCGGAGACCAGCGGCGTTGAGGGCGAGCGTGTCGACCGTTGCTACGCCGTTGGCGAAACGCAGGCGCGCAACCGACGGATCGACCCGGAATCCGGCGAGCGTCGATATCTCGATCGACGCCACCGCGCTGCCCGCAAGAGTCGCGAGAGACGCGCCGCGCAGATCGAGGTCGTATTGCCCGGTGAGCTGGCTGTGGGGCAGTGTGTTCTTCTCGAGCATCGTGCGCAGGTCCAGCGCGTTGGTGGTCGCGCGTCCGCGCGCGCCGTACTCGAGCGGATCGGCATCGACCAGGCCGCTGTATCCGAAGGTGCCGGCGGGACCGGTGAGCGTCGTGTTGACGAGCAGGTTCGGCGACGTGCCCTTCACCTGAACGGGCCCGGCGTAGCTCCCACGCATCGGAAGCAGCGGATAGGAGTGCGCCAGAGCGGTGAAGGAAAGCGGCTGCGCCTGTAGAGCGAGATCGTAGATCAGATACTTGCCCCACGTCACGCGGCCGTTCCCGGTGGCGCGCGATACCGGCAATGCGCCGTCGTGGTGGGACAGATCCGCGTTTCTGAACCGCACATCGAGCCACGACGAATCGAGCGTCGCGGTCCCCGAGACCGTTCCCTTTATTTTCGGAAAAAGCGGATTCAGGTACTGCAGCGTGCGGAGATCGAGAGTCGCTACGTCGACGTTGAAGCCGCGAAAAGCGGTGAACGCAGGAAAGAGGATGTCGAGCTCACCCTCGCCCGCAAACTCACTGATCGCACCCGGAACGTGCTTATCCTCGAAGATAAGGGACGACCGCTGTACCCGGAACCGATTGAGCGGCCCGCCTGGCGCCGTCACGTGACCGGTGAGCTTCCCCTGCCAGTCGTAGGGAAAGTCCTTGCCGTTGAAGGTGCGCAGCAGATCGAAATCCACCGGCATCGCATCCACGTCGACGTTTTTCACAACGAGAACCGGCCCGCCCGTCTCGAACGTGATCTGCCCCATCAGCCGCGAGCTCATGGTCCTGACGTCCATGTTGGTCAGGATGTAGTCGATAAAGTGCGGATTCCGCTGGCTCCGGATATCCAGATTCACTTTCCCGCCGCCGGTCCTCGGCAACGTCGGATATACCCACGCCACATCGCTTAGAGACACCGAGTCGCCGATTACGTGGACATAGTAGCGGACCGGAAGGTTGCTTCCCCACACGACACTGCCGCGACCCTTCCCCGTCGACCTGGGCAGATCCCAGTGATCGGCGTCCACGAAAATCGAATCGCCGAGGTGCAGCGCCGTTCCGGAGATGTTCCGGAACTTGAACGGCGGATCCGTCTCGGTGAAGCTCATCTTCCTGATCCGGACGAGGCGTCCGACCGTGTCCGGATCCGCGATGCGGGCAAACCCCATGTTTGCCTGGAGCTGGCTCCACCGCCATGTGCGCGCGAATCCCTCGCGCGTGCGCCGTATCTCATGATCCGGCCGCGAGAGCTCGTAACGGATCGCGCTATCGCGCTTCACTCCGCGCAGGCTGTCGGACGGATGCCATGGCAGCGTCAGTGTGAGGCCCGCGTCGTGGATTTCCGAAGAGTCGATGGCGATGTACTGGCCGAATCCGCGCTCGGCTTTCTTCTGCTTTTCGACGCTCGCGGGGAAGATGCGTCTGAAGTTCCAGTCGCCGTTCTCGTGCTGCCGCAGGTGGACGACTGGACGGCGCGCCTCGAGGTGGCTGAGCAGAATGCGGCGGTCGAACAAATCGCGTGGATCGTACTCGACGCGAATCGGTCCGGACGCGAAGAACAGTGAGTCCTCGTCGTCGCGGATCTCAACGGAGTCGATCGTCACGCCGTTGAAGAAGCCGCCGCTCATGTGGCCGATGTAGACCTTCCCCTTCACGCGGCCCTCGAGCATGGTGCCGACCATGCGGCGCACGCGTTCCTGGCCGAAGCCCGTGTGCGTGACACCAATGACGCTGAGGATGACGATCACCATGAGCCCGATCAGCACAGCGGCGCTCGCGATCACGATGCGAAGACGACGAGTCATGGTAAGCTAGAACGCCTGCCCGATTGCGAAGCTGAACGTGAGCTTGCTTCGGAGGCTATTGTCCTTCGCGGGTTGATACGTCGCGGGGCAAGCCCCCAAATCCTGGGTGATT
>JANMMF010000061.1:0-8318 GCA_031372985.1 Gemmatimonadota bacterium
CCTGGGATCGCGAAGTCTCGCGCCGACACGACGCCCGCGGCGCCGGCGCTCGAGACTGGGCGCCGGTGAGGGGCGCCGGCACCGTTCGGGGGCCCGGCGACAAATCGATCTCGCATCGCTCGCTGATCCTGGCGTCACTCGCCGACGGCGAGTCGCGGATTCGGGGAATACTGGATTCGGAAGACGTTAGATCAACAGCGGGAGTACTCCGTGCCCTCGGCGCCAGGATTCCGGAGATGTCAGCTTACATGCGCATCAATGGCGTTGGCCTCCGAGGGCTCACTGCGCCGCGCCAGAGTCTGGACTGCGGAAACAGCGGTACTACCACACGCCTGATGGCGGGTGTCGTAGCCGCGCATCCCTTTTCCGCGAGGTTCGAAGGTGATGCAAGCCTGAGCGGCCGCCCGATGAAGCGGGTCGCCGAACCCCTCACCTACATGGGTGCGCAGTTTGATTTCGAGCACGGCGATGGTCTGCCGATGACTGTCCGGGGGCTGGATCTTCGCGGCATTGACTGGAATACGGGGGGATCCAGCGCCCAGGTTAAGAGCGCAATCCTCCTTGCGGGTCTGGTTGCGGCAGTCGAAGTGCGGGTCACGGAGAGGAGTCTGTCTCGCGACCACACGGAGCGCATGCTGCGGGCGATGGGCGTGGACGTCGAAAACGACAGCAATCAGGTCTGCCTGCGACCAACGCGGCGACTGACGCCGATCGAGATCGAGGTGCCGGCGGACCCTTCTTCGGCTGCATTTTTCGTTGCGCTGGCGTCGCTGGCGGGCGACGGAGAGCTGACCCTCACGGAAGTCTGTCTCAATCCTACGCGCACGGGATTCATCGCCGCGATGAAGCGGATGGGCGCCGACATCAGCGAATCCCGCGAGGCGACTAAAGCCGGCGAGGAAACTGGAACTGTGCGCGTGCGCCCGGCCGCGCTGCACGGCATTCGTATCACCGAAGTCGAAGTGCCGTCCTTGATCGACGAGTTACCGCTGCTAGCGTGCGTTGCAGCGGGGGCGGGAATCGACCTCGAGGTCAGGGGCGCCGCCGAGCTGAGAGTGAAGGAGAGCGATCGGATCAATACCGTCGTTCAGAATCTTCGCGCCGTCGGCGCTCACGCCGAGGAGCTCCCGGATGGTCTGCGGGTGTCGGGCCCGAGGCGCGATCTGTCGGGAACGATTGATCCGCGTGGTGATCACCGGATAGCGATGGCGTTCGGCGTGCTTTCAGCGGCGACGGGAAACCGAATCAACGTCATGAATCCGGACTGCGTCGCCGTCTCGTACCCGGAATTCTGGAAAGACCTGCGGCGGGTGGCGGCGTGATGCGCCGTACTTCAGTGATTGCCATAGATGGGCCGGCAGCCTCCGGAAAATCTTCCACCGCGCAGATGGTGGCGGAGAAGCTCGGATTCCTGCACGTGGATTCAGGGTCGTTGTATCGCGCGGCGACGGCGGCGGTGCTGCGCCAGGAGAAGGACGCAGCCCGATGGACCGAGCAATCGGTGCTCGCTGCGGCGCGCCCGGTGGAGCTGCGCGCCGCGCGCACTTCATTCTATCCCGTGCTCGATGGACGAGCGATCGAAGATGAGATTCGCGGTCCGGACGTGACCCGCAACGTTTCACGAGTGGCGCAGATGCCGCAGGTACGCGAGTGGGTGAACGCCAAAGTCCGCGAAGCCGCCGCATCGACGAACGTCGTGGTCGATGGTCGCGACATGGGCACGGTCGTTTTCCCCGACGCGGATCTCAAGATTTTCCTCGTGGCCGAGCCCCGCGAGCGGGCTCTCCGGCGCCTCCGGCAACGTGGAACTCCTACGTCGGAACAATTGCTCGATGACGAGACTATACGGATCAGAGAACGCGATGCCCGCGATGCGAAGCAGACCGTTCCCGCGGAGGACGCCGTCACGATCGACACGACCGGGCTGACCCAAGCCGAACAAGTAGAGCAGATAGTAGGCCTGTTCAGGCAGCGCGGACGGTAAGACCTTTGCGTATCTGTCTCCCGGGTTCCGCATTCCGGCAGTGAACCACCAGGAGGGTGTTCCTCAATGCGTCGTTTCACGGATCGAGCTGGTCTGGACTGGAGTGCATTCGAGTCGACGCGGCCGGGCGGCCTTCCGGACCGGCGTGTAAAGCCTGCGAGCGTCACCGTCGCGTTTCAGTGCGACGACGGCAACGAGGTGGCGATGGATCTGCCGGTCGGTGCTCTGGAGGATTTGTCGGACGAAGAGCTGATCCTCCTCCTTACGAGGGGACTCAAGTAGGAACAAGGATCCCCGTTCAAAGTTGACCGCTACGGGTGAACACCCTACATTTAGAGGCTTGATTCGAACGCACTCAAACCTTTAACCAGCAACATGATAGACTCACCCGACAGCACCACCACCCAAACCGGCACGACGCTGACTGCGCGCGAGAAGCGCGATCTGCAAAAAGCACAGTTGCGTCCGCTTGCCAACCTGCGGCCCGAGCTCTACGACGAAGACGATTACTCGCAGGACGAGCTCGAGACAATGATGGAGATGTACAACGGGACGATGGCCTCGATCGAAGAGGGCGAGATCGTCAAGTCCCGTGTGCTCGATATCCGTGACAATATGGTCGTCCTCGACATCGGCTTCAAATCCGAAGGGACGATTCCGCTCGAGGAGTTCAAGGATCTTCCGGACCTCAAGCCGGGCGATGAAGTCGAAGTTCTGCTCGAGCATCTCGAGGACATGGAAGGATCCGTTGTCCTCTCGAAGAAGAAAGCCGACTTCATGCGCGTGTGGGAGCGCATCCGCGTCGCCTACGAGAACGACGAGCCCGTGCGTGGCGCACTGATCAAGAAGATCAAGGGCGGCGTGGTCGTCGACCTCATGGGAGTCGATGCATTCCTCCCCGGCTCGCAGATCGCGCTCCGTCGCGTTCCAAACGTCGACGAGCTGCTCGGTCAGACCTTCGATTTCAAGATCATCAAGCTCAATAAGCGCCGGCGGAACATCGTGGTGTCGCGTCGCGTCATCCTCGAGCAGGAGAGGGCGGGCAAGCGCGAGAAGCTGATGAAGGAGCTCCAGAAGGATCAGGTCCGCAAAGGCGTGGTCAAGAACATCACCGACTTCGGTGCATTCATCGATCTCGGCGGCGTCGACGGCCTGCTCCACATCACCGACATGTCGTACGGACGCATTCAGCACCCGTCCGAGATGGTGCACATCGGGCAGGAGCTCGAGGTCAAGGTTCTCGACATCGATTGGGATCGCGAGCGCATCTCGCTCGGACTCAAGCAGCTCCAGAGCTATCCGTGGAAGGATGTCGCCGAGAAGTATCCGGTGGGCACGCGCGTCAGCGGAAAGGTGGTCTCGATCACCAACTACGGCGCATTCATCGAGCTCGAGCCGGGAATCGAAGGACTCGTCCACATCAGCGAGATGAGCTGGACGCGCAACGTGCGTCACCCGTCGAAGCTGGTCTCGATTGGTGAAGCGATCGAAGCAGTCGTGCTCAAGGTCGATCCGAACGAGGAGAAGATCTCCCTCGGCATGAAGCAGACGGAGCAGGATCCGTGGATGATGCTGCCGGAGAAGTATCCGGTCGGCACGCGTCTCAACGGCAAGGTTCGGAACCTCACGAGCTTCGGCGCTTTCGTCGAGATCGAGCCAGGTATCGACGGACTGATCCACATCTCCGACATGTCGTGGACGAAGCGCGTGCAGCATCCGTCCGAAGTAGTGAAGAAGGGCGACTCGGTTGACGTCGTGATTCTCAACGTCGATGCCGAGAACAAGCGCATCTCGCTTGGCTTGAAGCAGGCGACCGAAGATCCGTGGCTCAGGATCGGCGAGACCTATCCGGTCGGCACTGAGCTGAAGGGCAAGGTTGTGCGATTGATGGACAAGGGCGTAGTCGTCGACATCGGCAACGACATCGAAGGCTTCGTTCCGGTGAGCCAGCTCAATTTCGGTCAACCGGTGAACAGCCCGGCGGACATTGTCTACGAGACGATGAACCTGGATCTCAGGGTTCTCGAGGTTGATCCGATTCACCGTCGGATCGTTCTCGCGGTCACCGGGATCCCGGCGGAGCAGCCGCCCCGCCCGGAGACGCCGTCCAAGGTCATTCCGATGGAGTCCGACGACTACAACCTGTCGGATCCGATTCCGACGCCGCCCGATTCCTACGTAGAAGAGCCGGCGTAGCGCTCGCTGATTCGGTGTCTTAGCGGTCCACTCTGATAAGTGGGCCGCTTTCGTTTTGGTGCATAGAGTATTCGGCGTGGGGGAAAAGCCGGATCAGAGAGTGTGTCCGATTCTTCGCCGCACGCGTCTAATGGGAGCAGGCTTTGTCTCGAATTCCCACTCGGGTGCGATTTGCGTCCTGTGCGGAGCTCGCACCGGCGATGGCGCGCGAAGCGGAGCAGCACCGAAAAGACGTGGAGCGCGCCAAAGTTGAAGCCGCAGCCCGTCTAGTCCAGGGCAACATCTGGGGGACGCTGCGTGATTCGCGTACGGGACGTCCTGTTCCCCGCGCATGGATCCGGGTGGGCGAGCGTGGCGGACTCGGCGGAACAGACTCGCTTGGGCGTTTTTGGCTCTGGGGATTTGCTCCTGGGACGCGAAAGATCATCGTCCATTGTCCACTCAAGCGACAGTGGCTCGGAAAACTCCCCACAACCGTGACGGTACAGGCCCGCCCTGCGATGAAGGATACCATGGACATTCGCATTGACATGGAGGGATGTGCCGATGTGCCGCTCGATACCGCACGCGTCCGCACTCGAGGCGTCTTGAGCTCCGGCTTTGAGGACGGGTTCTTTACCCCGTGCAAACGCTTCGATCAGATCAAGCTTGGTGCGTACCGGGACTTTTGGGGACAGGCGTACCTGGGCTTCGCGAAGTCCGTTGTTGCACCTCGCGGCGGCTGGCCGACGGTGAAGCCAGAACGTGGCTACATCCGGACTTTCCTCGATGTCGAAGGCGACCTGATAGGCCCCGGCTCTTACGGGCACTTGGGAATTGCGACGTATAAGCTCGTGGTTACCAGGGTCATGAGCGCCAAAGCGGCATCGAAGGCGAGTTGCGCCGAGGCAGCTCGCTGATCGGGCGCATTGGGTGAGGGCACAAACCACCCGGGGAGCTGAGTCCCGCCATTCGATACTCAACTGGCATCGGAATCGTCCACTCTGTACGAAGAAGCTCGTCGTTTTCCACGGTCTCTAAGTGATAACCCCGAATGATCAGTGAAGGCTCGGCGCGGGAAGCGCTGCTGGTGCTCGACGCGGCGCTCAACGTGCGCGCTGCCAACAGGTCGTTCTACGAGATGTTCCGCCTGGCCCCCGAGGAATGCGTTGGCCACAAGGTCTACGAGCTAGGCGGGAGAACGTGGGATGAGAAGCTCCGGCCAATGCTGGAAACGGTTCTCAGCGGCGCACCACAGTCCGATCATTTCCAGCTGGTTCACGACGACAAGGAAGGTGGCCACGGAGTGCTTTGGCTGAGCGCCCGGCTCGTCCCTTCCGCAGATTCGGCCGATTCAACCGTCCTGCTCGCCATTGAGGATATCACAACCGGCCGAACCGTCGAAGAGACCCTCGCGCAAAGGACCAAGGATCTCGACACCTTCGCCGACATGGCGGGCCGCGCCGCGCACGAGCTGAACAATCTGCTCACCGTAATCCGGATGAACGCGGATCTCATCGAGGGAACGCTGTTGCAGGCGAAGATGCCCACAGGTGAGGCCGCGGACATTCGCGGGGCCGCCGAGCGCGCGGAGGTGCTGACGAAAAAGCTTCTCGTCACCGCGCGCAGGGCGTTGCCTCAGTCAACCGGACTGGATCGTGGAATCGCATCGGTCCCACTTCCCGGATCTCCCCTTAAGGAATCGAGCGACGAGATCGCTAAGCGCCAATCTTCCGAGAAGAAGGCTGGACGTGTGAGACGGCTCAAGCACGGCGCACCGACCGGGAAGGAGACTATCCTCCTCGTCGACGACGAAAAGTCGCTGCGAAAGCTCGGCAAGCGGGTGCTATCGGCCGCTGGATACCGGGTGATCGAAGCCTCTGACGGCGCCATGGCACTGCGCGTCGCCGCGGAAGAAGTTGGGGAGATCGATCTCGTTCTCACCGACGTCGAGATGCCGACTCTCGGCGGAAGGGGATTGGTCGACGAGCTCCACGAGCTGAGCCCGGGCCTGAGAGTGCTGTTCATGTCAGGCTACACCGACAACGAGATTCTTCGTCGCGGCATCAGGACGTCCGAGACGGAATTTCTTCAGAAGCCTTTCACCGCGGAATCACTCTGCGCGGCTGTCCGGTCGGTCCTGAGCAAGCCGTCCACAACGACCGCTTGAGTGGCGCCGCCAACTGTGTCGCCCCAAACGAAAGCGGCGCGAATACTCATCATTGACGATCAGGAGCAGAACATCAGTCTGCTCCGGCGTATACTCGCTCGGGCGGGATACGAGAACATCGCGTCCACCGCCAATCCGGCTGAAGCGCGCGCTCTCAATGAGCAATTCAAACCCGACCTGGTCTTGCTCGACTTGCACATGGGCGACATGGACGGCTTCCAGGTTCTCCAGGAACTGGTGGCCAACCCCCGCGGAGTCGACCATCCCCCTGTTCTCATGATCACGGCTGACGACAGCGCCGAGGTGAAGCGACGCGCGCTGGCCCTTGGCGCCAAGGACTTCGTCCGCAAGCCGTTCGACTCGGCTGAAGTCCTGCTTCGGATCCGGAATCTGCTGGAGACCAGATTCCTCTATCAAACCCTGCGCAATCAAAACAGCGAGCTCGAGCAGAAGGTCGCCGAGCGGACCGAGGAGCTCGAGGAATCACGGCTCGAGGTGCTGGAGCGGTTGGCGGTCGCCGTCGAATTCCGGGACGACGATACCGGCAACCACACCAAGCGTGTCGCGCAGGTGTCGGCGACGCTGGCCGAGGCGATCGGCCTCCCGCGGGCGACGGTCGACTTGATCAGACGGGCAGCGCCGCTTCACGATATCGGCAAGGTGGGGATCCCCGACAGCATTCTGCTCAAGGCTGGGCCGCTGACCGGACCGGAGTTCACGATCATGAAGACGCACACTGTGATCGGCGCCCAAATGCTGAGCGAAGGCCGCTCCGAGCTCGTTCGGGTCTCGCAGCTGATCGCGCGCAGCCACCACGAATGGTGGGACGGATCTGGATACCCTGACAAGTCATCGCGCGAGTCGATTCCACTGGAAGCTCGCATTGTCGCCGTCGCCGACTTTCTGGATGCACTCACGCATGATCGCCCGTACAGGCCGGCGTGGAGTCTCGCCGACACTCTCGAGGAGATCGCGGCGAGGGGGGGAATACACTTCGATCCCAGGATTACGGCCGCGGTCGCGGGAATTGACTGGAGCGCGAGCTCCCTCATGGTGGCCTAGGCAGCGCCGCGGCGAGTTTCTTGCCTTTTCCCCTCCGTCGGCTGGAACTCTCTCGGAGGAATCTCAATGCGCTGGACACCAGGGGGACGTAGCCCAAATCTCGATGACCGCCGGTCTGCGGGCGGCGGAATGGGAAGAGGCCTGGGCATTGGAGGCACCGTTGTAGTCCTCGCCCTGAGCCTCATCTTCGGCCGTGATCTGTTTAGTGATCTCGGCGTCGAGCCTGGGGTCGGCGCGGCGAGCGCCCCGATGACTGCCTCTGACTCGGTAGGCGAGGAGAAGGAGGTCCAGTTCATCTCCTTTGTGCTCGACGATGTGCAGAATGTCTGGGCGAAAGTTCTTCCTCAGTATGGCGGCCGGTTCCAGCCAGCGCGACTCGTGCTCTTTCGGAACTCAACCAATTCCGGCTGCGGGGCCGCGCAGTCAGCCATGGGGCCGTTTTATTGTCCGCTCGATCAGCGGGTATATCTGGACCTCGGGTTCTTCGAGGAGCTGAGGAAGCGGTTCGGCGCGTCGGGCGACTTCGCCGAGGCATACGTCCTCTCGCACGAGCTGGGACACCACGTCCAGCATCTGATGGGCACCGATGCGCGGGTCCGGCAGGCGCAGGAGTCAAACCCGTCAGCAGCGAATGAGCTTTCTGTGCGCCTGGAGCTGCAGGCTGATTGCTACGCTGGAGTGTGGGCGCACTCGACCAGCCAGCGTCAGATGCTGGAGCAGGGCGATATCGACGAAGCGCTCGGTGCCGCTTCGGCCGTTGGTGATGACCGCATTCAGCAGCGGACGACGGGTCGCGTCAACGTCGACTCATTCACCCATGGCTCCGCGGCGCAGCGGTCACAGTGGTTCAAGCGGGGCTTCGAGTCAGGCGACCCGAGGAACTGCAGCACGCTCTGACCGCGCTCGGTACCTAGGGCTTGGCGATCA
>JANMMF010000079.1:0-17134 GCA_031372985.1 Gemmatimonadota bacterium
TAACACGGCCGCAAGTCCGCTGCCCGCGACGATCCCCGACAACAACCGCATCGAAGTCCCGGAATTACGACAATCGAGCGCCGTATTCGGCGCGCATAAACCATCAACTCCTCGTCCATGTACCCGCAAGAGGCGACCTTGATCCAATTCCTCGATCGCGACTCCCATCTTGCCGAATGCCGCCATCGTCGCGCGGACGTCTTCCCCCATCAGGCAATCACGGATTTCAGTAATACCGTCGGCTAGCGACCCCATCATCACGGCCCGATGCGAGATCGATTTGTCGCCGGGCACCCGAACGGTGCCGGCGACCCTCAACGGAGCCAAGACTCGAGCGCCGTCGCCGCGTCAGTCTTTTCGTCGCGATACTTCACGATCACAGGTGTCTGGAGCGCGATGCCTTGCTCTCGTCCCCAGTCGCTCTTCACGCCGCGAGCGCCGGGTACGACGACCGCGCCTTCCGGAATCTCGAGCGGCCTCCCGGCGTCCGCACGGTGCACCGTTTCCCGCTCGAGGTCGTACACCGGAGTTCCTCGCGTCAACACCACGCCGGCACCGATCACCGCCCGCCGCCTGACAACCGTGCCTTCATAGATTCCGCAGTTACCGCCGATCACCACGTCGTCCTCGATCACGACCGGTGAAGCGTTCACCGGCTCGAGCACTCCACCGAGCTGCGCCGCGGCGCTCAGATGAACTCGCTCGCCAACCTGAGCGCATGATCCAACCAGCGCATGCGAGTCAATCATCGTTCCTGACCCGACGTAGGATCCGACGTTGATGTACATGGGCGGCATGCACACCACTCCCGGCGCGACGTACGCACCGCGTCTGATGCTCGACCCTCCCGGCACGATTCGAATTCCGTCCTGGAGGGTCAGACGCCGCGGGGGATAAGTGTCCTTGTCGAAGAAGGAGAGCGCTACGTCTTCGTCGGACGATGATCTGACCGACATGTCGATCATCCCGCCCACTCGGAAGCCAAGGAGGATTCCTCTCTTCACCCAGGGAACCGCGCGCCACTCGAGCGTCGCCTGGTCCCTCTGCGCCGCCCTGACGCTTCCGGCCTCGAGTGCATCGAGAAGTTTTCTTACGACAGTGCGCGCATCGTCCGGGAGCTCCGCACCGGCGGGTATCGACCACAGCGCATCGACCCGCTTCTCGAGTTCGTGGAGACTCGATTCACTCACGCAGTGAGCGCCCCGACTGAGACCAGGGCTGCGCGAACGGTGGGCTCGAACTTCGCAGCGAGTGGGACAAGCGGAAGCCTGAGCACGTTCGACATTTTTCCCATCATCGCCAGGCCGGCTTTGGCCGGAATCGGATTCGGCTCCACGAACGCCGCCGCAGTCCACTCGGCGAGCCGGTGATGAATCGCCCGCGCCGCGGCAAAATCTCCGGCGGCGCAGAGCTCGGTGAGCTGCGCGACCAGCTGCGGCGCCGCGTTCGACGTGACCGAAATGACTCCGTCGCCCCCGTCCGCCATCACCTGCAGCGTGAGTGGATCATCTCCCGACAGGACAGAGAAGCGCGCGGGACGGTGCCGGATGATCTCACCGATTTGCGTCAGATTCCCCGACGCTTCCTTGACGGCAACGATGTTCTCATGCTCGGCCAGCTCCAGAGTCGTTGCCGCTTCGACGTTGCTCCCCGTCCGACCCGGAACGTTGTAGACGACAATCGGAGTCTTCACCGCATCGGCGATCGCGCGGAAGTGGGCCACGATTCCACGCTGTGGAGGCTTGTTGTACATCGGCGAAGCGTGGAGGAGATGCGTAGCTCCGGCGGATTCCATCTCGCGCGAGAGGGCAATGGCTTTCTTCGTATCGTTCGACGCCGCGCCGGCCATCACGGGAACCCGCCCCGCCGCCTGCTCGACCGTGATCTCCACCACCCGGCGGTGCTCGGCGAGGGTCATCGTCGCCGCCTCACCCGTGGAGCCGCACGGAACCAGGAAGTGGACGCCGCTCGCGATTTGCCAGTCGACGAAGGAACGCAGGGAGCGCTCGTCGATCTCGCCCGACTTGGTGAAGGGGGTGACGAGCGCGGTTCCACAGCCCGTGAGCCGCTCCGATTTCATCCTTTAAATGTACGCGACAGGCGCACCGGCTACTTGCGAGCGGGAAGGTTCAACACGTCCCGCATCGTGAACACACCCTTTTTCCCGATGAGCCAGGCAGCTGCCTGGAGGGCGCCCTCGGCGAAGACCCGGCGATCCCGAGCTATGTGAGTGAGGGATAGCTGTTCGAACGCGCCGTCGAACATCAGCTCGTGAGTTCCAGGCACCGACCCGGTCCTCACGCTCGTCGTCGGTATCGGGCGGTCGAGCGCGTCGCTCGCCGCTTTGCCGATGGCAATCGCAGTCCCCGATGGCGCGTCCTTTTTTTTGGAGTGATGCGTTTCGACGATGTGGGCGTCGAAACCTTCCAGCGGCCGCATAAGCGTTCCCGCGTACCGCGCCAGCTCGATCAAAACGTTGACGCCCAATGAGAAGTTCGGAGACCAGAGCAGTCCGGTGCCGGTCTCCTTCGCAATGCGCGTCAATTCCGGCAGCGCGTCGTACCAGCCCGTCGTGCCGACGACGACGGGAACTCCCGCACGGAGACTCGCGGTGACATTCGCGACCGCGGCATCCGGCTGAGTGAACTCCACCGCGACGTCAGCTTTGCCGAGCGAGCGCGCCGTGACACCGCCACCATTTGCGCTCTCATGTTCCCCGAGCATTGCCGAGACGTTCCAACCCTTCTCGATTGCGAGCTGACGAATGGCCTGCCCCATCTTTCCGTCGCCAATGATCGCGATGCTGTTGCCGCTCATTTGGCCGGATGCGCGAAGAAAGCATCGTGCAAACGCTCCATCGCCGGGTTCAGCTGCTCGCCATCGACGATGACGGTGAGATTGATCCCCGTTGCGCTGAGCGACATCATGTGCACCTTGATTCCGTCGAGCGCCGCGATCGCCCGACCCATGGAAGCGCTGTTCTCGCTGATCGCCGCACCGACTACGGCGACGATGGCCCGATCGCGCTCAACCGCGACATCCCCGAGCGCGGAAAGCTCCATCACCAGCGATTCGAGCCCGGAAGAATCGTCGACCGTAACCGACACCGAGACTTCGGACGTCGCAACCACATCGACGGACACCCCGTTCTTCTCGAATATCTCGAACACCCGTCGGAGGAATCCACGCGCAAACAGCATCTTGGCCGCGCCAACCTTGACGACAGTGACGCCTCCCTTCCCCGCGATCGCGCTCACGGCGCGGCGCGGCGCGTCGAATGTGATCCGGGTTCCCTTGCCCGTCGGATTCCGCGAATTGTAGATAAAGACGGGAATCCCGAGCCGCACGGCCGGCGCAATCGTGTTCGGGTGGAGCACCTTGGCTCCGAATGACGCCAGCTCCGAGGCTTCGTCGAACCGGATCTGCTCGATCAGCTTCGACCCCTTCACCACCCGCGGATCCGCGGTCAGCATCCCGTCGACATCGGTCCAGATCTCGATCGCTTCCGCGTGGAGCGCGGCGCCGAGCAGGGATGCGCTGTAGTCCGATCCGCCGCGGCCGAGCGTAGTTGTGATTCCCGCTGCGGTCCGTCCAATGAAGCCGCCCATCACCGGCACCTTTCCGTCCTGGATCAACGGCTGAATGAGCTCGCGCGCTCCTTCACCGATCGCATCGGTTTGCGGCTCAGCCGACATGAAGTTGTCGTCGGTTATGAACACGTCGCGCGCGTCCACGTGCTCGGCCGGAATTTCGCGGAGCTTGAAAAAGGCCGCCACGAGATGCGATGACAGCTGCTCTCCGAACGCCGCGATCGCGTCGAAACTGCGCGGCGTCGCGTGACCCAATACCGACAGAGCCTCGGCAAGGCTCGCGAGCTCGTCGAAGGAGGCGCTCATCTCGGCGGCCACTTCCGACGCGTCCGCGGATGTCCCGAGAAGCTTTTCACACTGCTGGAAGTGCCGGTCCCGAAGCGTCTCGACGCCGCGGAGTGCTCCGATCAGATGCCCCTTCGCCGACTGCTCTCCAATCGCAAGGAGCGAATTTGTCGCGCCGCCCAGCGCCGATACGACGACGGCCGGCTGTCGAGTTAGCCGGCCTTTGACGATCGCGGCGGCACGCTCGATGGCGTCGGCATCTCCAACCGACGTCCCGCCGAACTTTACGACGATCACGCGGAGTCGAGCGCGCCGTTCGAGGCGAGCAGCTCCGCGTTCAGCACGGATCCGCCCGCAGCACCGCGGACGGTATTGTGTCCGAGGGCGACCATGCGCAGGTCGAGGATTGCATCGCGGCGCACACGGCCGACCGTGACGGTCATCCCGTCGCCCGCGTTAACATCCCGCTTTGGTTGCGGGCGGTCGGGCGCGTCGCTTACTACCAGTGGATGCTCCGGGCGCGTCGGCAAACCCGCGGTCGCGGGGAATCCCTGCCACGCTCGCATCACCTCGATGGCCTGTTCGGGAGTCGGAGTCTCCTCGAACCCGATCGACATGCAGATCGTGTGGCCGTGCTCCACCGGCACGCGGTTGGTATGGGCGCTCACCTTGAACGACGCGCTCGTGATTTCACCGTCCACATAGGTGCCGAGAAGCTTCAGCATCTCGCGCTCGAGCTTGGGCTCCTCGTCCGCAATGTACGGAATGACGTTGCCGAGAATGTCGAGGGATGGCACGCCCGGATAACCGGCGCCCGAAACGGCCTGCATCGTGGAGAGAAATAGCTGTTTGATCACGAACTTCTGGTGAAGCGGCGCCAGCGCCACCGCCGCAACCGTCGCCGAGCAGTTCGCGTTCGTGACGATGGCGCCCTTCCAACCGCGCTTCCGGCGCTGGCAGTCGATCAGGGCGAGGTGATCGCCATTGACTTCGGGAATCACGAGCGGCACGTCGGGCTCCATCCGGAAATTCTTGGCGTTGCTCAACACGAACTTCCCCGCTTTCGCGAACGCCATCTCCACTTCGCCCGCAACTGCCGCGTCGAGCGCAGAGAAGACGATGGGCGCGGTTACTAGCCCCGGATCACAGGCGATGACGCGGCGCGTCATGATCTCCTGCGGTGGCGACGCGCCCTCGAGCCAGCGAGTCACTTCGCCGTATTTCTTGCCCGCCGAACGCTCCGACGCCGCCAGCTCCGCGATCTCGAACCAGGGATGATCGGCGAGAAGGCGGACGAACATCTGCCCGACAGCGCCGGTTGCACCCAACACGGCGACCGGCCACTTGGTTTTGCGCATACCTGGCAAAGGAGTTGTTTTCATCGGGCGAGGAGGGTTTTCGCGAGCCGTTCATAAGTGTCGACGCTCTTCCTCAGCTCTTCGACATCGATGTATTCGTCCGGCGTGTGCGCGACGTGAATCGAGCCCGGGCCGAAGAGCAGCGGCTCTCCCCAGTTGCCGAGCAACGGGATGTCGGACGTGTAGGCAACGGGGCCGGTCTCGAACCCGGGCACGGTCGCGAATCGCTGCGCCGGGATGTGCGAGCCGAATTCCACGTCAGCGTGTCCTTTCGCCCAATCGAGCACCATTTTCTTGATCGGCTCGACGTCCCCGGCGAGCCTGAACATGATCTCGGCCTCGGCGTGCGCCGGAATGATGTTCGCTTCGGTTCCGCCCCTGATCGTTCCGATGTTGACCGTCGTCTCGCCAAGCACTGGATCGGACGGAAGGGGCAGCTTGCGGAGCGTCGGCAGCAGCTCCAGCATGGGCTCGATCGCGGAGCGCCCCAGATGCGGATACGCCGAATGCGCCTCGCGCCCGCGCGTCCGAATCGTGGCGCGAAGCGAGCCCTTCGCTCCGCTGGCGAGCTTGCTTTCGGTGGGCTCACCGTTGATGAGGAAGCGACTGGTCGGACTCAGGTTGTTGGCCGCGCGTGCGCCATCGGACCCTTTTTCCTCGCCGACGAGGAAAAGGAGATCGATCCGCTTCTCCCCGTTTCCAACGAGTCGATCGGCGGCAACCATCATCGCGGCGGCCAATCCTTTCGCGTCTGAGGACCCGCGACCGAAGAGACGCGTCCCCTCGAGGCGCGGCGGGACGTACGGGGGAACCGTGTCGAGGTGTGTGGAGAACGTGACTCCGCCGCCGCCTCCAGAGCGCGACGCCCAGATATTGGATCGGCCGCGACTCACTTCCTGGAGCGCGACGTTCCATCCGCGCGCCACCAGCCAGCGCGACACGAAATCCACCACGCTCCCTTCGGAGGCCGTCGTGGATGGAATCGCGAGCAGCTCCGCGGCGAGTGAGACGACATCAGTCATGCGCGGAAGTTAGCGCGGCGTGTGAAAGGTTGTCAGGCGACGAGATCCGAATCCGTCGAATTGCCGGAGGCCGGCTCAGGGCGATGCGTCGAGGCGCGCGTCGGCGGATTGCCGCGCGGCGCGATCGATGCCCTGCGCGTGCTCGACGAACATCTGCTGCACAAGGCGATTGGCTTCCTTGCCGTAAGCGTCGTGGTGGCGCTCCCCGATGTCCCCGATCTCGCGAAGCGTCCTGTAGCCCATCATCTTGCCTGCCTCGCGGAAGGTCTTGAAGGTGTCCTCTGATTGTCTCGACAGCGAGATGTCCCCGACGAGGCGAAGGAAATCGCTTTCTCGCGCGGCATCGGCCAGATCCCGTGCGACTCCGAGCGCCGGGCTGGTGTTTTTCCTTCCCATTCCGGTGTGCACCGAGAGCTGCGATTGGTATTCCTCGAGCATCCGCTGCAGCTCCCGCATATACGGAATGTGCCGCGAACAGAGATCGCGGAAGCGCGAATCCTCGGCCTGCTCTTCGTGGTCTTCGAGGGCACCCAGAAACGCGTCGTGCCGAGCGACGGCGTCGCTGATCTGAATCTTCAGAAAATCTGTCCTGGGAACCATGGTTAGAATCCGCCGACCTTGAGGCCTTCGCCTACCTTCTGTTGCAGGCGCCTTATGTATCGATTCGCTTCAGAGTCCCCGAAGCCCGCGGCGCGGAAAGCGTCGCTCCACTGTTTCGGAGTGATTCGCGACAACAGCTCGGCCGTCCACCTGACATCCGCTGGCGTTATGCTCCGCACCAGCTGCGGCTCCAGCCAGGCTCCCTGGTACGCGAACCGAACGCGATTCCCCTCCACACGCTCGATGAACGGCTCCTCGTCGAAACCATCGGGGTCTGCCTTGGTGCCGCCCACGGGCCACGCCGTCCTGCCGAGCGACGCGCCCAGATCCTTCACCATGTATTGCTCACGCGGACCCTTGTCGTCGTCCTTGAATCGATAAACAGCGTTCTGCTGTGACTTGACGTCCCAGTTGTTGACCATCACCTGGTACACGAACAGGCCCGCAAGCGGGCGGGTATGGAGAAATGGATTCTTTCGCCACGACCACTCGCCCAGGTTCTTTGTGTTGTCGAGCCGGAACCTGGCCCCCGTCTGCGGAGTCCTTTTTCCATCGCGCACCAGCGTCCACCGGGGCAGGTAGTAGACGCTTGGCTGGTGATAGCCGATTGCCCACAGCAGCCGCGACGCCGCCACTTCCGGACGAGCTTCCGCTCCGAGCTTGACGCTCCACTCCCTTCCCTTGGAATCCTTGACGTCGTAGCCGGGTTGAGTGCCGACGGCTTTCTGATCCTTGAACTCGTACATCTCGTTGGGATCGGGCTCGTTCTTCGATCCGCCTGCGCCGAGAAAAAGATCGCGCTGCGCGAGGTCGGTAGGGGCCTCCCAGAGCTGCGCCATTCTCACCGGCTCGACCGCGGCCGGCTCCTTGATGGAGCACGAGATGGCAAGCAGCGACAGCGGGATCGCGACAATGGCGCGCAAGATCACGGTGTCAGCTCCCCGAGAGTAAAGAACACGCGTGTTCCCTCACCACTTCCGAAGCCGACATCCACTCGCGCCCAGGTCGACCAACCTTTCATGATGCTGAGGCTGAAGCCAGCGTCCTTTCGGAGATCGGTGAAGTCCAGATCGGATCGGGTGGGCGCCACCTTGCCCGCATCGGCGAACACTGTCGCATCGATCGGACCCCATAGCGGGACACGATACTCGGCCTGCAACAGCAGCAGGTTCCGATCTCTGAAGCGAAGGTTGCGATAGCCGCGGAGCGTGGCGTCGGTTCCATCGGATCCGAGCCTGTCCTCGTGAACGCTCCGAATCTCGGACTTCCCGCCAAGTGTAGGCTGCAGGGAGAATGGAACCACTTGCCCGGCGTCGGTCATGGTCGTGACCGCCCAACCGCTCAATGTCAGTCGATGGTGGGCTCCGAAACCGGCGAAGGTCTGCTGCGCTTCGAGATCGAGCCGGCTGAAGTTGAACTGCTCGTCGTTCTGCTGATCGTAGATTGCGTAAGTGACTCGGGACTTCGTACCCTGGTAGAAAGCGTCACCTGCGGCGGCGGGAAGGTGAATGTCGACTGAGCCTTGATAACGTCCGTAGCGGTGCGGCGAAAACAGCCCGGGCGCGAAGGTTGGAAAGAATCGGGATGCAACGCTAGGTGACCTGTCGCCCGAGCTGGCATATGGCCACATCTCCTCGACCCGGCCACCGAGAGCCAGCCAGGGCGTGAGCCGATATTTTCCGTGAGCGCCGACGACGGGATCGCGAAACTTGTAACTCGTGCGGTCGAACAGGTTACTGCCGGGCCCGAGACCGTAGTAGTCGAGCCGTCCCATTTCACGCCCCCGCCCGAAGAATTCGAATTGCGAGCGGCGGTCCTTGTATCCAGCGATCGCTTCGGCCAGCCAGTAGCTGTTCGTCGTATAGACGGCCTTGGCGCTGAAATCCCACGGTCCCCGACCGGGAGCCTCGTAGCCCGGTCCCGCTCCCCATCCGCCTCCGGGCCCGACACCGCTGATTACGGGATGCAGCGGACGGTCGAACACCGAGTGAATCCTGATTATGGTGCGCTCGATTTTGGCGTACAGCTTGGTGTTGGGTGTGACCGGCAGTTCGGCCGCAGGCTGCTGACCACCGAGCGAGCCGGCCGCGAGCAGCAGTGTCGCTGCCAGTGAAACTGCGCGGGCGGCGTTCATCTATCGCCCACCCTCATGGCAGCCGTACCCAGGTAATACTGACGCCGAATTGCATCCCGGTCGTTCCGCGAAAGATTCGTTGCGCTCCCACGTGAACGTCGAATCCGCGGAATCCAAGCTGCTGAAGCCCGAGCCCAAACCCCAGTAGATAGCTTTGGAGCCTCGGCGTGTTGTCGGAGGAGCAGTCGACGTCCCATACGATTCCCGGTGTGACGAACGTGACCAGGCGGATCCGCTCCAGCAGGGCGATCGAGAGCGGGACGCCGACATCGAATGTGCACGCGTTCGCACCCGGTGTCACGTTTGGGGCGTAGCCGAAGCCGAACTCTGTGCCCAGCGTGCTTGTCGCGGCCTTATCACCCAGCATCCCGGCGATCGTTGGTCCGCCGGTTACCAAATTGAACCGAGCCCGCGCGCCAAAAAGACTATGGCCGCCGCAATCGCTCGTCGTGGCCTGGCAGTTCTGTCGCCACTGGTAGCCGCCCGTGACACCGACGATCGATCCCCCGCTCACCTGATAGTCGATCCCGGCGGCGACCGCGAGCAGATCCTCCTGTCCACGCTCGCGCCGTTGGCCCGACTGCAGCCGTAAGCCCCAATAGCTGTTGTCGCGGCTCGCGGGCATGGGCAAAGCAATCGGCGGGAGCGCGCCAATCGGCGTTGCCTCTACTGGCATCACCGGAAGTGACTGAAGCGTTTGCGCCTGGAGAAAGCCTGGGCCCGACAGCGCGCCGGCGAATAGGAGCAGTACGAGCCGGCGCCGGCCCGACGCGAAGCGCGAACGAGTGCGAGGTGACATGGTCAGCGCACCTCCAGCCAGCGTGAGTATGCAAGCGCGCTTGCACCGACCGCCGGATAGCGGAAGACCCGGAGGAGTACGCCCTTGCCCTTCATGATGTCCACCCGCATGAAGCCGGCGCGATGCTGACTGACGTAATAGCTCTCGCGCATACGAACTGCACACTCGGTTTTCGCGGCGGCGCCGGCACCGCTTACGAGGAGGTAGTCGACGTTGCGACCGCCGCGGAGAACCTGAAGGTTGTGATCGTGGCCCGCGACGTACGCGAGCGGGGGGTGCCCGAAGAATGCACTGCGCAGCGAGTCACGCATTGCGCGATTCGACGAAGACAGTATGTCCTGGGCGTTTCCCCCAAACCGGCGAAATGGACCAGTGACACCGCAGTAGCCGCCGTGTATTCCGCCGGTCATGAGTGGGTGATGGGCTGCTACCAACGTCACTCGACCGTCGCCTTGCGGGCGGACTTGTTCGCGCAGAGCTGCCGTCACAGCTCCGATAGTACCAGCCGGACAGGCAGACTTGTCGTCCCGCACTATAAAACTGTGCAGCCACCATTGCGTGTCGAGCGCGACTAGGTGGAGACGTCCGATGTCCAACGAAGTGGGTCCCGGACAGCCGTTTCCCGGCAGCATGCGCACATTCCGGCCCTGCGCCAACGAAGCGATCATCTGCTCCTCGAGCCGGATGGAATACAAGCCGAACGGTTGCGCGTTTGACCAGTCATGATTGCCGGGTACGAAAATTCCCCGCGCCCCTAGCGGGATGGCTTTCACCTGCGCGTCGAGTCTGCGACGCGCGTCTGCCCACTCCGCGGCGCCCTCGGCCGGAATGCCGGCTGGGTAAACATTATCGCCGAGGAAGATTATTACGCTCCGCTCGGGCGCGGCAGCAGCTTGGGCCGTAAGGGAATCGAGCGGGTAGCCAATCTGTCGCGGGTCGGGCTCACCGGCATCACCGATCAGGAACAGGGTCGTCTCTATGTCCGCTGGCGCCAGCTCCTCGATCGTGACCTTGTGGTGGCAACCCACCGCCACGGCCAGCGCCGAAGCGAATAACGCGGTCTGCGCAAACACGCGCACGGAGCCGAGGAACTTGTAAGCACACGTTTCCGAACTTCTCTGTCGGTCCATCTTCCTCGCGATTGATTCCAGCGAAATGTTCTCCACCAGTTTGGTCCTCGGACGCACGGTCTGGGCCACCTCCAATGCGGGCGTTCATTTTGCACTGGCGGGGGCCATGCCAACGATTTCAATGCGCTACCTGCAATTTGCCGCGCTTCGCCTAGCATTGGTGCTCTCCGTCGTCGCTTTCCCGGAGCTTCATTCCCAGCAGCCGGCTCGGGACACAGCGCCGCATGACACAACGCTTGCCGCGAATCGTCGCTTCGCGGCTGGCTCCTTTCACCGGTTCTTGATGGGTGACAATTACCGCGATGAATGGGTGACGCCGATCACAGTCCCCTTTCTGGATCTCAGATCCTTCGCCGGCGGGATCCGTCCCGCCGAGACGGGGGGTGGATTGCAGACCCTGAATCTTCGCTTCGAGGGAAAGGACGGCAGACAGTATGTATTCAGGCCGGTCCGGAAAGGAATCGCGCTGCCAGACTTGTACCGGCACACCATCATCTGGGACGCGATCGCCGACGCGCGCAGCTCGCTCCATCCCGCGGCGCCTCTTCCCGGAAATCCGATAATGGAGGCGGCCGGTGTGCTCCACCCCGTGCCGACGCTGTTCGTCATGCCCGATGATCCGCTCCTCGGCGAGTTCCGGAAGGAATTCGCCGGTGCGCTCGGCACCATGGAGGAGCGACCCGAGACGAAGGACAACGCCCGCGGCTTTGCGGGAGCGGTAAAGATCATAGACACCAAGGAGTTTCTCGAGCGAATCAATCGTGATCCCCTGGACCGTGCCGATGCCCGGGCGCTGTTGACGGCCAGACTCGTTGACATGCTGCTGAGCGACAACGATCGACACCCGGATCAGTGGATGTGGGCACGCTTCAGCGCGGCGGCCGACGCGCCCTGGATTCCCATCGCGCGCGACCGCGACAAGGTCATTCATTCGGAAGAAGGCCTCGTGCTGAAGCTTGCCAGGTACGTGGCTCCCAGCATCATGCCTTTCGATAGCACCTATCCGAACGTGATGAATCTGATCACGGATGCAATCGAGTTCGACCGCCGATTATTGGGACAATTGCAAAGGCCTGAGTGGGATTCGGTTGCCGCGGCGCTCGTTGGCAAAATCAGCAATCAAGTGATCGATGCCGCGGTGCAGCGGATGCCCAAGGAGTATTCGGTGTCGTTCGCGGAGATCTCGGGGAAGCTGAGGGCGCGACGCGATAGCCTTCCGGCCCTCGCCCGACGCTACTACGACGTAGTCGCGGCCGTCGCCGACATTCACGGGACGGATGCCGACGAGACGGCGACGGTGGTCCGCTCGGGTGACGGCATCGTGGATGTCAGAATCCGGGCGGGAAACCGGTCCCCTCACTTTCGGCGGCGCTACGACGCCCGCGAGACCAGCGAGATCCGTCTCTATCTGCACGGGGGAAACGACGGCGCGATCGTGCGCGGGGATGTGCGCAGCAGCATTCCGGTCCGCATCATTGGCGGCGACGGAACCAATACGTTGACGGATTCTTCGCGGGTGGGCGGACGGAGGCATCCGACGTACATGTACGAATCGGGGATCGTGCACGGAACGAGGTACGACGGTGACAGCGCCGACAAACGGGAGATCGCGGAGTCGCAGCTGCGCTTCGACCGACGCCCCTGGGCGCTCGCTTACGGGGAGCTCGCTCCTCCACAAAGGGATCGCGGGACGAGTATCCGGCCGGTAGTCAGCATCGGGAGCGGTCATGGACTCGGACTTGTCCCGCGCGTTGGGATCGCTCGCTACAACTACGGATTTCGCCGAGTGCCGTATGCGAGCATGATGATGGCGGACGTCGCCTACTCTACTGCCATCAAGGGATTCGACGTCGGACTGGAATACGACAAGCGATTCGAAAGCTCTTCGTTTCACATGCCGGTGTCGGCGGGGATGTCACAGCTCGAGGTCGTCGAGTTCCGTGGTCTGGGCAACGACGTTTCTGACCTGGGCGGCACTTTCTACGATGTGAGACAGCGCCAGTGGACTTTCAGGCCCGGGCTTGGATTTTCACCGAACAAGAGGAGCGATATTTCGCTGGGACCGATCGTGCGCCACACCAGCACCGATAGTACGGCGAATCGGTTCATCTCTCTGCAGCAGCCCTACGGATTCAATCGCTTTTCCCAGGCAGGACTGCAGCTACTTCTCCAGTACGATACTCGTGGCTCCAATGAATTATTCCATGTCGGTGGACGCAACCCATTGGTAGACCTGGGTGGAGGCGGCGATCGCCCGCCTGTCTGGGGAAAGCTGCGTCTCACGGCCAGCGCATATCCAGGGATGCTCGACGTCCGGACCGCATATGAGAAAGTTGCCGGCGTCGCGTCGGCGTATCTTACCTTGCCGCTCCTGACACGCCCGGTGCTGGCGGTGCGGGCGGGCGGCGAGAAACTCTTCGGCGACTTTCCCTACTTCGACGCCGCGTTCATTGGCGGATCGCGTTCCCTTCGCACCGAGCACCGTCAGAGGTTCGCGGGCGACGCCTCGGCGTATGGCACGACGGAGCTCCGCGTTCCGGTCGCGCAGTTTCCGCTGATCCTGCCACTCAATGTCGGACTCATCGGCTTCGTCGATGTGGCGCGTGTGTATGTGGACGGCGAGTCCCCTGGGGGCTGGCATCAGGGTGCGGGCGCCGGGGTATCGATCGGCGTTGTTCGTCCCGACGTGGGTGTGACTGTGATGCGCACGAACAATCCCGAGCGGCGCACGCTTGTCACCCTCGGGTTTACTTTCTAGCGCGGATCCCGTTTAGGGATGAGCAGGCGCCCCGCCAGCGGATCGACCGAAACCGACAACGGCGTATTCGGCAGCATCTCTCCATCCGCCTGGGCCGGCATCGCCGGCATTGTCTCGACCTTGAATTCCCGGCCGGACTTGTAGAACAGGCACGGATCAGGGCTGAAATCCTTTCGCAGCATCCTCCAGAGGATCCTCAAAGCGTCCGGCAGATTTGTCGGCGAAAAGACGCAGGCGTTGAGGAGGCCGTCGTCGTGGACGATCCCGTCTCCGAAGGCGACGAGATTGTTGAGCACCGCTCCGAAGTTGGCGATGAAGATCGCAGACGCGGTGCGCTCGAATACCGCTCCATCGATTGTGAGCCGCAGCTCGAACTGCTGATTGCGCAGCACCGCCTTGTAGCCGCCGATCACGTACGCCATGAACCCGAAGCGTCTCTTGAGTCGTGCCGGGGCTTCTGAGATCATCGTCGCATCCAGCCCAATTCCTACGCCGATCGCGAATCGCCGTCCGTCGCTCAGCCGGCCCAGATCCATCGTCGCTTCGTCTCCGTTGAGAAGCATCGGCACCGCCCGCGCCGGGTTCAGCGGTATGCGCAGCGTCCTCGCGACCACGTTGGCCGTGCCCCCGCCGAGCACGCCGAGCGGAGGCCCGTGATGCGCGAGCGCGCTAAGAACTTCCATTACGGTTCCGTCTCCACCGAGCGTGAAGACCGCGTCATACTTGTGCCCGTGCGTCTTGGCGAGGATGGCTGCGTGCCCTGGCGCTTCGGTCGGCATCGTATCACACACGACCCCTGAGCGCTCGAACGCTTTCTCCGCCTTGACGCGGACTCGCGCGCCCCGGCCCGAAGCGGGGTTCACGATCAACAGCACTCGCTCGATGCGGCGCGGCGCGAACTTCATCGCCGTCGCTGCACTCATGCTGCGGCGTCCAGGACCTTGCGAACCTGCATCGCCAGATTCTCCGCCGTGAACGGCTTCTGGATGAAGGACATGTGCGGGTCTTGCAAGCCGCGGCGCACGATCTCGTCGTCGGTGTAGCCGGACATGTAGAGCACGCGTACTTCCGGTCGCGTCGACCGAAGCGCATCGACCAGCTCACGTCCACTCATCGCCGGCATGACGATGTCCGTCAGCACCAGATCGATGTCCCCGTTCCGTGCCTGGGCCATCTGCAGGGCGTCGCCCCCGTGAGCCGCGGACAGAACCCGGTAGCCGCGGGAATTGAGAACGCGCTCGACCAGGTTCCGAACGCCGCGGTCATCCTCAACCAGCAGAATCGTCTCGGTACCCGAAAGCGGGGATTCAACCTCCTTCTCCGTCGACTGGGCCAACGCATAGCCATCGGTGCGCGGAAAATAGACGCTGAACGTCGCTCCAGCGCCCGGCGCGCTCACGACTGAAATGGCGGCGCCCGATTGCTTCACGATCCCGTACACCGTCGAAAGTCCGAGACCAGTTCCCTTTCCCTGGCCCTTGGTCGTGAAGAAGGGCTCGAAGATTCGACTCTGCGTCGCCAGATCCATTCCCGTCCCGGTATCGGACACCTGCAGCACGACGTACTCACCAGGCTCCACATTCATGGCGCCCGCGCGCGCGCCGCCGCGAATGGACTGATTGGCGGTTTGAAGAGTGATCGTTCCACCCGATGGCATAGCATCGCGCGCGTTGAGCGCGAGATTCAGCACTATCTGCTGCAGCTGTCCGGGATCCGCCGTCACGTTTCCGAGGCGTTCCCCAGCGACGATGCGAATCTGGATGTCCTCACCGATCAATCGCCGGAGCATGGGCTCGACTTCGCCCATGACGCGGTTGAGATCGAGAACGCGCGGCTGGAGCAGCTGCTTGCGGCTGAAAGCAAGGAGCTGGCGGGTCAGCTCGGCGGCTCGCTCTGCCGCCTTCTTGATCTCGGCGAGATCCATCTGCTGCTCGGAGTCGAGGTCGGGCGATCCGAGCAGAAAATCCGTTCGACCGGCGATGACGGTCAGGAGGTTGTTGAAATCGTGGGCGACGCCGCCGGCGAGCTGGCCCACCGATTCCATCTTCTGCGCCTGCCGGAGCTCGCTCTCCAGGGTGGCGTGCTCGGTCACGTCACGCATGTTGACGACGATTCCCTCGATTCCCGGAACGTCGGTGAGATTGCTGAGGGCGCCATCGAAGATCAGCCAGGAGCCGTCCTTGTGCCGATACCTGGCCTGACCCGACACCGACGTGCCTGGAGAGCGCTTTACCTCGGCCATCAGCTCGCGCACAGCCGGCCAGTCGTCCGGATGCACCAGGTCCTGAGCGGTACCAGTCAGCAACTCCTCTTCGCTGTAGCCGAGGATGCGCGACATGGCCGGGCTCGCGTAGCGACGGGTGCCGTCGGCGTTCAGGATGACAATCATGTCGTTGACGTTTTCGATGATCGCCCGGAAGCGCATCTCACTTCGCCGCAGAGCCTCTTCGCGCTTCTCCAGCCCCTCCGCCATGGTATTGAGCGTATGGCCCAGGATTCCGATTTCGTCTGCGCCAGTTGCGTGAGACGAACGGTGCGACAGGTCCCCCTTTGACAGGATTACAGCATCGCGGACCACCGTCCGAATAGGCATGATGATTCGCGTGGCCTGCGTCCAGGCGAGAATGAAGGCGATCAGGAGGGCAAGGCTGCCGAACCAGATCGCCCGCCAGAAATCGGCTCGCTCCTTTGCGAACGCGAGGGATTGCTGCGAGCCTACGTGAACGACCCATGGTACGTGCCGGGCAGTGACGAAGCCGGAGAACACATCTCCAGCATCGAGATCGCGGATCGCGGCGGTCCCGGCATTCTTCCCTCTGGAAGCCGCGAAGAGCGCCGAGTCGGAAACATTCTTGCCGACCCAGGTGTCGGGGTGACGTGACCGGAAGACGACCGTTCCGCGCTTGTCGATGAGGGTGGCGATGGCGGCCTGGGGGAGGATTCCTTGAGACAGTTCTCGCTGCAATCGCGCCACCGTCAACAGGCCGCTGACGCGGACTTTGAGCGCGGTGTCGTCGTAGGAGATCGCGATCGCCGGTTCCCCGTCGATTCCGTATAGCGGCGCCGGTCCCTGGATGACAAAGCCGAGAACAGTGTCGCTGGCGGTCGCGGGAATCACGATTGGTCGCCTCCGTCCGCCGCGCAGCGTATCCGAGGTCCCGATAGCCACACCATTCGACGTCGTCACCGCATAGTGGGCGAATTCGGGCGGAAGCTCGGCGGCGACATTGCGGAGAAGCGCGTCATTGCGAAGCGAGTCCGCCGGTTTGGGGCTGACGGAATGCACGAGTGTGAGCAGGACGGTTTCGATGGAGCCGAAGCGGCTATCCAACCTGTCGGCGAGCGCGCCGGCCTGATCGAGCGCTCTCTCCTCGGCGGATGCTCGCTCGTTGAACCGGTGCTGGCGCGCGACCATCGCGATCAGCAACACGAATGGCGCGACGGCAGCCAGAACCAGG
>JANMMF010000096.1:0-5877 GCA_031372985.1 Gemmatimonadota bacterium
TCCTACGCCCGGCTGAACGAAATCGCCGCTGACACCCGGATGCAGCTCGGCCTCGAAAACGCCGAGCGCGTAATTGCCATCAGTCGATCCGCGGTTCGGCCTGAACGTGCCGCCGCCAGCGACGCCGTGCTCCAGCCTCGATACTTCAGAGCGGTCCGAGCCCCCACCGGCTTGAAGCGTCACTAGCGCGGCATCCGAGACTCCTATCACTCTCGTCACGGACGCCAGCGCAACCCTTCGGTCGACATAGTCGAAATCGTCGACCGATCCAAACATTGCGGCGAGCCCGCCACTCTCCGGATTGAGCGGAGGAGTGAAGTCGTTGGTGTTCGCCAACTGCCGCTCGGCGCGGATTCCCGTCCGCCACGGGTCGCGGCGCAGAGCGATGTGAGCGCCACCGCGGACCGTGCGCTCGGTCCACGCCCACCCCACCGAGCCGCCGAAGCTCAAGCCGGGGGCGGCGCTTCGCATCCGAAGATTTGCCTCGAGACCGGTGTACAGCCCTTCGACTCGGTTATAGCGGAAGAAGTTGTCAGTCTTGGTTGGGGCGATGTCGAGCCGCGGAGGCCCGGTCTGCTTCCATACATCGGGCGCGACATCCTCGAAGTCGTTCGCATTTACATCGAACGTGGCCGAGCCAAGCGCTGCAGTCCAATTCCTGAAGCGACTCACGCTGTCCGACGGAGCCCACGTCGTGCGATGTTCCGTCTCACGCCGGGCGTCCGCCACCATCGGCGTATCACTCGTCTCGATGATGTGATCGGAGAAGCGCGAGACCGAGCGCATGACCGCCCGCGATTGTCCCAGGAGCGCGAAGGTGGATTGCAGCTCCGTCCGCTGAAATGCGGGCAGCCAGTATCGCCCGTCGATTTCCGCGTTGACGAACTCGCAGTACACCACGCCCGTGAGTCCGGGCAACGGCGAGAGAGTTGGACGTCCCTTCGCAGCGAGAACGACGAATTGCCCCCGCATCCGCACGATCTGATGGCGGTCCGCGTCGAGATCGATCTCTCCCTCGAATGCGGCGAGTCGCGTGGCATCGCCGAGACGCGGAGTGACGTGCACGCGAACGAGGCGGATAGTGCGTCCGGCCGTCTGCATGACCACGACCGTATCTCCGCCAGAGAACCTGTAGTAGCGGTCCCGATCGTAGGAGAAGGGATGGACCGCGACGATCCAGCTGCCGCCTCTCTTCTTCGTCTTTGCTTTCGGATCCGGAGGCGCGCCGAGCTGGACGCCGAGCTGCAGGCGATCGCCATAGAGAGACGGTTCCGTCCAACCCTTAACGAAGCTCAGCGTCGAGATCGGCGCGCCAAGGCTTTGCGAGCGGTAACCGACCACGTGCATGTCGTACTTGCCGTCGCGGGTCCACTCCACCTTTGACGAGAGCTGTTCGATCTGGGCGGCGCGCTCACGGCCAAGCGTGTCGCGGAGACTGATCGAGAATTCGGTCTCTACGCGTGCGCGGTACCCGCGCAGCTCGGGCGGCGGCGCGTGGTTGGCGGCCGCGGCGCGCGCGACGAGGTCGCGTACTCTCTCGGACGAGTAAACGGGGTCCGCCGGAGCGGCGAGCTGGGCAAACAGAAGGAGAGGAATCACTATATGCGTTGACTGAGCAGCGCATACACCCGCAACACCCGTGAGGTTTCCTGCCTAGGTCTGCGTCATCGCCTGCGCAATCGCGTGAAACCAGGGAGTCTTGCGAATGGAATCGAGATCCGGATCGTTCGCCATCGACTCCATGTGCCCGAAGCCGTTCGTAACCGCTCGCTCCAGATAGCCAAGCGCCTCTTCGCGCTTGTCGATCAGCGCATGCAGGCAGGCGACGTTGTACAGACACAAAGGATCCTCGGGCTCGATCGATAGCGACTTCGCCGCGAACTCCAGCGCTCGCGGAATGTTTCCCAGCTTCGCGAGAGTCGTCGCGCCGAGGTTGTAGGCGCGCGCATCGTCCGGATTAAGGTCGAGATGTTGCTCGATCAGCTTCACGGCGCGGCGGCGCGCCGCGGTCGCCTCCGCGCGCATGCCGAGTCCCGCATAGGATCCGCCCAGAAACGCCGGAGCCTGGAAGTCCTCCGGCTGCAGCTGGGACGCACGCTCGAGAAGCTTTACCGCCTCGCCGTATCGTCCCTGATACTTGCGTGCGCGCCCATAGAAGTAGAACGCGTCGAACAGCTTGGGATCGAGCTTGATTGCCGCCTCGAATTCGGACTCGGCTTCGTTCGCGTGATCGCCAACCCGCAGCGCGATCGCGCGCGCCAGGTGCGCCTCGGCCAGATCCGGCGCGAGCTCCAGGGCCTTCTGACTGGCGATGTCCGCCTGAATGGAATTGACGGCGCGCCGGTCGAAGTAGGTGTAGAGAAGGGAGGATGCGACGGCGATTCCGGCGTAGGCGAGAGCATAGCTGGAGTCGATCTCGATCGCCCTCTCGAACATCTGCACCGCGTACTCGAGACTCTTGCGGCGGTGCTGGTGAAAGAACTTCCGCCCGCGCAGGTAATGGTCGTAGGCATTGACGTCGACGGTGCGCACCCTGCCCATCGCGATCCTCTCGCCTTCGCTGAGGATTACCCGCAGCGACTTGACGATGGCCTGTGAGATATCCTCCTGGATCGCGAAGATGTCCTGCATCTCCCGGTCGTATTGCTCCGCCCACAGGTGGTAGCCATCGGCAACGTTGATGAGCTGGGCGGTGATGCGGAGCTTGTTGCCGACTTTCCGAACGCTCCCCTCCAGAACTGTCGAGACCTTGAGCTTGCGGCCGATCTCACCGATGACCTCGTTCTTTCCCTTGAAGGCGAACGACGACGTCCGTGACGCCACCCGCAGGGACTGGACTTTCGTGAGCGCGTTGATGATCTCTTCCGCGATGCCGTCGGCGAAGTACTCATTGTCCGCTTCGGCGCTCATGTTCGTGAAAGGGAGGACGGCGACGGACTTTGCCGCCGACACAGTGGGGCGAGGGTTCGTGTTTACGACGAAAGAACCGGCCGCGCTACCGAGACCAACCGCTTGTGCGAACTGCGCGATGCTGGTGTATCTGTTGTCCGGATCCGGAGCCATCGCTTTTGTCAGCGCCGTCTCCAGAGACTCGGGCACGCCCTCGCGCAGCTGACGAATTGGTCTGGGCGTCTCGCTGAACCGTTTCGAGAAGGCTTCGAGTTCGGTGATGCCACTGAACGGACGCTCGCCGGCCAGCATCTCGTACAGCACGACCGCAAGGCTGTACTGGTCGGCACGTCCGTCGACGTGGCCCGCGCCGGCCGCCTGCTCGGGACTCACGTACGCCGGCGTGCCGAAGAGCGCCCCACTTTGGGTGATACTCCGCTCGCCGGATTCCATTACGCTCTTTGCAATACCGAAATCCATCACCATCGCTTCGCCTTCGAACAGCATCACGTTCTCGGGCTTCACATCGCGGTGGACGACATTCTGCCGGTGGGCATAATCGAGCGCCGATGCGATCGAAAGGGTGTGGCGAATCGCTTCGTCGACAGAGAGATGGGTTTCCCGCTCGAGACGCTCCCGCAGCGACTCACCCTCGATGTACGGCATCACGTAATAGAGCAATCCCTCGACCTCGCCCGAATCGAAGAGCGGAAGGATGTGCGGATGACTGAGCCGCGCCACTACCTTGATCTCGCGCAGGAATCGCTCGGGCCCCAGAGACTCCGCGAGTCCGGGGTGAAGAACCTTGAGCGCGACGACGCGCTCATGCTTCGTGTCCTGCGCGAGGCAAACAGTAGCCATCCCACCGCGACCAAGCTCACGATCAACGGTGTAGGTCGGAGCGAGCAGCTCCCGGATGCGCTTGATCGGCAGGTGCAAGCGAAGATCCCGCGAAGAGTAGCCGACTACCCTCCCAAATTAGCTACCCGATACGCCTTCCGTACTGCCTCACCGCGAGGGTGAGGAAAACCGCCCCGAAGATTCCCAGCACACCGATTGGCGCAGCGACATCCAGCGGTCCCGCGCCCTTGAGCAGAATCGACCGCATGATCGCGATGAAATGCTTGACTGGATTGAGCTGCGCCATCCACTGCGCCCATTCCGGCATCGATCGCACCGGCGTAAAGAGCCCGCTCATCAGCAGGTAGACCATGATGATGAAGAAGGTGACGAACATGGCCTGCTGCTGCGTCTCGACCAGCGTCGAGATGAAGAGGCCGATGCCGAGTGCCGCGAGCAGGTAGACCGCGGCAGCGGCATAGACGAGCGTCATGCTACCCAGCATCGGAACGTGGAAGACAAAACGCGCCACGAGAAGACCGAGCGTCAGCTCGACGAGCGCGATCAACCAGAAAGGAATCAGCTTCGCCGCCATGAATACACCTTGCGACAGCGGTGTCACGCTCAGCTGGTCCAGGGTCCCGAGCTCCTTCTCGCGCACGATGTTCATGGCTGTCATCAGTGTGCCGATAACGGTGACCAGCTGCACGAGAATCCCCGGCACCATGTAGTCACGGTAGTTGAGCTCGGGATTGTACCAGCCGCGCGCCCGGACCTCTATGGGCGGCGTCGCCCTCACCATCGGATTCAGCTGTGCGCCCAACTCGCTGGCGTAGGCGGCGATGATCTGCGCCGCGTACGATTGCGTCACTCCGGCCGCAGCCCCGTCCTCGGCGTTGATGATGAGCTGAACCGAACCCGCGCGCGTGCGAACGATGTCCCGCTCGAAGTCGGCCGAGATACTCAGAATGACGCCGACCTTCCGGGCCAGCATCATCTCGTTTGCCGGTACCGTCGAAGGCGAGGCGCCCACAACTATAAATCGCCGAGACGCCTGCATACGGTCGACCAGCCCTCGCGATGTCTCGCTGTGATCCCGATCGACCACGTACATGTCTGCGGTCTTCACTTCGAACGTCGCGGCGCTCGAAAGCAGAAGCAGCTGGATGATCGGCATCAACAGCATCTGCAACACCATGAACTTGTCGCGGAAGATCTGGAGGAACTCCTTCCTGAGGAGAAAGCGGAGCGTTCGCACGGTCAGTCCAGCCGCGGCTTGAAGCTGCGCATAGCCGCCGCGAGCAGCAGCAGCGCCATCGCGGAGAGAATCAGCGTCTCGCGCCACAGGATGCCGAGCCCGACACCCTTCAGCATGATTCCGCGCGCGATCACGATGAACCACTTGGCCGGCACAATGTTCGTGACCGGCTGGAGCCACCCAGGCATGCTCGCGACCGGGAAGATCATTCCCGACAACAAGGCGGTCGGGAGCATCGTCGCCAGAAGGGCCGTGAGCATCGCCGCGCGCTGCGAAGAAGTGCGTGCGGCGATCAGCACGCCCAGCGCGAGCGACACCAGCGTGTAGAGAATGCTTTCAGCGAGCAGGAGCACGATGCTTCCCCGAAACGGCACGTGAAAGACGACCCACGCCGCGAGCAGGGCGGTGAGGACGTTGGCAAAGGCCAGGACGAGGTACGGCATCACCTTGCCGACGATGATCTGCTGTGGCCTGAGGGGCGAGACGAGCAGGACTTCCATCGTCCCGCGCTCCTTTTCGCGGGACAGCGAGATCGCGGTCATCAGGGCCGACACAAGCACGAGGACCAGCGCGATGAGGCCGGGCACGAACAGATTGACGCTCTCGAGGGTCGGGTTGAAGCGCATGCGCGTCTCCGTCGCGATCCGCACCTGCTTGCGGGCCGCATTCAGCTCGCTCTGATACGACGAGATTACCGCCCGCGTGTAGGTCAGATACGTCGTGCCGGTATTGGGATCCGACGCATCGATGGCGACGAGCAGGTGCGCCGGCTCCGTGCTCTCGAGCTTGCCAGCGAAGCCCGACTCGAACACCAGGGCGACGTCGGCGGAGCCTCGCTTAAAGAGTGGCTCGATGGCGTCAGCAGTCTTGGAAACCGCGACAACCCGAAA